>NZ_AP018921.1 GCF_003945385.1 Pseudonocardia autotrophica
AACGTGACGGGCTCGCGCAGCAGCGCCGGATCGCCGAGGGGCGACAGTGCGCGAACTGTCCCGTCGGGGTCGACAACGGCCGAGTAGCCAGTGGGTGCGGCTTGGACGACGCTGCGTGCGCTTTCCAGCGCGCGCAGGCGTGCCGCGGCAACTTCGATCGAGGGGACCTCGTCAGTGACATACGACGAGGCATTGGTCGGGACCAGGACGAGTTCGCCACCGGCACGGACCGCTTCCCGCACCCGGTCGGCGAACAGCACCTCGTAGGAGATGACGACTCCGAGCCTGCGGCCGGCGACGTCGAGAGCCGCCGTGCCGTCGCCCACGATGGCGTCCCGGGGGACCAGCGCCGTCAGATCGGTGATCTTCTCCAGCAAGGCCCGACCGGGGATGTACTCGCCGAACGGCACGCGATGTTCCTTCTCGTAGCGCCCGGTCTGCTGGCCGCGGGCGTCCCACAGCAGCGCGGCATTGCGGAACCCGCTGCCCTGCGTCTCCGTCACACCGGCGATGACCGGGGCGGCGAGCCGTCGAGCCAGTTCGGCGACGGCTCGGTCCTTCGGTCCGCCGGTCACCGGCCCACGGGAGGTGATCACGTTCTCCGGGAACAACACGAGGTCGGGAGATGCGGTGATGTCGCGGGCAACAGCCAGGTGCCGGTCGGTGGTGTCCTGCGGATCGGTGAAGACCGCCCGCAGTCCCCGCGGGCCCCCGCCCTGCACGATCGCGGTGTCCAGCCGGCCTGTGGCGGTGGTCGTGGCGGCGGCGACGGCGGCCCCGACCGGTGGGATGGCGACACTTCCGGCGAGGGTCGCGGCGAGAACGACGACCCGCTGTCGACCGGTGGCCGTGATTGTGGCCGCGAGTCCGGCCCCTGCAGCGGCGGCGAGCCCGGTGACCAGTAGTGACCCACCCACGGGGGCCGCATCGGCAAAGGGGCCGTCGAGCTGGCTGAGCACCAGTGCGGGGAGCGGGAATCCGCTGAAGGGGAACGCAGTCTGGGCGGCGTCGAGCAACATCAGCAACGCCGGCACCGCCCACCACCCGTGCCATGGGCGTCCCGGCGTCGATCCCGGCACGGCGCAGGCCACTGCGACGAGCAACGCCGTCTCGACAACCGTGACGGCCAGATAGCCGGCCACGGCGAAGTCGGACAACCAGTACAGCGACGAACTGAACCACACCAGACCGGTCGCCGCGCCGATGCCGGCGCGCTGGCGCAGCGTGCGACCTCGAAGCGCCAGAACCCACATCGCGACACCGAGTGGTACTAGTGGCCACCAGCCTCGAGGGGGAGCTGCTGCCGCGAAGGCGGCGCCTGCCGCGACCGCCAAGACGAAGCTTGCCCGGAGACCGAGCCGGCCCCGCCCGCGCCGTGGCGTCGTTTCTGTGCCTGATGCCCTCTCGTGTCCTGACGCCGGAGAGTGCGGCGCATGCTGTCGTAGAAACCGGTCTCGGTTCGTCACGAGCCGGCTGCCAGGAGTGGGTGGCCTGCGTCCTGCCAGGCTTGCATTCCGCCGGCCAGGTCGGTGAGATTGTGGTAGCCGAGCGTGGCCAGTGTCGTCGCAGCGGCCGCGCTCATCGTTCCGGTCCGGCAGTACACGGCCAGCGCAGCGGCTCGATCTGCCGGCAGCTCCGCGACCCGCTCGCCGATCTGGTCGAACGGGATCGAGGCGTCGGTGCCGGCGATGGAGCCGTCGTCGGGCGTGTGCACGTTGACGACCACGACGCCGTCTCTGTCCACCAGCTCGGCGAACTGCGCGGCATCGACGAGCCGCACCGGGGACGCCGCAGCGCCGGTGGAGACGGTGGCAGTGCTCGGTGCTGCGGCCTCATGGGCTGTCGGGGTGCTGGCGCAGGCGGCAAGCAGGACGAGCGCGGCGAGAGCGATCGTTGCGGGGCGCACGAGGCCGAGGCCGGGTCGACAGGTCATCGCGGTGCTGGCTCCAGTGGGCGCGTCGGCTCGGTCGAGGGGAACGAGACCCTCTTGTGGTCCTATGTATCGTAGGAGATGCCGTGATGGCGATGCCGCGCACTGCACCCCCCTCCGCGGTAGCGCACATCGGCACCGCCCGGTGCGGCGGGCGGACCGGTGGGCATCGGCCTACTGGTCCGTTCCCGCCGGCCCGCGATGTCTCAGCGGTTGCGGACGTGGTCGCACGGCGAACCGTGCTGTACGAGGCACCAGTGGCACCCGCTGCGCTGCTGGCGCGGTTCGACGCGCTCGCGGCGTCGTTGCCACCGGGGGAGACGAGGCATCCCGGCTTGTTCACTGGTACGTCGCGTTGGAGCAGGTGGCGGCGCTTGCGGTCTCCCTCGGCAGCCAGATGTGCAGGTGGAAGGGGTCAGGGTCTGATCGTCCACCCCTCGACGGCGTCGAGATCGACGAGCTGACCGTCGCCGTCGAGCATCGAAGTTCTGTCCGTCGATCGTGAAGGACATCCCCATCGGGCCAGAACCCGTTGTTCCCATTCTCTGGAGCCCAACACACGACAGCGCCTGCCTGCTCCGGGACCACCTTCGATGAGGTAGGACAGCGGGCGGCGTCTCTCTCAACGAAGCGGCCCCACGCCTGGGCTCGATGCTCTTCCAGTCACGGCGAGGGTCTCGTCGCGGACGGGGTCGATACCGATGACCCGCTGGCCGGCCGTCCGACCTCGCGTGCCCACGCGACACACGATGCCCCAGTCAGTCGCGATCACACCTCGACGCGCCCCGGCGCGAAGGCCCGGAGCACGGTCGTCACGATCAGCTCCGCAGCATCGGAAGGGTGGATGTTCGCCCTTCCGACCTCGTCGGCAGCACCGTGGATGAGCCGATGCAGAACCGCGACCATCCAGGAGATGGTGAGGTCATCGCTGAACACACCGTCAGCTTGTCCTCGTTCGAGTACGCGTACTGGACGCTCGGCCAGCCTCTCATGGAGCCGGTGGATCCGCTCTGAGGCCAGTTCCTTCTCTGCGGCGGCGACAAGACTGAGGGAGCGACCGGTGTGCTCCCAACTGGCGCGGATGTAGCGCGCCAGTGCTTCCCGCGGTGGACCGTGAAGATCGACCGACTTCAGGGCGACATCCACCTGCTCGAGTACGTGCACGACGGCCGCATCGACGAGTTCCGCCCGCGAAGGGAAGTGCCCGTAGACGGTCACCCGGCCGACCCCGGCCTCCTTCGCGACGTCGGCCACGCTCGCCTCCGGGCGTCGACCTAGGCAGTCCACCGCTGCCTCGACGATCGCATCAATGTTGCGGCGAGCGTCCGCTCGCCGGGGTCCACCCGAGGCCATCTGCTCTGAGCCAGCTCCCATGAGCTCGAACATACCTGTTTGACTTAGAACGGCAATTAGGCAACTCTGACAGTACTGTACGAGTTAAGGAGGTTGCCATGCCCGACTCGCCCGGCACGACGCCGGATTCCAGAGTGGTCGCACACACCGGACGCTGGCGGACGCTGGCGTTGCTCGGAGTTGCTCAGTTCATGCTGATCGTCGATGTCACCGTCGTGGCGATCGCGCTACCCCACATGGGTGCCGACCTGGGCCTGTCCCGCGACGCGCTGACATGGGTGGCGAGCGCCTACACGCTCACGTTTGGCGGACTGATGGTGCTCGGAGGACGTGTTGCGGACCTCATCGGACCACGCCGACTCGTCCTCGCCGGCCTTGCGGTGTTCACGATCGCGTCGCTGACCGCCGGTATCGCCGATGGGGCGGCGATACTGATTGTCAGTCGGATCGCGCAGGGCGTCGGCGCAGCCATGCTTTCACCGGCGGCGCTGTCTTCGGTCGTGCGCCTGTTCGCCGGCGAGGAGCGGAACAAGGCCCTCGGAATCTGGTCCGCCATGGGCGGCGCCGGCGGCGCGGTCGGAGTACTGCTCGGCGGAGTCCTGACCGGCGGGCCGGGATGGCCGTGGATCTTCTTCGTGAACATCCCCGTCGGCGCGGTGATCCTCGTCCTTCTGATCCGCATGCTCCCGGCGTTGCCCGGGGTCCCGGTGCAGGAGCGCCAGGGAGTCGACGTTCTGGGTGCCGTGCTGATCACCGGCGGGACCGGCCTGGTCATCTACGCTCTGATCGGGGCCGGTGATCGGGGCTGGCTCGCCCCCGTCACGGTCGGCCTCGTCGTCGCGGGCGCAGCACTGTATGCGGCCTTCGTCGTCTGGCAACGACGGGTTCGATCCCCGCTCATGGATGTCGAGCTGATGACCCGCCGATCGGTGGGGTCGGGGACCTTCGTGATCCTGATGGCCACCGCCCTCATGGTCGCCATCTTCTTCCTCGGCTCCTTCTACCTGCAGGACGCGATGGGCCACAGCGCGCTCACGACCGGCCTGCTGTTCCTGCCGGTCGCCGGTGCGACGATGCTCGGCGCCAACCTCGCGGGATGGGTCATGGCGCGCGTCGGCGGCCGGGCACTGGCGCTCGGCGGGTTACTTCTCGCCGCACTCGGACTGGCCGTGCCCGCGCTGTGGGCGGGGACGCTCAGCATGGTGCTCGGGCTGAGCGCAGCCGCTGCGGGGATCGGCTCGCTGTTCCTCGTCGCCTCGGCAACGGCACTGGGGCAGGTCGAGCCGGAGAAGTCGGGCGTCGCGTCCGGCATCGTCAGCACCTTTCACGAGTTCGGAGCGTCTATCGGCACTGCCGTGGTCTCGAGCATCGCGGCAGCAAGTCTCATGACCGGCTCGGGGGAGGGGTTCGGCAGAGCCTTCGGCGTAGCGGCCATGATCGCACTGGGCGCCGGCCTCCTCGCGACATGCTGGATCCCGGCACGCGTTCGCATGAGCGGGACGACCGATTGAGGCGGCCGGATCAACCCTGGTGCCGCGACGGCACCGCGGGCTCCGTGGATGGCTCGCCCCGGCCGGAATCAGGATGATGCTGAGGTTCCACCGCTTCTCCGGGAACCTGGGGGAAGCTCAGTCGATTCACCGGCTCGTTGTCTCGGTGCGCCGGAGAGCGGGTCTCGGTCGCGACCGGGAGCAGCAGCGTCATCGTCGACGGGACGGTTCCGACGGTGAGTCGTCCGCCTTCGCTCTCGGCGAGTCGACGGGCCAGCGGTAAGCCCATGCCGTTCCCGATGTGTCCGTCGGTGAGGGCGGCCGTCGGGACACCGGGCCCGTCGTCGCTGATCTCGACCGCGATCGCGCTCTCGCCCAACTCGTGGACGGAGACCGACACCGCCCCGGCACCGTGGAAGTAGGCGTTGTCGAGGAGGACGCCGATGATCTGGCGGACGGCGGCCGACGATGCGTCCGGCCGGGGAAGAGAATCCGGCAGCCGGATCGAGATCCTCCGGTTCTCGAGGGCGAGGCGAGAACGCCACTCCTCGTCGAACTCGGCGAGCAGCGCGGAGAGATCGGCCGGTGCTGAGGTCGTCTGACGTTCGCGTGCCAGTGCCAGGAGCTCGTCGATCGTGCGCTCGAGCCGGTCGATCGAACCCAGACCGTCCGCGATCTCTGCGGTCGTCATGCGCTCGGGCCGGTCGAGAGCGGACTCCAATCGGAGCCGCAGGCCGGCCAGGGGCGTGCGCAATTGATGAGAGGCTTCCGCTGAGAACGCTCTCTCGCGTGCGACGAGGTCGTCGAGCCGCCGTGCGGTTCGGCTGAGGGCGGCGCTCGCCCGGTCGGTCTCCGCGATACCGGTCGAATCCGGGGTGATACCGAAATCCCCATCTCCCAGCCGGCCCGCGTCGTCGACCAGGCGCTCAAGCGGACGGGACAGACGGATCGCCAGCCGTCGCGCGAGCAGCCACGCTGACACCAGCACGACAGCGGCGAGGCCCGCCATCCCCAGCCAGATGGGGACCAGGGCGCCATAGACTTGAGACGGCGGTGTGGACGTACGAACCACTCCGATGACGTCGCCCGTGTCGCTGACCGGGACCGCGACGGTCAGGTCCTCGACCGGCGGTGGCCCGGTACGGTCGCCGAGGACGTACTCGACCGGGCCGTCGCCGTGCGCGGGGCCGTCTCCGAGCAGCAGCGTCCCCTCGTCGTCGTAGAGGGCGATCGCGGCCTCGCCGGGTCCGTCCGGCAGACGTCTCGGCACGAGATCGTCGGTCATGTCCTCCTGCACCGTGCGAGCGGCGAACCCCGCCAGACGCTGCAGTGAGGAGCGCTCCTCCGCCACCGCAAACTCGGCCAGCCCGACGACCAGCGGTATCCCGAACAGTGCCACGGCGAAGGCCGCAGCGGTGACAGCCAGTGCCACGATCCGCGACCTCATCGATCGGACCCTCCGCTGTCGGGCAGCGGCATCGCCAGGCGATAGCCGTGCCCGCGCGGTCCTGTGATGGCGGAACCCGATACGGCGGGAAGGCGCGAATCCTGCGCAGGACCCCGACCCGACCGCTGGGCTACTCGGCTAGTGTGCACTGGTCAGCCATCGCAGCGAGCACCTCCCGCGGCCCCGTGTAGGGATCACGGCCGTGGGCAGTGCGGATGTTGTCGACGACCAGGAGGTCACCGCTCTGCCAGGGCTCGCGGACGGCGTTGGCGGAGTATGCCTGCATGATGTGGGAAACGAGGTCCCAGCCGATGGGGGTGCCGTCTCCGAAGCAGGTGGTGGCAGGTAGCCCGTCGGGCCCGAGCAGGTCGCGCAACTCGTGGGCTGTTTCGGGGCCGAAGACCCACTCGCTGTAGTAGGCGATCTCGTTGAACCAGCAGCGCACTCCCGTGATCGGGTGCCGGACAACGGCCGGGCGGCGTTGCCGGGTGCGGAGCTGTCCGCCGCGGCGCCACTCGAACTCGATGGAGTGTGCTCGGCAGTAGTCCTCGACGCCGTGTCGGTCACCGATACCGAAGGCGTCTGACCAGGACGGACCGACGTCGCCGTTGTAGGTGCGCACCAGCATCCATCCCTCACGCTCACAACGTTTCACCAGACTCGCGGGCAAGGCCGTGAGCACGGTGGAGGAGTCGACGAGGACTGTGGCGCCGCCGAGGACGGGCGGGGACAGGCAGACGAACATCATCGAAGCGGGGAACCAGTCGCGGTACGACAGCTCGTGGTGCGGGCACATCGGGATCCCGCGTGGCCACCGAGTCGTCGAGTAGACGCGGTCGGTGTAGGGCACCCGCGGTGCGAAGGCCTCACGCTCGGCCATCAGGTCGTCGGCGAGCATCCGTACCACGTCGCCGGCCAGGATCGAGTCGTAGAGCCCCAGACCGCGGACCAGCACCGCGCCGTGGTCGACTACGGCGCTACGGAGCGCTCGCCTCGTTTCGAATGCCCACTGCAACGGGTCGTCCGGGTCGACCTGCAGGAGAGCAGGCGTGCCGGGGCGGCGTTCGACCTGGAGCTCCACGCTCTGGGGAGGCCGGGATGAGAAGGTCATGTCGACTCCCCATGGTGCGCGGTCGGCGCTCATGCCGACGTCGGAATGGATCTGGTGGGCAGCTCGCGGGCCGGGTTGGCGCCCCAGGTCTCGCCCGCGGGGACTTCCTCGCCCTTCATGAGGAACGAATCGGCCTCGATCACGGCGTCATCGCCGACGGTGATGCCGTAGTGCACGAAGGCGCCGATCCCGAGCGTGACCCGCGACCCGATGACGGTGTGGTCCAACTTGAACGCGCCGTCTTCCTGGGAGTGGTTCTGGACGATGCTGCGCTCATTGAGCGTGCAGTCGTCACCGAGGCTGATGAATGGCCGCTCGACGAACGCGGCGCCGTCGTCGAACAGGCGCGCACCGACCCGCATGCCGAGCATGCGTAACAGCAGCCCTTTGAACGGGGTGCCGTTGAACAGCAGCAGGTAGCTCGGAGCGGGGACCTTCCAGAACCGTTCGTGCCCCCAGAAGATCGGCTCGTAGATCGAGCACCCCTTCGGCGCCCGCAGGAGCAGTCGCCGCACCGACCGGTCGACCGCGGTGAACCACCCGACGGTGAGCACGGTGATCAGTACCTGCGCGACCAGGATTTCGGCAGCGCCGAGCGTGACCTCCCAGATCGCGATCCCGGGGACCAGGATCGCGATCCCGAAGAAATAGAGCCAGCGCACGATCAGGTGCAGCGCGATCGTGACGGCGTTGTGCCGATTCTTGCCACGGAGCGCGCGCCGCAGTCCCTGCTCGCCGAGCTCGAGTTGTGCGTCGCGGGCAACCGTGCGGGGGATCTCGAAGCTCGGTGAGCCCAGCAGGCCGACGTCCTCTCGGACCGGGCCGTCGAGGGGGATCATGACCTTGGTGCCGAGCAGGCAGTTGTTCCCGACCCTGCCCTGCGACGGGTAGACGATCCGGTTGCCGAAGAAGCTGTTCGTACCGATCGTGGTCTGCGACAAGCAGAAGGACGTGTTCGAGTACTCCGCGTTGACGATCGAGAGGTCGTCGGCGACGACGGTGCCGGTGCCGATCCTGGTGAGATAGGGCGACTCGTGCTTGATCAGCATCCCGAAGTTGTTGCCGGTTTGTACCAGTGGCCGGAGCTTGTAGCCCACGGCCCGGAGGTAGTGCGGGATCGCGGAGCTGTCCCCGAGCAGCATCGTGAACGTGATGCTATTGGTCAGCAACGCGACGGTCTGGTGCAGGAAGTAGTGCACTCCGTAGAGCGGGTAGACCCGGTCCGGCCGCACCGCGCGAGCCAGCAGGCGCGGAACGGTGATCATCACCAGGAACGCCACGAGAAGGACGCCGAAGAACAGCACGAAGCTCAGAGCGAGGATCTCGAGGTAGAAGTACCAGTGGACGAACGCCTCCGGACCTGGGAACAGCAGCGCTGTCAGCTGCGGAACCTCGCGCAGCAGCAGCGCGATGCCGCCGAGGGCGAGCGGGAGGGCCAGGCCCAGGACGATGGTCAACTGCACCAGCGAATAGACGATCTTGCGGGGGAGTCCGGGCCTGGCGGGCGGGACGGTGCAGTAGTTCACCCCGGCCGGGCGGGCCGGTGATCCGTGCCAACGCTCGCCGGCGGGGACCACCTGCCCGCTCAGCAATGCGGAGGTGTGTCCGAGCTGGCCGCCATCGTCGATGCGCGTGCCGAGTTCGAGCACGGTGGCTTCGCCGACGAACACATCGTCGCCCAGGGTGACCGACCCGATCTCGATCAGACCGTCGCGGGCCCGGTAGCCAGAGAACATCGCGTCCTTGCGGATCACCGTGCGGTCACCGATGGACAGCAGGTCGGTGCACACCGGCATGGACTGGGCGAACAGCGCCACGTCGCGGCCGATCCGGGCGCCGAGCGACCGGAGATACAGCACGTAGAGCGGTGAGCCGCGGAACAGAACCAGAGGGTTCATCCGCACCAGCGTCTTGACAATCCAGAATCGGACATAGCCCAGGCTCCAGATTCGGATCGAGCGGGGCCGCCACCGACCGATCAGCACCCACTTCACCACGATCGGGAACAGACACAGGAACGCGAAGCTCGCTGCGCCAACAACGACCGCCCGCGTGTAGAGATCGAGCAGGGTCGGCGATGCGACGAACCACTCATAGCCCCAGAACAACACCAACGCCATGAGATAGGACCAGCCCACGGCGAACGCGACCTGGAGCGCGCCGCACAGGACATATCCCGCGGTGCCGACCCGGCGGACCGAGGCCCACCGGTCGAGCACGACGGCCGGCTCCTCCGGCGGAGTCGCCGCGGTGAGATCACCTCGTGCGGCCGGGGCGAGCGAGGCGGCCAGGCCGACGAGCGTCGGAGTGGCGTAGACGTTCTCCATCGACAGCGTCGGCAGCCGGGAGTCCTTGCGGACGCGGGCGCAGAACTTCGCCATCATCAGGGAGTCGGCGCCCAGGTCGTCGAAGAAGTTCGCCTCGTCCGGCACCTCCCGTTCCACCACCGCGGCGAGGACCTCGCCGAGCTGCACCGCCAGGTCCTGCGCCGCTTGTGCGGTCCCGTCGGCGGCGGGGGCCACGGCCGCCGCCAGGTCCGTCAGGGTCGGATGGCTGTAGACGTCCTGTATCGACAGCGTCGGCAACTCGGGGTCCTTGCGGACGCGGGCGCAGAACTTGGCCATGTCCAACGAGTCCGCGCCGAGCTCGAAGAAGTTCGCCTGCGGAGGAACCTCGTCACGGTCGAGTACCTCCGCCAGGATCTCGGCCAACTGTTCCTCCACCACGCCCGGCGACGGCGGCGCCGGTGCCTCAGCCGGTAGTGCGAGAGCGGTGGCGAGGCGTCGCAGTGTCGGGTGCTCGTAGATGTACTGGATCGACACCGACGGTAGGTCCGGGTGTGTGCGTACCCGGGCGCAGAACTTTGCCATCAGCAACGAGTCGGCCCCCAGGTCGTCGAAGAAGTTCGCGTCGACGGGGACCCGTTCGCGGTCCAGCACCCCGGCAAGCACCTCGCCCAGAAGCGCCTCAGCGCCGGTGGGGGCGGCGGGGGCGGTGCCGGCACCCGGTGCGAGGACGGGGGGCATCGGTGCGGCGTGTTCTACCGCCATTGACTGCGTCGTGGGTGCCTCCGGGGTGAGGGCCTCCAGGTTCGGGGGCGCCGGCTCGAAGCGACGGCCACGTGCCGATGCCCCTTCCTCGAGTCGGGCTCGGTACTCGATACGCCCGTCGGCGGTGATGCGGCCCAGGTCGCCGGTGCGAAAGATCCGCTGCGACGGATTGCCGGGCACATCCAGTGAATCGGCAACGAACGCTGCCTGTGCCAGGTCGTCACGGTTAACGTAGCCGCGGGCCAGGCCGATCCCGGCGATCCCGATCTCGCCGGTCGCACCGCGCGGTAGCGCGGAGCGCGGATCCTCGAGGTCCAGCACGACGACGCTGTAGGTCGGCAACGGAACTCCGAGCGAGGGGGGCCGGCCCGGCTCCAGCTCGGTCCAGGTGGTGGTCACAGTTGCTTCGGGCGGACCGTAGGTGCCGATCAGCCGACGTCCGGGACGGCGCCAGCGCCTGATGACCTCCGGTGGGCACGACGCGCTCGACAGCACCAGCCGCAGCGCGAGCAGACGCTCGTCGAGTGCAGCCAGTGTCGCGGCGTCGCTGCGCAGCACCGTCACACATCGCTCACCGAGGAAGCGCCACAAGGCGTCTCCCTGCAGGTTCGACCCGGCCGGTGGAGCGACCACCGTGGCTCCGGCGACCCACGGCACCCAGGTTTCCTCCACCACCAGGTCCGACGCCCGTGACTGCCCCTGGAACACCCGGTCACCGGGCACGATGCCATACACCTCGGCTGCCACACGCACGAAGTTGCATACGCTGCTGTGGTCGATCGCCACTCCGTGCGGACGTCCGTCGGTGTCGAAGCTGTAGACGATGTAGGCGACCGGCCCGCCCGGCACGCCGCGTTCAACGGCCAGCAAGCGTCGTGAACTCTGTTCGGCGATGAAACGCCCGGCGAGGTCGAGCGCGACCACGGTCGTCGCCGTCCGCGCATCGAATTCGGGAATCCCGGCCGCGACTGTCGAGGTCGTGAGCACCAACTGCGCGCCTGCATCAGCGATGATGGCGACCACGTCATCGCCATCGAGTCGCACGTCCAGTGGAACGTAGGCGGCACCGACCTTGGCCACGGCGAGCATCGCGACACAGAAATCAGCTGAGCCGCCGAGTAGCAGCGCGACTCTGTCCCCACGGCCGATGTGGTGCAGCCGCAGGTAGCGGGCCAAGCGGTTTGCCTCGTCGTCCAGGTCCAGATACGAGAGGACACCCTCCGGGGTGTCCACGGCCGAGCGGTCGGCGCAACCGAATCGGACCAACCACTCGCACGGTTACGTCCGCGGAGGTGGTGTACGGGTTCGTCGCTGGTGAGCGGCGTGGCGTCGTGACGTGAGACGGCCACCGCGTGATCTTTCTCGAGTACCGACCAAGGAACTCCAGGAAGGACCACCACGATGGCCGCACCACACAGTGTGGACCCTGCCCAGCTTGTCGAGGAGCTCGCCTCGGCGGGTGTGTCGCCGGATCTGTTGCAGACGATGATCGCGACGATGGCGAACGCGTTGATGTCGTCGCAGGCCGATCAGCAGTGCGGGGCCGGCTATGGCGAGCGCAGCAGCGAGCGGACGAACCAGCGCAACGGCTACCGGGCCCGGGAGTGGGACACCCGAGCGGGCACGATCGAGTTGGCGGTGCCGAAGCTGCGCCAGGGCTCCTATTTCCCGGACTGGCTGCTGACCCACCGCCGCCGCGCCGAGCAGGCCCTGGTCACCGTCGTGGCCACGGCCTACCTACTCGGTGTCTCCACCCGGCGGGTGGAGAAGCTGGCCGAACAACTCGGGGTGAAGTCGCTGTCGCGTTCGCAGGTCAGCGAGATGGCCACGCACCTCGACGGGCAGGTCGCCGCGTTCCGCGAGCGCCCGCTCGACCAGGGCCCGTACACGTTCGTGTGGGTCGACGCGCTCACGGTGAAGGTCCGCGAAGACGGCCGGGTGGTCAACTTGCACGCGCTGCTCGCGACCGGGGTGAACGCCGACGGGCACCGCGAGATCCTCGGCCTGGATGTGGCCTCCAGCGAGGACGGAGCGGGCTGGTTGGCGTTCCTGCGCGGTCTGGTCGCCCGCGGCCTGTCCGGGGTCCAGCTCGTCATCTCCGACGCCCATCCCGGCTTGGTGGCGGCGATCGCCTCGGCGTTGCCGGGTGCGGCGTGGCAGCGGTGTCGCACCCACTACCTGCGTAACCTGCTCTCCCGTGTTCCGAAGTCGGCGCAGCCGCATGTCGCTACGCAGGTGCGCACGATCTTCGACCAGCCCGACGCCGACGCCGTCACAGCCCAGTACGGACGCGTGGTCGACACTCTCACCGCGCGCTGGCCCGACGCAGCCAAGCACCTCGACAACGCCCGCGATGAGCTGCTGGCGTTCACCGCATATCCGCGCGAGGTCTGGCGCCAGATCTGGTCGAACAACCCTCAAGAGCGGCTGAACAAGGAGATCCGCCGTCGCACCGACGTGGTCGGGATCTTCCCCGGCCGCGACTCCCTGATCCGCCTCGTCGGCGCCGTCCTGGCCGAACAGAGTGATGAGTGGACCGAGAACCGCCGCTACATGGGCCTCGATCTACTGGCCCGCTCACGCATCCGCATCGTCACCACCGAAGCCGCACCGACCGGCAGCGAGGCACTCATGACAACCGAGGCAATAACCGCCTAGAATCCCGAACCAAGATCACGCGGAGTCGATCTCATACACCACTCCGCCGGACGTGACCCTCGCACTGCGCCTCAAACAGAGCCTCAAGTCGCTCGGTCGGGTGCGCCCGCCTGCCCTGTGGCTCGTCCTGGTCGATCAGGATCCGTCCGAGTCCAGGGCTGCCCACTTCCAGCCCGGTGGATCCCGACGTGCCGGGACCGCTTCGCAGGCCCGTCCGAACATCATCGTCGGGTGTCCGAATGAGTTGGTCCCAGCGGGTCATTGCGCTTCTCCGGTGCTGTCCCGCGGCACCGCGCCATCAGATTGAGCGACCGGACGCCGGATGCACGGCCCGATCCGTACGCTGTGCACGCTGCTGGGCATTCCGATCCTCGTGTCCGACTCCACTACGATTCTCGGGCGGCCGGTGATCGGATCGGTGGTCCTCACTCGCTGCCGCAAGATCCCTCCGCTCGGACCGACGAGCATGGAAGAGCCGAAACGATCTATGACCGAGCACACTGCGTTAACACTGCTCGCGCGCCCTCGCGAGTCGCATCGATGACGGCCCGGCCGGCTACCAAGGCGTATGCGGTACCGCGCAAGGGTAGCCAGCGGCCGGGTGATCTCCGCTTGTCTCTCTGTGCGCACGACGAGATCTCCCCCAACAGGCCAGCGCCACTTTCCGTGCAGCTTCACGAATAAGTGGCGCCGGACTTGCTTTGCGCTTCCCGCTGCGTCGCGGAGATCACCATTCTACTGTCGGCCGAGCAAGAGGAAGGTAAAATGATCGCCCGAAAAGACAAGAGGAGGGTTAACGAAAGGCGATCACATTCGGCCAATTGGTCCTGCCGAGTCCAGGCGTGCCCGGCAGACTGCTCGGCGGAGGCGGCAGATGGCTGTCCGACGTGCTGTCCGACGGACACGCCGCTGCGGCCTCGTCGCCACCCGTGGCCCCGCCTCTTCCGGTCGCCTACCCGTGCCGTGGGGGCTGCCCGTCGTGTCGCCGACACACCGTCATAGCGCGCGAGCTGCCTCGGCCGCCGTGGTCCCGGGAGCGGCGTCCTGGGCAGGTGCGATGCGCGCGAGGTGGTGCAGCCACTCGGCGGCTGCACCACCTCGTCGTGGTGGACCCGATCAGTCCGCGTGTCCTCGGAAGCGGCGCAGTCGCAGGCTGTCGCCGACGACGAAGACGGAGCTGAACGCCATGACCGCGCCGGCGATCATCGAGTTGAGCAGACCCACCGCGGCCAGGGGGATGGCTACGACGTTGCAGGAAGGGCTGCCCTTGATCGTGCTCAGAGTGTGTTTGAGAAGATCAGGTTGCGGGCGTGCAGACGTACTTCTGCTGGCGGGCAGCCGGCTTGCCGCGGACGATGCGGCGAGTGATGGTGTTGATCGCCGCCCAGCGGATCATGGCCTCGGAGACGGCGGGGTGGCGTTCGTAGTCTCGGGCCAGTCGCCGGTGGGCCGTGAGCCAGGCCAGGGTCCGCTCGACCACCCACCGACGGGGAAGAACGGCGAATCCACGCTGCTCAGGCGGTTTGCGGACGACCTCGACGGTGCTGCGAAGGATCGTGGTCGCCCACTCCAGGAGGCGTCCGGCGAACCCGGCGTCGGCGTAGACGAACCGCACGCGGGTGCGCAGGTAGAGGTCGAGCAGGATGGACTTGGCGCCGTCGCGGTCCTGTACCGACGCCGAGCACACCATGGTCGTCAACAGCAGCCCGAGGGTGTCGGTGACGATGAACCGCTTCCGCCCGTTGATCTTCTTCCCGGCGTCGTAACCGCGGGTCTCCTGGCCGACGGTGTCGGCGCCCTTGACGCTCTGCGAGTCGATGATCCCTGCGCTGGGCTCGGGGTCGCGGCCTTCGTCGGCGCGTAGCTGTCGGCGCACGACCGGGAGGATTTGTTCGGTGACCTTCTGCTGTTCCCACCGGTTGAAGTACCAGTAGACGGTCTGCCAGGGCGGGAAGTCCGCTGGTAGAGCCCGCCACGCACATCCGGCGCGCACGACATAGAGGATCGCGTCGACCACGTCACGTCGCGGGTGCTTCTCCGGCCGCCCACCCGACCCCGCCTCGGGTAGCAGAGGCTCGATCAGCGCCCACTGCTCGTCGCTGGTGTCCGAGGGGTACCGCCGCTTACGTCGAGCCACCTGTCCACGATGGACCAGTGCGCAGCCCCAGCGACGCAGACACTCCGACTCTTCTCAAACACGCTCTCAGTCTCCGGCGGGAGAGCCGGACCGCGTCAGCTGCGGCCCGGAGGTCGCCGCGGGCCATCGTAGGTCGTCGCAGACCCGGGTCCGATCCCCGGCGTGTTGACCGATGAGCTAGCTTCTACGGAGCGTAGGAGTTCGGACTGCGGAGGGAAGGAGGTCGAGGTGGCGGCGTACCGCAGATTTTCCCACCAGCGCGGCGTGGTGAGCACGCACGGGCGCCAGGTGCGCCCCGCTCTTGCAGCGATCGCGGCCATGGCGGTTCTGCTGTCGACCGGCTGCGGAGTTGGCCGGGACGCGGCCGGGTCGGGGCCGGGACAGGAGTTTCAGTTCGTGGCACCCGGCGGACAGACGCGGATCGCCTACGACCCGCCAGAGAGCCGTCAGCGGATCACCGACCTACGCGGCGAGAGCCTGATGAACCCGGGGACCGAAGTCGGTATCGCGGACTTCCCCGGCAAGATCCGCGTGCTCAATATCTGGGGTTCGTGGTGTGGCCCGTGCCGGGTGGAGGCGCCCGAGCTGCAGGCGGTGCAGGACGCCACGCGTGGCGATGCCGTCGTGCTCGGCATCGATGTTCGCGACGACCGGCAGGCTGCGCTGGACTTCAAAACCGACCGTGGGCTGACCTACGACTCGATCTATGACTTCTCGGGCCGCAGCCTGGCACGGCTCGACGGGTATCCGCGCAACGTGGTGCCCTCGACAATCGTGCTGGACCGCGAGGCTCGGGTGGCGGCGGTGTTCCTGACCCCGGTGTCGAGCTCGGACTTGCTGCCGCTGATCGCCAAGCTGACCGACGAAGCGGGGACAGGCCGTGAACGCTGAATCTCGACCGCTCCCGCGCGCTGGTGGAGCGCGTGACTGATGGGCGCGACCACAACTCTCGCGATGTCGGGGCCGTTGGTACTCGCGGCCCTGGTCTCGGTGGCGGCGGGGCTGGTGAGCTTCGCGTCGCCGTGCGTCGTGCCGCTGGTTCCCGGCTATCTCGCCTATCTGGCCGGGTTGGTGGGCGCGCAATCACCGCCGGTGACCTCGGCCGAGGCTCGTGCCCGCGCAGCCGCCCGGCGCACAGGTACCGACGCCGAGGCCGTACTGGCGCTCGCCGACCCGGGCGCTCCCCGCGCCGCTGCCGGCAACCCGACCGGGCCGGCGGCGGAGGACACGGCGGGCTCGCCTAGAACACGGCCCGTCGACGGCCGCTGGCGTGTTGTCGGCGCGGTCGCACTGTTCATCGCGGGCTTCACCACCGTGTTCACCATCGTCATGGTCGGTGTGGTCTGGCTGTCCGATGTACTGATCGACAACGAGGCCGTGCTGCAGCGCATCGGCGGCGTCGTGATGATCGTGATGGGGCTGGCGTTCGCCGGGCTGATCCCGGCGCTGCAGCGCGAGTACCGCGCGCACTGGGCGCCACGGGCCGGGCTGGCCGGTGCGCCGCTGCTCGGTGCGGTGTTCGGGCTCGGCTGGGTGCCCTGCATCGGCCCGACCCTGGCCGGGGTCGTTGCCGTCGCCGCCGGGACCGGGGGCGGCTCGTTGCGCGGGATCGTCCTGATCCTCGCTTACTGTGCCGGGCTGGGGATCCCGTTCGTGCTCATCGCGCTCGGTGCCACCCGCGCCGTTGGTGCGCTGGGTTGGCTGCGCCGGCACACCAGGGCGGTCCAGGTCGTCGGGGGCGTGCTGCTGGTCACAGTCGGTGTGCTGCTGGTGTCCGGGTTGTGGGCACAGTGGCTGGTGAAGTTGCAGGTCTCGATCGCCGGGTTCACCCCGCCCATCTAGATGAGCTCACCACCTACCGCACCCCCGACGACGCCGCAGACCAGCTCCGGCGGCGAGCCCCCGTCGCGCCTCGGGCCCTTCCGGGCCGGGGCGGCCCTGTTGCGCAACACCTGGCGCGGCCTGACGAGCATGCGCACCGCGCTGGTGCTGCTGTTCCTGCTCGCCGTCGCCGCGCTGCCGGGCGCTCTGTTCCCGCAGCGCTCACTCAACGCGTTCCTCGTCGACGACTTCTACGCCGACTACCCCACCGCGGCGCCGATCGTCGAGGCACTGGGCGGATTCGAGGTGTTCGCCAGCCCGTGGTTCGCCGCGATCTACCTGCTGCTGATGATCTCGCTGGTGGGGTGCGTGCTGCCCCGCTCGCGGGAGTACTGGCGCGGGGTGCGCCAGCCACCCGTCGCGATACCGCGGAACCTGTCTCGGCTGCCGCACCACGCTTCGGGCGCCTCGGTCGAGGCTCCCGAAGCGGTGCTCGGGCGCGCCCGCACACTCCTGCGTGGCTGGCGAACAGTCGAACGCAGCGAGGCCGACGGTAGCCGGACGGTGTCCGCCGAGAAGGGCTACCTGCGTGAGACCGGCAACCTGGTCTTTCACCTGAGCCTGATCGGGATCCTGCTCGGTCTGGCCGGCGGCAAGATGTACGGCTACGAGGGCGACGTGATCATCCGCGCGGACGGCACCGAGTTCTGCAACTCCTCCGTCCTCGGCTACGACACGTTCCGGGCCGGGCTGCGCGTCGACGGCACTGACCTCAACCAGTTCTGCGTGCGGGTCGACCGTTTCAACGGCAGCTGGCTGCCGAACGGCCAACCGGCCACCTTCGGCGCGGACGTCGCCTACCAGACCGGAGAAGACCTCCGCAACGGCAGAACCAGCTGGCGCCCGACCGACATCTCGATCAACCAGCCGCTGCGCACCGACGGCGACCGCATCTACCTCACCGGCTACGGCTACGCGCCGGAATTCACCGTCACCTGGCCGGACGGGCAGAGCCGAACCGGGGAGATCCAGTGGCGCCCGGTCGACCTGAGCGGCACCCAGCTCTCCGAGGGCGCGACCAAGTTCGAGCGCCCCGGCGTCACCGACCCGGAAGCCCGGCGCACTACCCAGCTCGCGGTGACCGGCACCTTCGCCCCGACCGGGGCGATCGACCAGCAGGGCCGCCTGGCCTCGGTACACCCCGACCTGCGCGCACCGACCGCCGACGTCAACGTGCTGCTCGGTGATCTCGGCATCGACGACGGTCGCGGCCAGTCGATCTTCGCCGTGGACCAGCAGAAGATCGACGACGGTGAGCTGCACTCGGTCGCGCAGGACCGGCTCGGGATCGGGGACACCGTGCGGCTGCCGGATGGCACCGTCGTCCGGTTCGATGGCGTCACCCCGTGGGTGAACCTGCAGGTCGGCTACGACCCGGGGCAGGTCTGGGTGCTCGTGTTCTCGATGTTGATGGTGGGCGGTCTGTCTCTGTCGCTGTTGATCAAGCGGCGCCGCTTCTGGGTGCGCGTGCAGGCCACCGACGGTGACGCCACGGGCAGCCGGGTCGAGCTCGGCGGCCTGGCTCGCACCGACCGAGCGGGCTACGGCGAGGAGTTCGACCGGCTCTCGGCCGAGCTGCTCGCACCGACGCAGAACAAGGACGGTTGACATGCTCGTGGACCCGATCACCGCGATGTGGAGTGACCGCCTGTTCCAGGCGACGCTCGTCGTGCTGCTACTGGCGATGGTATTCACATCGCTGGAGTACGCGTCGCGCCGGATCGCCCGCAGCAGGCGCACGTCGGAAGCACCTGTGGCGGTCGGCGCTTCTGCGGCGGAGGCCGGCGGGGCGACTGAGGTCGCGGTCGTCGAGCCGTCCCCAGCGGGCCTCACGCCCGACGGCGGCAAACCGGGCCGGGCCCGCGTCGACCGCTACGGCCGCATCGGCGTTTCGTTGATGATCCTCGCGGTGCTGCTGCACCTCGGGTCGATCGTACTGCGCGGCCTCGCGGCCTACCGCTGGCCGCTCGGCAACATGTACGAGTTCGTCTCGGCGCTGTGCATGTTGGCCGTCGCCGCGTGGCTGGTGCTGGTCTACCGGCATCCCGCGATCCGTCCGGCCGGGGTGTTCGTGCTGACGCCGGTCGTGCTGCTGATGTTCCTCGCGGGGACGGTGCTCTATCTCGACGCTGCGCCCGTGGTGCCAGCGTTGCAGTCGTACTGGATCATCATCCACGTCACCACGATCACGCTGGCCTCCGGCATGCTGCTGGTATCCGGCGTCGCGAGCCTGCTGTTCATAGTGAAGCGCAGCGAAAAGCCCGCCGTGCTGGCCACGAAGCTGCCGTCGGCCGAGACGCTCGACCGGCTCGCCTACCGGGTGACGGTACTCGCCTTCCCGCTCTACACCTTCGCCATCATCGCCGGCGCCGCGTGGGCCGAGGCCGCCTGGGGTCGGTTCTGGGGCTGGGACCCCAAGGAAGTCGTGTCCTTTGTCGCCTGGGTACTCTACGCCGCCTATCTGCACGCCCGCGCCACGGCCGGGTGGCGGACCGCGCGCGCAGCCTGGATCAACACCGCGGGCTTCGCCACGATCGTGTTCAACCTGTTCTTCATCAACATGGTGGTCGCCGGGCTGCACTCCTATGCAGGAGTGTGAGCGACTATCGGGCGAAGATTCACACCTCAAGCTGCACCGCAAGCCACGTCCTCGTCCGGTGCTGGATGGGCTCTCCGCGAGGCGGGCCAATCCCGCCGCCTGGTCGGCCAGGACCGGAGTGACGACCGCGAACTCACTCGGTCAAGGAGCCGAGGGCTCCGCGCGGGCGTGCGCCAGCGTCTGTGGCGGTCTCGCCGAGCTCGGCTGGTCGCCGGAGTCGATCCCGAGCAGAGCGCCCGGGTCGGCCTTGATGTCGATGGTGGTCAGGACGCCGACCCCCTGCTCAGCCAGCGCGGCGGTGACGGCACTGATGGCCTGCTGATGGTCGAGAGCGACGGTGTGAGCGATCTGCATGGGGTACCTGACCTCCTCGCCGAAGCGCCGGAGCGTGCCAGGGGTCGCGCCTGACCACAGTAACGTTACCCCCTTGGGGTATACCAACGTGCGTGCGGTGGAGTATCGCCGTTATGCCCTGAGCCCCGCCGTCGGCGCGGTGCTCACAACTGCCAGCGATGTGAGGTCAACACGAGGAGGTCACGACTGTGATGGGTGGATCAATGATGGGCTGGGGCTGGTTCTGGCCGATCCTCCTGCTGCTCGGCGTGTCGCTGCTGGTTTATGGAACGGCACAGCTGGCTCGTGGGCGCGGCTCCTCCGGATCCGTGGTCGGTCCCGGTGCTTCCCTCGAGGCTGGGGTCACGGCCCGGCAGATCCTCGACGAGCGCTACGCGCGCGGCGAGATCGATGACGAGGAGTATCGGCGTCGTCGGGATGAGCTGACATGAACGCAGGCATCTCAGTCGCCGCCGAGCCCTGACGTTGACCGGGTTCGGCGCTGCTGCGCTGACGGCGGGCGCGGCTGGCTGGCTGGCTGGCTGGACCCGGGGGCCCCAGCCCCCGGGCGGCCCCAGCTTCCCACAAGGCGACCCGGGCGCGACCCGGGTGTGCTCGCCAGCCGCGACGGCAGGCTGGCCGTGGAGTTGACTACCGCGGCTGGCCGCGACCCTGGGTGGACAACCCACCGCAGCGCTGGGCTACAACGGCTCGTCGCCGGGCTCGACTCTGCGGTTACGGCCGGGCGACGAGCTCGCCGTACGGCGATTAACTATCTCGATCAGCTCACCGATCTGCACGCGCACGGGCTGCGTGTGGTCTCCGCAGGCCAACTGGGGCAATCCGGCTCTTCCCAGATGAGGGTGTAGGTCGGCCGGGCGCGTCGGTCCGCAGATAGACGTCGAGGTCTCCCGACGATGGAGGTTCCTACGCCATCCATCCGAAAGACCTCGACGTGTCCGACGCTACCCCGCCGGCCGGGTTCGGCCGCCCTGACCTGACCGCCTTCGCGGCTCATCCCAATCGACCCTGATCGGGTCTGCTGACCCCCTCGACGAGAACGCAGCGACATCACAGCCACCCAACCCCGACCGTCCGGGAAGCCGGGGCACGTCACATGGCCTGTGCTGCGGGCGTGTCGAGTGGGTCGTCCAGGGGCGACGCAGGAGCGTCGACGCGACGTGCTGAGAGGTGGTTCCAACCGAGCGCTAGGACACCGGCTACAGGCATGGCGATAGGTCAGGAACGGCGTCGCTCCCTGCGCAGGAGGGAGCGCAGAGTCTCGGCGTTCGCGTAGCCGACCCGTCGCGCGATCTCGGCGGAGGTGAGGTCCGTGGTTGCTGAGAGGTGCCGAGCTCGTTCGATGCGAAGCCGTTGGACGAAGCCGAGCGGAGTGAGGTTGAGCGCCGCACGGACTCGTCGTTCGAGGGTGCGCCGGCTGGTGCCGAGCGACTGCGCGACGACGGCGACGTTGAACGGTTCGTCCAGGCGGACGCGCACGAAGCGTTCGAACTCGACGACGATCGGGTCCTCGTGCCGGAGATGTTCGTAGGCGACGAAGGCCGCCTGCGACGGGCGCTCGTCGATGATGAGGAGCTTGGCGACATGTTGGGCCAGGTCGGGGCTGATCGATCGCACGAGTGAGAGCGCGAGGTCGATGTGGGCGAAGGCGGCGCCGGCGGTGACGAGGTTCCCGTCGACCACGACCATGGCGTCGAGATCGAGGGCGACGGTCGGATAGCGCTTCAGGAACTCCGGCCCCAGGAACCAGCTGGTCGTCGCCCGCCGATGATGCATCCGTCCGGTCTCGGCGACGGCGAACACGCCGGTGCACGCCGCGGCGATCCGGGTGGTCGCGTCGTCGAGGCGCCCGAGTGAGGCGATGACCGAACGAGCATCTCGGCTCTGGAGGGCGTCGTGGGTCGCGGCGGCCGTGAGGGTTCCAAGCGCAGGGACGACGACCACGTCGAACTCTCCGGACTCCGACAGCGGGTGGTCCACCGACAGGGTCATCGATGCCGTCGTGGTCACTCGCCGTTTCGGTCCGAGGATGGCGAGTTCGATCGGGTCGATCCGCGGGTCGACATCGCCGCGGGCTCCGTCGGCCACCCGCACGATGTCGATGACCGACGCGACCGCCGAACCGAAGCAGCCGTCGATCGCGATCAGTCCGATACGCATGGCGCGAACAATAGCAATACTGCCGTATACGCCACTCCCCACCGGCCCTCGCTCGTCATACGCTGAACTCGCCCCACGAAGAACCCCGACTTCAAGGAGAACCCCTCATGTCCACACCCGCATCACTTCCGTATGCCTTCGTCGCCAAGATCGTCGCGGCCGATGGACAGCACGACGCGCTCGCCGATCTGCTCGCTGGCGCTGTCGCACTCGCCAACGAAGAAGTAGGAACGATTGTCTGGTTCGCGGCTAGGACCCACGCCGACACCTTCTGGATCTTCGATGCATTCCCCGACGAGGCCGCTCGCGACGCCCACGCCAACGGCGCCATCGTCGCAGCCCTGATGGCCAACCAGCACCTCCTCGGCGCAGCACCCGAGATCCTGGCGGCCGACGTCCTCGCGTCCAAGCTCCCGTAGTCCGCCAACGCACGAGACGATCGCGCCCCGCCGAGCCGTCGGACCCGACCGCCTCGACACCCGCACCACGTTGACGATCCCCGACGGGCCGATCACGAGGAGGCCAGGCAACACCAGGCGCAAGCCTGGAGCGGCACTGTTTCACCGGTGGTCATCGAGAGAGCCAGCGCGGTTC
The DNA here is from genome assembly GCF_003945385.1 of Pseudonocardia autotrophica. NCBI lineage: Bacteria > Bacillati > Actinomycetota > Actinomycetes > Pseudonocardiales > Pseudonocardiaceae > Pseudonocardia > Pseudonocardia autotrophica. The sequence goes on from NZ_AP018921.1 coordinate 22,765, forward strand.
CATGGCAGCGCAACTGTGTCAACTTGCCCTCCGTCCCGCGAGGCGCCGTGGACGGGTCGTGGTTGCGATCCGTTGCCGTGACGGGAGACGCGTTGCGCGTCGCAGCGATGACGGGTCGTTGGCGTTCCGGGGCGTTGCGTTCGTGCGCGCCGCGCGTGCGGCATGGAGCATCTCGCTGCGCACACAACGATCGCTGCGCCGACGCACCGTTGACACCTCGCACGTCCAGGTCGCGACACAACGCCACGCTGCGTTGCCGAGCGGAGCGAGGCATATCGGCACACGGACAGGATGCCGGCCGCGAGCGCTCAGCCGGCGAGGGGTCCGTCGCAGAGGAGAGCGACGTCGGTGTCGGGCAGAGCCGTGAGGCCAGCGCATTGCGCGACCACCAGAACCGAACCGCCCCTGCCCTGCGTTTGCGCAGGTCAGGGGCTGTTCGCCGGAGCCGCCTGTCGGAATCGAACCGACGACCTAATCAGGCTCTTCCCAGATGAGGGTGTAGGTCGGCGCGTCGGTCCGCAGATAGACGTCGAGGTCTCCCGACGATGGAGGTTCCTACGCCATCCATCCGAAAGACCTCGACGTGTCCGACGCTACCCCGCCGGCCGGCTTCGGCCGCCCTGACCTGACCGCCTTCGCTCGACTCGACGGCCTCGGTCTGAGCGTGACCGGGCAACGACTTGAACCGGATCGTGCGGTCCTCGCGTGCCGCGTGGTGGAACCAGATCAGTCTTGCCGACGGTGCGGCAGCGAAGGCGCTGCTCGTGACACCGTGATCCGGCGGTTGGCCCACGAGCCGCTGGGCTGGCGACCGACCGTGCTGGAAGTTGTAGTGCGCCGCTACCGCTGTGCCGACTGCGGACACGTGTGGCGCCAAGACACCAGCGCCGCGGCGGAGCCACGCGCGAAGCTCTCGCGCACCGGGTTGCGGTGGGCGCTGGAAGGGATCGTGGTCGCACACCTCACCGTCGCCCGTGTCGCCGAGGGACTCGGGGTCGCGTGGGACACCGCCAACAACGCGGTCCTGGCCGAAGGCAATCGGCTGCTGATCAACGACCCCACGCGGTTCGAGGGCGTGAAGGTCATTGGCGTCGATGAGCACGTCTGGCGCCACACCAGGCGTGGCGACAAGTACGTCACCGTGATCATCGACCTCACCCCGGTCCGCGATGGCGCCGGCCCAGCAAGGCTGCTGGACATGGTCGAGGGCCGGTCGAAGGCGGCGTTCAAGACCTGGCTCGCCGACCGCGACGACGCCTTCCGTGACGCGGTCGAGGTGGTCGCGATGGACGGCTTCACCGGGTTCAAGACCGCCGCTGCGGAGGAGATCCCGGACGCGGTCACGGTGATGGATCCCTTCCACGTCGTGCGCCTGGCCGGTGACGCCCTCGACAGGTGCCGGCGCCGGGTCCAACTCGCGATCCACGGGCACCGTGGGTTCAGGGACGACCCGCTCTACAAGTCGCGGCGCACGCTGCACACCGGCGCGGACCTGCTCACCGACAAGCAGAGCGACAGGCTACGCGCGCTGTTCGTTGATGACGCTCACGTCGAGGTCGAGGCGACCTGGGGTGTCTACCAGCGCATGATCGCCGCCTATCGCCACGAGGACCGGCAACGTGGCCGCGAGCTCATGGAGAAGCTGATCACCGACCTCAGCGCCGGCGTCCCCAAGGTGCTCACCGAGCTCACCACCCTGGGCCGGACCCTGAAGAAGCGAGCCGCCGACGTGCTCGCCTACTTCGAACGACCCGGCACCAGCAACGGGCCGACCGAGGCGCTCAACGGACGGCTCGAACACCTGCGCGGCTCCGCACTCGGGTTCCGCAACCTGACCAACTACATCGCCCGAAGCCTGCTCGAGACCGGCGGCTTCAGACCCCAACTCCTACACCCCCGATTGGGATGAGCCGGCAATCCCTTCGTGCGGGTCGAGCCCGTTCCTCGTTCTCCTACCTCTATCGGATTCCTGCTGATCACCCTGCTGGCGCCCACCCGCTGGTGCCACCCCACTGCCACGGCACGGTGGCCGACCAGCTCTTCGGAGGTCTGGCCGGGGTCCTGCTGATCGACCCACCACCGCACACAGGATTCAGGCGTCGGTGTCGCCGGTGACCGTGTCGTCGTATCCGACATCCCGCTCGAGAGCTGGGGCGGTGGCGGCGCCGAACGTCAGGGTCGGACGAGGACCTCGCGGCCATGTCAGTATTGGCTGGCGATCTACGCGATGCGCCCAATTCGCTAGTCTCGCCGGGCTCGGTATCCCTGCGGCGTGCCGTGGGTGATCCGCGAGGCCGTGCGGCAGGTCATATGCCACACCGAGCTGGCGGTCCGGCGTATCGGCGGGCTGAAACCGACCCGGTCTCGTTGTACCTGTTCCTCGATGCCGGCTCCGGTGCTGTTTGGGCGGATGCGGAGCCGCGGTAGCGCGAGCACGTCGTCCGCGGAGCTGGCCACTCGGAACTCGGTCGTGCATGCGCTGGCGTATCCGGCGCGGGAGATGGCGCTCCGCATCTGTGCGCTCGAGACGCCGGCCGGGTAGCAGAAGGACTCAACGTGTAAGCCGAGCCGATCCTCGAGTTCGTTCTTGCTGGCCTGGACCTCGTCTGTCGCGACACGCAGGCCGTTCTGGGCCCGAGCGTTGACTGCGCGGCTCCCGATCTCCACGCCCGCTCTCCCCAGGTGCGCGAGCTCGTCCCAGCCGAGGTGCGATCGCTCACGTGGTTCCCAACGCGAGGCTCGACGCCCGACTGCACCGGTCGGAACGTAGAGGGTAGCGCGAGCGCCAAATCTCCGGAGGAGGTCGTAAGCGTTGAGGAAGTCCAGCAGCGCGTCGTCGAACGACAAGGCAATGACAGGGCGGGAACGGTTCTCCTCGAGGAGTTGCCGCGCCTCGGTGACACCGACAAGCTTCCATCCGGTCGTGGTGAGAAAGTGCAGGTGCTCCTCGAGCAGTGACACGGGCACCGTCCTCGCAGCCGCGGTCTCAGGGCTGTGATGTGGGACGGAGCGGTACCTGAGGATCGGCAGACGCCATATCGCGCGCGCCTCCCGGTAGGGCGACGGGCGCGGTTGCCCCAGCCGTATACGCGCAAGCATCTCTGCACGACCATGGAGGCCATGGAGGGGCCCCGCTCGGGGGCTGGATTCGCAGTCCACGTCGTTCTCCGGATAGTTCTACTTTATCGGACCGATGGATTGGAAAAAAACGGTCAGATCCGACCAGTGTCACGAACTCGCGGCGTGATACCTCGTAACCTCTTGTAGGCGCCCGCTGGACGAGCCGGCAGGCTGCGGATCCACTCGAAGTGCCCGGTCTGCGCGTTACAGACGCCGCCGCGGCGATCGCCATCTCGAACAATCACGGCCCCGACATTCTTGGAGGTGGGGCGGCATGGCGAGGCGACTCCTGCTCCTGCATGTTCACCCGAATGATCCAGCGTGGATGGCATCGCCCCGGAGGTGTGCGGGACAATTTGTGTTAAGAGGTCGCATTGAACGTCGAGCCGAAATAGTGAAGGCGAACCCGATCTCCAGCGACACCCAGCTGGCGCCTGCGAGCCTCGATCGATACCAGGCACCCCGACTACTTCTCCGCTCCGCGTCGAGAGAACCCATGACACGCTCAACCGCCATCTACCAGCGCGCATCGCGCCCGCGCGAAGTCAGGAAGGTGCCCAACAGGCGTCCCGCCCAGGGCGCCTCGGCGGCACGCAGCGCTTGTCAACGGCCAGTTTGTGGTCCCCGCTGATGGCTCCCCGGCATGGAGCCGGTTGTTGGCGTTCGGATCTACTTCACGTGGACGGATTGGCGTTCAAGAGGTCGTGGGGATCCGCGCGGCCGACGGAGCTGCTCGACTCCCTGCATGTGCATGAGCGCACACGGTTTGTGACTGGCAAGTTCGACAGATGGGCGTACGGTGTTCGACCGAACAGCGTAATACTCACCTTTTCGTCCCCCGCTGTAGTTGCGCCCGTAACGAACCCGCACCCACTGGTCGAGTGGCACAGCGCCTCGTGCTTGCGTCCCTCCCACGGTGAGAGGTGCCCCCATGATCGAAAGACCGCCCGATATCTCCATCGTCATACCTGCTCGGAATGAGGCCACCAACCTCCGGATTATCCTTCCCGAGCTTCCCGATGTTCATGAGGTGATTCTGGTCGACGGGCGATCGACGGACAGCACCGTCGAAGTCGCACGGCGTCATCATCCCGGCATCAAGGTCCTGCAACAGACCCGGAGAGGTAAAGGCAACGCCCTGGTCTGCGGATTCGCTGCGGCCACCGGTGACATCGTAGTCATGTTCGATGCCGACGGCTCCGCAGACCCAGCCGAGATCCCACGATTCGTCCGAGCGTTGACCGACGGCGCGGACTACGCTAAGGGCACGCGCTTCGCCAGGTCGGGTGCCGACACGTGCGGAAGCGACGACATCAGCCTGCTGCGCCAAGCCGGCAACGCCGGGCTCAACTCGGTGGCGAACCTGATGTTCGCCACGTCCTTCTCCGACCTCTGCTACGGCTACAACGCCTTCTGGCGCCAGATCCTGCCGCAGCTGAAGCTACCTCCCGTGCAGGTCCCCGACCTCCCAGCCGACAAGATGCTCTGGGGCGACGGCTTCGAGATCGAGACGGTGCTGAGCTGCCGGGTCGCCGCCAGGAGGCTGCGTGTCACTGAGGTCCCTAGTCTGGAGCGTCGGCGCATCAACGGCGACACCAACCTCCGTACGTTCGCGGACGGCTCGCGCGTCCTGAGGACGATCATCTCCGAACGCATCACGGCAGGTCCCCGGAGCCGCCGGACGAGGCAGCTCCCCCTGCCTGCAGGCGTTCCAGCGAACGACACCATCGCCCCAGGCCGGCATCCAGCCGACGCCTTGCTCGGCCGCGCCGTTCAGCTGCCTCACCACGGCGCCGACCTCACGTCCGGCCCCTCCGTCGGCCTGCGGTCCCGGCGCCACTGGTCCAGACTCGCCCATCGAGACCGGGGAGTTGCGCAGGATGCTTCGTGATGAGCCGTTCGGTCGATTCTCGGCTGCGGTGCTTTCCTCCGGTGCGGGGGAGGCTTCCCCGGATCCGTTCACACCGAGTATGTCGGCGATCATCTGTGCGTTCGACGACAACCGGTGGGACGACACCCTCTCTGCCAAGATCACCTGAGACAGGTTGAAGTCAGCGGTTCACAGTAGAGGGCGTGATCGGAGATCCTGGTGCTCGTGTCATCGGAGGAGCGTCGCGGTGCGGGGGCCGGCAGCAGCGGGTCGACGGCGTCGTCGTCGGGTCCGCGGTCGGCTGGTGGTCCGTCGCCGCGTCCGTCGCGTAGGTCGTTCAGCGCGGAATACAAGCTGGCGATCGTCGCGGAGTATGAGAACGCGCCGAACGGTGAGAAGGGCGCGGTCCTGCGCCGGGAGGGCCTGTATTCGTCGCACGTGATCGAGTGGACCCGGGCCCGGGACGTCGGCGCGCTGGAGGGCGTAGCCGATTCGAGGCGGTCGGCGAAACGTCCGAAGCGGTCGGCGGAGGCGGCCGAGTTGGAACGGCTCCGGGCCCGGAACGCGAAACTCGAATCCGACCTGACGAAGACGCGGACCGCGTTGGACATCATGGGAAAAGCGCACGCGCTCTTGGAGCAGCTGTCCGAGAGCGCGGACGACCAGGAACCACCGGCGCCGCGGAAGCGGCGTTGAACGGCGCGTTCACCGAGTTGCGCGCCGCTGAGGTGTCGATCAAGGCGGCGTGCGCGTTGACCGGTCGGTCGCGGGCCACGCACTACCGCCGCGCCGACCCGGCGGGGGTGACGCTCGGGCCGCTGCACGGCCCGCACCGTGCGCGCCGGCTCCCGCCCTCGACGATCACCGACGACGAGCGTGCCGCCGTGCTCGCGCTGCTGAACTCCGAGGACTACCGGGATCTGGCCATTCCGCAGGTGTGGGCCCGGGAGCTCGACGAGGGCCGGTGGTGGTGCTCGCAGTCGAGCATGTACCGGATCGCCCGCGCAGCGGGTCAGAACCGGGAACGGCGCGCCCAGGCCACGCATCCGCCGCGGGTGCGCCCGGAGCTGGTCGCTCATGGCCCGAGCGAGGTGTGGTCGTGGGACATCACCGCGCTGAAGGGCCCGCGGAAGGGCGAGTGGTACAAGCTGTATGTGGTGCTCGACATCTTCTCCCGCTACGTAGTCGGATGGCTCGCCGCGAACGCTGAGGATGCCGTCGTGGCGAAGGATTTCCTCGCCGACGCAGTCGCCCGCAACCACGTCATCCCGCAGACGATTCATGCCGACCGGGGCGGGTCGATGACCTCGAAACCGGTATCGGAGCTGATGGTCGATCTCGGTATCTGCCGGTCACATTCCCGGCCGCAGTGCTCGAATGACAACCCGTTCTCCGAGGCGCAGTTCAAGACGCTGAAGTACGTGCCGGACTTCCCGGACCGGTTCGGCTCGCTCGCTGATGCCCGCGCGTTCTGCGAGCGGTTCTTCGAGCACTACAACCACGAGCATCGGCACTCCGGCATCGGCATGCACACCCCGGCGTCGATCCACTTCGACACCGCGACCGAGGTCCGGGCTCAGCGTCAGACCGTCCTCGACCGCGCACACGCCCAGTATCCCGAGCGATTCAGTCGCCGGCCCAGCCCGCCGCGCCTGCCCGAGCAGGCGTGGATCAATCAACCCGTCCTACAGCCAACTCAGTAAGATCAACTGTCTCAGTTGACTTGACAGCTACCGACACGCTGGCGGCCGTGGCATCGGTGAAGGCGCAGATTCCGGCCCCCCTCGAGGTGATCCTGGTTGTCGACCACAATCCGGACCTGCGCGACCGCTTCTCCGCGGAGCTCGACGTGACCGTGGTCGACAACCTCGGCCCGCGGGGCCTCTCCGGCGGCAAGAACACCGGTATCGCGCTGGCCCAGGGTGACGTCGTCGTGTTCCTCGACGACGACGCGGTCGCCGAGCCCGGCTGGCTCGCTGCGCTCGCCCAGTCATTCACCGATCCCGACGTCCTCGGTGTCGGCGGCCTGACGCTCCCGGCGTGGGCAACCGACCGTCCACAGTGGTGGCCCGTTGAGTTCGACTGGGTCGTCGGATGCACGTTCGTCGGACGGGACCCCGGCGTCGTGCGCAACCTGCTGGGCGGCAATGCGTCGTTCCGGCGGGAGGTGTTCGACCTCGTCGGCGGGTTCCCGACGCACATCGGTCGGACCTCGGACAAGCGACGCCCCCTGGGGTGCGAGGAGACCGAGCTCTGTATCCGGGCGAGCCAACGTAGGCCGGGTGGCCGCTTCGTGTTCGAACCGCGCGCAGTGATCCACCACCGTGTTCCCCTCATTCGCGAGCGCTTCGCCTACTTCCGGGCACGGTGCTATGCCGAGGGCCTGTCCAAGGCACTCGTCTCGCAGAGTGTCGGTGTACAGGACGGATTGGCGGCCGAGCGGACGTACACGACCGTCGTTCTGCGGCGCGGTGTCGTCCGCGGCATCCGCGAGGGACTCGCCGGGCGCTTGAACGGGTTCCGGCGTGCGGGCGCGATCGTCACCGGAGTCGCCTATGCGACCGCCGGGTACGCGGTCGGCTGTGCCCGGCAGAGGTGGTGGGGGGCCGCCCCGTGACCAACGTGGTCCCCATCCTGATGTACCACTCCGTCAAAGAAGATCCACCCGCGACCACGCGAAAACTCTCCGTCCGGCCAGAGCAGCTGCGTTCACACCTGCAGTTCCTGCGCGAGAACGGCTTCACCGGCCTCACGTTCACCGACCTGTGCAACCGCGCCCGGCACGATGCCTGCGACATGCCCGAGCGGCCGATCGTGCTGACCTTCGACGACGGGTACGCCGACGTGCACGAGGAGGCACTGCCGCTGCTCGCCGAGCACGGGTTCCCGGCCACCGTGTTCGTCACGACCGGATGGCTCCGGGACTCCGGGATGGAGGCCGCCGGCCGACCACTGGACCGCATGATGGCGTGGACGCAGGTGCGGGAGCTGGCGGACGCCGGGTTGGAGGTCGCGGCACACAGCCACAGCCACCCGGAACTCGACCAACTCAGCGATCGCGCTCTGCGTGCCGAGCTGATCCACAGCCGGTCGCTGCTCGAGGAGAGGCTCGGTATCGAGGTACCCAGTCTGGCGTACCCGTTCGGCTACTCCAGCCGCCGCGTCAGGGATGCCACAGCGGAAGCGGGCTACCAGCAGGCCGCAGCAGTGATGAACGCCGTCGCCGAGCGAGACGCCGACCCGTTCGCGGTTCCTCGGCTCACCGTGCGGCGTTCGACATCGCCGACCCTGTTCCGCCGAATCGCCTCGTGCGAGGAGCTCCACCGCGTCTTTCGGATCGACCGGGCGTTGACGAACGGGTGGACCGTCGTGCGCCGGTCCCGCTCATTGATGCGCCGGGTGCGCCGTGGTTGACACCAACACGCGGGCACAACCGGCCGTCCCCGTCACCCGGCCGCTGCGCCGGCGTCGACCAGCGCGGACGTGGCGCGATGCACCCTCAGCGCTGCGCACCCCACAGATCACCCGCGTCGATCTCGCCGTAGCGCTTCTCGTTCTGTGTGGAGTCGTCGTCTGGTGGAGGTCGATCACCGATCTCCCGCTCCTGGCCGTGACCGACGTCGGCCTCGCGTCCGTCCTGCCGCCCGGGGCCTGGGGCGGGTTCGGCCTGGTCGGGCTGTCCTTCATGGTGGCGCTGCGTGGCGGACGGACGGGAGCGATCGTTCTGTCGCTGATGGCGACCGTGCTGGTACTTCATGGTCTGGGCGTGGTCGCCGAGCCAGAGATGCGGTTCCAGGTGGCGTGGCGCCATATCGGTATCGCCGACTACATCGTGAACCGGGGCGAGGTCGATCTGAACCTGGATGCCTACCAGAACTGGCCGGCGTTCTTCGCGCTGACCGCGTTCCTCTGGCAGGCGACCGGCGTCGGTGATCCGACAGCGGCGCTCACCTGGACGCCCGTCGCATACAACTTGCTGTACCTGGTGCCGCTAGTCGCCATCGGTCACCGGATGTTCCGCGACCGGACGGTCGTGTGGCTCGCCGCTTGGCTGTTCACCGTGAGCAACTGGATCGGGCAGGACTACTTCTCGCCGCAGGGGTGGTACCTGTTCATCTACCTGGTCGTCCTCGCCGTGCTGCTGGAGTGGTTCACCCCAGACGTCTCGACTTTCGGCAGTGCACGGGTGCTCGGTGTCTCCAGGCCACCGGTTCAGCACCGATCGTGGTGGCGGTCGTTGTGGTCGTCGGCGGCGCCGGCGCTCGGCAGCCCCGTCACGACCCCCGGCCGGAGGACCGCGTTGCTCGCGCTGGTGCTGCTGCTGTCCGCCGTGACGATCGCCGGTCACCAGCTGACGCCGTTCGCGCTGGTGCTCGGAACGGGCGCTGCATTCCTTGTGGGGTGGTCGCGCCTGAGGGCCCTCCCGTTCGTGGTCCTGCTCGGGACACTGGCATGGATCGGGTATGCCGCCGCCGCCTACGCCGCGGGACATCCCGAGACGTTCAACCAGGCCGGCGCGCTCTCGGCCATCTTCGAGCAGACGGTCGGGCAGCGTTTGAGCGGTTCGCCCGGACATGAGCTGATCGTCCAGCTCCGGCTGCTGGCAACCCTGGTTCTGTGGTTCCTGGCCGCGGTCGGTGTTTACCGCCTCGTCCGCAGTGGACGCCGGGATCTCGCCCGCGGGCTCGCCGTGCTCGCGCTGTCGGCCTTCCCGCTCCTTGCCGCGCAATCGTACGGCGGCGAGGCCCTCATGCGGATCGCATTCTTCGCGTTGCCGTTCATGGCGCTGCTCGCTGCAGTCGGCTTGGCCGGGCCGTCACCGTCGACAGCCCGTCGGAGTGCGCTGGCCCCCGCGCTCGTTGTCGGGCTCCTGCTTGTCATGGTGTTCCCGTTCACCCGGTATGGCAACGAGCGCATGGACTTCTTCATGCCCGACGAGGTGGTAGGTGTCCAGGAGATGTACCGCCTCACACCCCCCGGCTCGGTCATCACATCGGTGACCGGCGCGCTCCCGTGGCGGTCGATTCGATATGGCGACGACGACTACCGGCTGCTGGTCGATGGCAACCCGGTCGAGTCCACTCCGGATATCGGGCGTGAGGGCACCGTGGATATCGACATCCCAGACCGCGCGGTGCTCGCCGCGCAGGTCGCCTCACGCATGGCATCTGCTCCCGGACAGCGATCTGTGTTGCTCGTCAGCCGCGCCCAGGGCGCCGAACTGGACCTGATGGGGCCATACCCACCAGGAGCCGAGGACCGGCTGCTCGCGGCGCTGCGAACCTCGCCGGCGTTTCGGACGATCTATGCCAACGACAACGTCACAGTGTTCGAGCTGACGGGTGGGGCCCGCGCATGACCACATCGCTGAACGGACACCTCGGCTCCGCGAGCGCCCGCCCCCTGGCCCCGCGAGCACGAACCGTCGGGAATCGGGCGCCGCTGCTGCTCTCCCTTTTCGGCCTGCTCGTGGGCACGCTCGTCGTCGCCGACGTGCAGTCCCCGGTACGCGCGGCGTTCGTGTTCTTGTTCGTGCTCGTCGTGCCTGGACGAGCTGTCCTCGACTGCTGGGGCCTGGCAGGCGGGTGGCTCGGGGCCGCCCTGGTCGTCGCCACGAGTGTGTCGATCGCCACCGTCCTCGCGACCGCGCAGCTCTACCTCGGGCTCTGGTCACCGTCCGGCACCGTGCTGGCGCTGGTGCTCGTCACCGTTGTGGCGCAGATCGCGCGGTACTGGTCGTCCCAGCGGGACGAGGCGGTGCCCTCGTGAGCACCGTCATCGACATCGTGTTCGGGCCGGCGGGGGCGATTCCCGTTCTCGCGGTGATCGGCTTGCTCGTCATCCAGGAGTTCGCGCGGGAGCAGCGTCCGGTCACCGTCCCTCGATCGAGGTCGCCCGGTTCTGTTCTCACCATCTGGGCTGCGCTCGTCGCCTTCGGGATCCTCGCCCTCCGATTCTACGGGTTCTCATGACCCACGACGAACCAGCTCACGGTGTCCCACCCGTACGGTCGGAGAAAGGAACTCCCCGGTGAAAGCTCTCATTCTGGCGGCCGGGTACGGCCAGCGTATGCGCCCGCTCACGGAAAACCGCCACAAAACACTGCTCACGATCGGTGGACGCACGATCATCGACCGGATCCTGCACGGTCTCCGCCTGCACGGAATCACCGAAGTGTTCATCGTGACCGGCTATCGCGCCGAGGAGCTCGTCGAGCACGTCCGTGACAACCACCCGGACTTCGCGTTCACGTTCGTGCACAATGAGCGCTTCGACAAGACGAACAACATCTTCTCGATGGCGCTCGCGTTCGAGCAGATCACATTCGACTCCGATCTCCTGCTCATCGAGTCCGACCTGATCTACGAGCCGGCAGTGCTCGACCGGATCATGAAGTGCTCGTACGAGAACGTGGCGCTGGTCGACCGGTACCGGCCGGGGATGGATGGCACGGTCGTGGCCCTGACTGCGGACAATGTGGTGTCGAACGTGATCCCGCCGAGTCAGCAGCCGGCGAACTTCGACTTCAGCGACAAGTACAAGACCCTGAACATCTACAAGTTCTCGCGGGACTTCTGTGCCACCACGCTTCACCGCCTGTTGACCACCTACGCTCGCTTGATCGACGACAACTGCTACTACGAGATGGTCCTCGGCATGCTGGTCTACATGCAGCAGGCCGAGATTCATGGGGAGGTCATCGAGTCCGAGCTCTGGAGCGAGGTCGACGATCCGACCGATCTACGCCTGGCCGAGTTCAAGTTCACACCCTCGGCCCGCTACGGCATTCTCGAGTCCTCGTGGGGTGGCTCGTGGGATCTAGGAGTACTCGACTTCGCGTTCATCCGGAATATGTATTTCCCGACCCCGGCGATGTTCTCCGAGATGCGTTTCCACCTTCCGGAGCTGCTGCAGAACTACGGCTCGACCCAGACCGTGCTGAACACGAAGCTCTCGTGGGCGCTGCGCTGGCCGGACGGCCGGACCCATCTACTGTCCGGAGCGTCTCAGTGCTATCCGTGGCTGAAGACCTGGTTCGCCGGGAAGAAAGTTCTCACGCCGGAGCCCACGTTCGGTGAGTACACCCGGATATTCCCCGACGCCGACCGATACGCCGACGGTCCGGGCGTCGACTGGGCGGAGCTGGAGCGCAGAGCCAGTGCCGCCGAGGTCGTGGTGTTCGTCAATCCGAACAACCCCAGCGGTACGACGCTCAACAGCAACTGTATCGCCGAATTCGCACGGTCGAATCCGGACAAGGTGGTAATCGTCGACGAGTCGTTCATCGAATTCTCAGGCCAGCAGCCGTTGGCGGAGATCGTTCACCGCGAGGACATCATGAATGTCCTCATCATCAAGAGCCTGAGCAAGAGCCTGGGGGTCCCGGGCCTGCGGCTGGGCGCGCTGCTGACGCTCGACCCGGGGCTGACCGCCCGGATCGCCGACGAGACACCGATCTGGAGCGCGAACTCGATGGCCGAGAACTTCCTCGACATCATGCTCAAGCACCGTCCGGCGCTGCACCAGTCGTTCCGGCGCACCGTCGCTGACCGCGACGACCTCAGCGCGATACTCGCCCGGCTGCCGATCGTCGAGCAGGTGTTCCCGAGCGGGGCGAACTTCGTGCTCGCCCGCCTGACGACGTCGCCGCAGGTGACGGGCGAGCTGACTGCACGGCTGGTCGAGAAGCGCCTCATCCACGTCAAGGACGTGTCTCAGAAGTTCCGCACCGGCGACGGCTACTGGCGTGTGGCGGTACGGACACCGGCCGACCACGACCGGCTCCGCGACGCCGTCTCACAGCTGGCGCCCCGTCAATTCGATCACGCTGTGCCTGCGTCCGCCGCCACGAGCCCAGGAGGAATCATCCGATGAGCGTCGACAACCCACATCCGACCGCTCGGGAGCCCGCCGCCGGGACAGCGGTCAGACCCCCGCGACCGGGGCCGGCGGCTGCGCTGCGCGGGAAGGTCGAGATGTACCGCACGCTCATGTCCATTCCGGATAACGGCGCTGTCGGGACGTGGACGGTGCTGAGCCCGCTGGTGAGTCAGGCACCGAAGGCCCTGCCGCTGGTCGGTGACAGGTATCGGCGCCGGCGCAGCGCCCTCTACGAGCAGGACATGCGGCTGCTCAACGACGTGCTCGCGAGCAGCCCTCTCGCCGGGCGTTACTGGGTCTGGAGCGGCTTACTCCTCGGTTGGGCCCGCGAGGGTCGGGTTCTCTCCCACGACGTCGGCGATGCCGACCTGGGCGTAGAAGCCGAGGACGCCGATCTCTTGCTCCGGGCCGAGGAGCACCTCGTGGCCGCGGGCTTTCACCGCTGGTTCTGCTTCCGCAACCGGGCGGGCCGGCTGACACAGCGTGTCGTGGTCCGGCACGGGTTCCGGTTCGAGTTCTTCCTGATGGACAACGTGGGCGAAGGTCTGCAGGCGTTCCACGTGTACGGGCCCGGACGCTCGGGGCCGGTGGAGCTCGCCGGGCACCTCCCGAAGCAGGAGCTCGAGCCGTTCGAGTTCCTCGGGCGGAGGTGGATGAAGCCGCGAGATCATGAGCTGTGGCTGCGAACCTGCTACGGGGACTGGCGTACACCCGATCCTTCCTGGGGCATGTTCGACGACCGCAGCCTGGTGGCGCACCGGTCGTGGGTTCCCGGGGCCGACAGTGCCGGCTGACGCGTTGTGTCGACATCGGGGGAGGAGGTCATGGGGTCCCGTCTGACTCACGTCTCACAGGGCGCTGTGGATCGCTCGGCCGGTGCGCACACGGTCGACATCATGGAATCCGCCGCGGGACGCGGGCGTCATCGACGGCCAATGCGGGTCGGTCCCGCGGTCCGGCGGCGCCGGTGGCGGACCTGCGCTGCCGTCACCACCGCCGTCGCGCTACTGGTGGTCGTCGTGACGCTCTACGAGACACCGCCCCGGCCGGCTCAGGCCGTCGAGATCGGCACGGCGCTCACCGAGCGCAGCGTCGACGCCTGGAACCCTGAGCCGGCGACCAACCGTGCTAAGGACATCCTGCGCAACGTCACCGAGATGGCGAACCAGCACATCATGGGCTGGGGCGCGCTCAACCCGGCGCCTGCGCCCGGCGAGCGGTCGTGGGAGTCACTCGACGCTCGCGTCCGGCTGATGGACTCGACGGGCGTAACACCCGTGATCACGTTGTGCTGCGCACCGGACTGGATGAAGGGCGGCCGTCCCGGCGAGACCGACTGGAGCCGGATCGAGGTCGCCCCCGACCGCGCGCACTACGCCGATTTCGCCGAACTCGCGGTGGATGTCGCGCGCAGATACCCGCAGGTGCGCGACTTCGTCGTGTGGAATGAGCTCAAGGGCTTCTTCGACCCGACGAACAACAGGTGGGACATCGAGTCCTACACCGAGCTCTACAACACGGTCTACCGGGCGCTGAAGGCCTACGACCCCACGCTCTCCGTGGGTGGGCCATACGTGTCCATCGACAGCTGGTCCAACGCCGCTTCAGCGAGCGACCCATCGTCGATATCTGGCCCCTGGGGAACGCTCGACCAGCGCGTCCTCGACGCCGTCGACTACTGGCTGGCGCACGCGGACGGGGCCGACTTCATCGCGGTGGACGGTACCAACGCCACCAGGGACGAGGGACTGATCACCTCACCGGCCGCCTCGAACGGAAAGTTCTCGGCCACCACCCGCTGGCTGGTCTCACGTACCGACCTGCCGGTCTGGTGGATGGAGCTGTACCCGGACGTGCTGCCCCACGAGGATGCCCGCTCCACCTACGCCGCAGACGTGGCCCTCGATGCCATCCTGCGGATCGGCGACGCGGGCGGCGCCGCGATCTTCATCTGGCAGCCCGAGTCGGATCCTCGCTTCCACTCGGTCGCGTTGTGGGACTCCACCGCGACGCCGGACGGCGGCCGACCCGAGCCACTGGTGAGCCGGTTGCAGGAGCTACAGGAGATCTGGTCGTCGGGTTCTGCGGTGCGCTATCGCTGGGAGAACGACCGCCTAGTCCTCAACCCGGTGCAGCCGTGACCACCCCGGCATCCGCGAGCACCCGCACCGGGGCGCACGAGAGGAGCCCGACGTGACGGGGGCGTTGGCCACGGTCCGCGAACGCTTGCTGCCCCGGGATCCGATGCAACGCAGCGCCGTGGCGCTCGCTGCCAACACCGGCGTCACGTCCGTGCTCGGGTTCCTGTACTGGGTCGTCGCCGCGCGCTACTACAGCCCGGCGATCGTCGGCGAGTCGGCGGCGCTGATCTCGGCGATGGTGTTGATGGCCAGCATCGCCGAGCTCAACCTCTTCAACACACTGATCCGGTTCCTGCCGACGGCCGGCTCGAACACACGGCGCTATACGCTCCGCGCCTATCTGACGGTTGCCGGAGCGGGGACTCTCGTCGTGCTCGCTGCGCTGCCGTTCTTGCAGAAGTTTGCGCTGGTTCGCGACCTGGCGCATTACGGTCCGGCCGGTGTCGCTTTCGTCGTCGCAGCGCTTCTGGTGTGGACGCTGTTCGCATTGGCGGACAGCGTGGCGATCGGAGCGCGGGCGGCCGTATGGGTACCGGTGGAGAATGGCCTGTTCGGGGTGGCCAAGCTGGTACTGCTGTTTACGTTCGCCGCCGCGATGCCCCGCTTCGGCGTGTTCTGGTCCTGGTTCCTGGCGATGATCCCGGTGCTCGTCGCGATGAACGTGCTGCTGTTCTCGCGCCTGCTTCCTCGCCACGCGCGGGAGTCGGCGGGCCAATCCGAGCGGGTCTCGCGACGGGACGTCGCCGCATTCATGACGCTGGACAACATCGCGCTGCTGGGGTCCACTGCCGCGAACTACGTACTCCCGGTGATGGTCGCCGTGCTGGCGGGCAACGAGGCCAACGGCTACTTCTTCGTCGCGTGGGGTGTCGCGACAGTGCTCGAGGTCGCGCTGGTCAACGTGGCGGCCTCCCTCACCGTCGAGGGTGCTCGCCAACGGGAGCGGCTCGGCGAGATGGTCTCGACGCTGCTGCGACGGACGACCGTCCTCGCCGTCCCGCTCGTGCTGGTCCTGCTTCTCACCGCACCAATGATCATGTCGCTGTACGGGGACGCGTACGTCGCGAACTCCACCGACCTGCTGCGCGTGGTCGTGCTCGCGGCGCTGCCCCGAATCCTGATCGTGGTGTGGATGAGCCTCAATCGGGTGCGGCAACGCCTGGGCCAGATCCTGGCCGTGCAGGCCGTGATCACCGGGTCGGTGCTCGGCCTATCGTGGGCACTCCTTCCAGGTTACGGGATCATGGCCGTCGGCGTCGCGCACCTCGCCGTGCAGTGCGTGGTCGCGCTGGCGCTCGTGCCGTCGGTGTTGCGCGTGGTCCGCGGTCGCGGCTGACCATCCGATAGACGGCGCTGATGGTTCGTCAAGCTCCGAGGGCTCGGGTTCGTGTCCATGACCGGCGCCGTCGACACCGCATCGACACCGAATACTCAAAGCGGCTGAAGCGTCGGAGCGTCGACCCGTCGTAGCCTCGATGCGCGCGGGTGGGGTTGCCGTCGGCGTGTTCGGCGCGAGGGGGTCGAACACACCTCAGCGGTAGGGCTGGGGCGGTCGAGCTTCACGAAAGATCTGATGCTCCAGCTCTGTTAGAGCGTGTTTGAGAAGATCAAGTCGCGGGTGTGATCATGTACTTCTGTTGCCGGGCGGCCGGGGTGCCGCGGGCGAGGCGGCGGGTGATGGTGTTGATCGCCGCCCAGCGGATCATGGCCTCGGACACGGCGGGGTCGCGTTCGTAGTCTCGGGCCAGACGCCGGTGCGCGGTGAGCCAGGCCAGGGTCCGCTCGACCGCCCACCTGCGCGGCAGGACGGCGAATCCGCGCTGCTCAGGCGGTTTGCGGACGACCTCGACCGTGGTCCGCAGGATCGAGGTGGCCCAGTCGAGCAGGCGGCCGGCGAACCCGGCGTCGGCGAACACGAAGCGCACCCTCGTGCGCAGGTAGAGGTCGAGCAGGATCGACTTGGCGCCGTCGCGGTCCTGGACCGACGCCGAGCACACCATCGTCGTCAAGAGCAGGCCGAGGGTGTCGGTGATGATGAACCGCTTCCGACCGTTGACCTTCTTTCCGGCGTCGTATCCACGTGTGTCCTGTCCGACGGTGTCGGCGCCGCGCACGGACTGGGAGTCGATGATGCCCGCGCTCGGCTCCGGGTCGCGGCCCTCGTCGGCGCGCAGCTGTCCGCGTACGACCGGCAGGATCTGTTCGGTGACCTTCTGCTGCTCCCATCGGTTGAAGTACCAGTACACGGTCTGCCATGGCGGGAAGTCCGCAGGCAGAGCACGCCATGCGCACCCCGCGCGCACCACGTAGAGGATCGCGTCGACCACGTCCCGGCGTGGATGCTTCTCCGGCCGCCCACCCGATCCGGCCTCGGGCAGGAGCGGCTCGATCAACGCCCACTGGGCATCGCTGGTGTCCGAGGGATACCGCCGCTTACGCCGAGCCACCCATCCACGATGGACCACACCGGCGCCCGGACCACGCAGACACGCCGGCCTTCTCAAACACGCTCTTAGGTGCTCGGTCAGCTCAACCGTTGTGTCGAGCAGCACGGCAGTGCGTACCTGATCATGGGTCCAGCCTGCGGCGAGTGCACACTCGATAAACATCATCTCCTGCTGTTGAGCCAGACGACGCGAGCTGTCGATGAACCACGGCCACAGGCGTAGCGCTTCAGCCGATTCCGTTC
Organism: Pseudonocardia autotrophica; assembly: GCF_003945385.1. Taxonomy (NCBI): domain Bacteria; kingdom Bacillati; phylum Actinomycetota; class Actinomycetes; order Pseudonocardiales; family Pseudonocardiaceae; genus Pseudonocardia; species Pseudonocardia autotrophica. The sequence goes on from NZ_AP018921.1 coordinate 40,466, forward strand.
CGGGTGGCCCTCGTCGAATGGCCAGGCGCGCGGCGAGGACGACCGCGACCTGCGGATCGACATGCTGTGCTACGTCGATGCCAACTTCGGCGACGATCCAATGCCACAGATCCGCAGGTACATTTCCCGGCCGACGTGGCAACGAGTCCGCATCCTCGAGCACAGACACCTCCGAAACAACAGGCTCAGCGGGCCGCAATCATGTGATACCGCCTCGGATACCCAAACGAGCGCCTGCACGGACGGGGCACACATCCAGCGGTTCGACACCCGGTCGCCGACGTCGGGCGGTGGCTCCCATCGCGGATCGTCGAATCGGGCGCGTTCGACATCTGCGTGCTGACGACTGCCGCGGTCGATAGCGTGGCTGCGGGGACTGTCGGCGCTCGACAATTTGTGAGCTCGGGGGCGATGGCGCCGGGACGGAATTGCGTCGCCTGCTCCTACGGCTCGGCATGGATCAGACGACCAGCAGGCCGCCCGCGACGGCGACCGCCACGGCGCTTGCCACGATAATGGCGGCACGGCCGTACCGGGTGTTCCGCGGTAGTGATCGCAGGGGAAACACGAGCTGGCGTGCGAGTACGTAGGCCGCAAGTGTGGCGACGAACAGGGCGCCGACCGGCGCCGGTCGTGCTGACCAAGCCACTGTTGCGGCCGCCAGTCCGATCCCGGCAGCGGCGCTTGCTTCGATCAACTGCGCAGGGACTCGTCGCATCCCGAGGCGGCGATCAGACGACCACAGACCCCAGCGCGACGCTGTCGGTCGCCCAGCGCAGCAGCCCCCGAACCAGCATCCGAGCCGGCCGATGCCTGCACCGATGACGAGCGCGGGAGCGCTCAGATCGAGGACAGCGAGGACCGGCACCTCGCCGACGACGCTACCGATGATCATCGTTGCCATCGCGGCGAGCACGAACCCCTGCAGGCACATGCCCGTCCACCGAGCCGGCCCTGTGCGTGGCCGATCTCGGTGTTCGACCAGGTAGTAGACCCTGGCGCCGACGAGCCCGACGAGGCAAGCGAGCAACGACGTGCTCAGCACCGCCACCATCGGCAAACCGCTGCGCAGCACCAACGCCGACTGCAAACCCAGGGCCACGACCGCACCGAGGCCAACCAGCCCCGGCCAGGAGCCCAAGCGTGTCCCGGGCGCCTTCGCCGAGACGACCGGGGCGTAGCCGGTGCGGCCGGACGCGGTGACAGACGAGGCCCGTCGCAGGTCTGCGGGCCCCGCGACGATGGAGGCTGTCACGTCCCATTCGCCGGAAGGGATGTTCTCGACACGGTGGGTGAGCGTGATGGGCCCGGCGTTGGGCAGGACCGGGTCGATGACGTCGTGTGTGGTGAAGGTGTCTGGCGCCCCGGCGGTCGAGGAGCGGTGAACGCCGTCGAACTGGACCGTGACCGGTCCGGCCGCACCGCTGGACGGGGCGCGGAAGGTGTAGCTCAGGCCTAAGAGCGTGTTTGAGAAGAGTCGGAGTGTCTGCGTCGCTGGGGCTGCGCACTGGTCCATCGTGGACAGGTGGCTCGACGTAAGCGGCGGTACCCCTCGGACACCAGCGACGAGCAGTGGGCGCTGATCGAGCCTCTGCTACCCGAGGCGGGGTCGGGTGGGCGGCCGGAGAAGCACCCGCGACGTGACGTGGTCGACGCGATCCTCTATGTCGTGCGCGCCGGATGTGCGTGGCGGGCTCTACCAGCGGACTTCCCGCCCTGGCAGACCGTCTACTGGTACTTCAACCGGTGGGAACAGCAGAAGGTCACCGAACAAATCCTCCCGGTCGTGCGCCGACAGCTACGCGCCGACGAAGGCCGCGACCCCGAGCCCAGCGCAGGGATCATCGACTCGCAGAGCGTCAAGGGCGCCGACACCGTCGGCCAGGAGACCCGCGGTTACGACGCCGGGAAGAAGATCAACGGGCGGAAGCGGTTCATCGTCACCGACACCCTCGGGCTGCTGTTGACGACCATGGTGTGCTCGGCGTCGGTACAGGACCGCGACGGCGCCAAGTCCATCCTGCTCGACCTCTACCTGCGCACCCGCGTGCGGTTCGTCTACGCCGACGCCGGGTTCGCCGGACGCCTCCTGGAGTGGGCGACCACGATCCTTCGCAGCACCGTCGAGGTCGTCCGCAAACCGCCTGAGCAGCGTGGATTCGCCGTTCTTCCCCGTCGGTGGGTGGTCGAGCGGACCCTGGCCTGGCTCACGGCCCACCGGCGACTGGCCCGAGACTACGAACGCCACCCCGCCGTCTCCGAGGCCATGATCCGCTGGGCGGCGATCAACACCATCACTCGCCGCATCGTCCGCGGCAAGCCGGCTGCCCGCCAGCAGAAGTACGTCTGCACGCCCGCAACCTGATCTTCTCAAACACACTCTAACGCCTGGGGGTCTGCGTCACGCAGTTCTTCGCACCCGACTCTCGTGACCTCGAGCGCGCTGGGCCCGCGGCTCCGACTGCCGTCGTCGACGTCGAGTGCGGCTGCTCCTGAGTCGCGGGCGGCCTCGGCACCACTGCCGTCGGTCGCCTTCGGCGCTGCTACCTGACGGCGGCGCGGGCCGCCTGTCGACGGCCGGACCGAGTTGATCAGCTCGGACGACGGAGCAACGCTGCGAGAGCGGGAGCCAGCAGCCAGGTCGACCGTCGTCGCCGCAGCCCGACCGGGCTGCTTCGCCCGCCGAGCGGCACGACGCTTCTGTTTACGTCCCATGCTGATCACGCCTCCAAGCCAAACTCCTACGTACCATAGTAGTTCGCAGTGCGCGCGGACGTGAGAGCGGAGAAGTCGAGGGCGTTGACCGCGGTGCGTGGCGTCGAGCACCTGCTCGAAGACCGCATCGTTCGGTCCTACCCGCCTGCAGTGCGCCGCGACACCGTCTACTACGCTCCGTAGGAATACGCTGGTATGGGGACATCATTTCGCTGCGCTGCCGAGGGGTGGTGCTGCCCGTGTTGCCGGCGCCGACCACAGTGCACACAGAGGAGTACTCGGCGATGGACGCGGCCGACATGCCGTCGAAGGATCCTGTGGACTGTCCACGGAGTCAGCCAGGCCAGGGGGCTCGGCGATGAACCACGACGCTGGGAGCAACGGTCGGCGCAGTGCTACCACCTGGAGTCGTCGGCGATTCTTGGGCACCACCGGCGGTGTTGGAGCGGGCCTGCTGCTGACCGGCTGTGGCGAGTCGGTGGCGAGCCCCCGGACCGTCGCGCTGACCGATCGCATCGGTCCGGGCGGTCTAGAGGTCGAGGCTGCCGAGCAGGCGCGGCGAGCCACCGCTGGCCGAACTCTGGCACGCACTCTGCAGGCACAGCCCAGCACGGTCGACATCGGCGGACGCACGGTGTCGACGTGGACCTACAACGGCGCTCTGCCCGGCCCGGAGATCCGTGCTCGGGTGGGAGATACGCTGAAGGTGCGCCTGGAGAACCAGCTACCCCAGCCGACAACCGTCCACTGGCACGGTATTGCCCTGCGCAATGACATGGATGGCGTCCCCGTGTTGACCCAGCCCCAGATCCCCTCCGGCGGCTCGTTCGAGTATCTCTTCACGCTGCCTCATGCGGGTACCTACATGTTCCACCCGCACGTCGGTACCCAGCTCGACCGTGGCTTGTATGCACCACTCATCATCGACGACCCGGCTGAGCCCGGAGACTATGACCTCGAGCACGTCGTGATCTTCGACGATTGGATTGACGGCACTGGACAAAATCCCGACCAGGTTCTGGCCGGCCTGCTCCGCAACGGCATGGGCGGGATGGCGGGTATGGGCGGGGACCATGGTGGGATGCAGATGCCGACGTCGTCCGTCCTCGGCGGGGATGCCGGCGACACCATCTATCCGCACTATGTCGCCAACGGCCGCACACGTTCCGCGCCGACCACCCTCGACGTCCGTCCCGGTCAACGTGTGCGCTTCCGGATGATCAATATGGGCGGCGACACAGCTTTCCGTGTCGGAGTTCCTGGTGCTCCAATGACGGTGACCCACACCGACGGATTTCCCGTCGCCCCCACCGACGCTGAGGCAGTGGTGATCGGAATGGGCGAGCGAATCGACGCTGTCGTCACCATTCCCGAGGCCCCGGCCGCGCTGATCGGGATCGCCGAAGGCAAGAACGACCATGCTGCGGTGACGCTGTCGACTCCACAGAACTCGCCGGTGGACACCAGCGCTGCGGCCTCCGCCCTGGCGTCCAGGTCAGCGGTTCTGTCACAGACCTTCGCTTCCGCCGAGCCGGTAACGCTACAGCGGCGCCCCCCCGATGTGGTGCACGATCTGGTGCTGGCCGGCCCCGGGGCCCTCTACGACTGGACGATCAACGGCGAACGATACGATCCGGCTCGCGGCCTGCCAATCTCAAGTGGTCAACGTGTGCGCCTTCGCATGGTCAACACGACCACGATGTTCCATCCGATGCATCTACATGGGCACACCTTCCAAGTAGTCGGCCCCGACGGTCGGGGTCCCCGAAAAGACACTGTGTTGGTGCTGCCCAACCAGACTGTCGATGTGGACTTCGATGCGGACAATCCCGGTCAATGGCTGACGCACTGCCATAATATCTACCACGGAGAAGCGGGCATGATGACCGTCGTCTCTTACGTCGCCTGACTGGACCGTGAGTATCTCGGCAGGCACGTGCAAGTCCAAGCGCCTGCCCATTCGTCCGTCAAGAAAAAACTTGGTCCGCCGAGCAACCACTATGGGTCGCCGAGCGTCATAGCAACTGAGCCCCTACTCCTGGTCTCAGAAAAGAGGGATCCATGACGCGCTACTTTCGTAACGGCACCAAGTTGACGACACTCGCCGCCACTGCCGCGGCTGCACTCGTAGTGGTCGTGACTGCAGGTAGCGCCGGCGCCGATGCGGCGCCCGATTCGAACACCGTGGCCACCCAGGCACATCAAGAGCCTGCCGCTCCTGGTACACCGTGTTCGGTCTCCACCCGCGCCTGCGTCGATCTCGAATCACAACAGGCCTGGCTCATCGGTGACGGGAAGGTGATCCGCGGGCCGGTACGCATCGCTTCCGGTGGAGCCGGGCAGGAATCCCCAATCGGGCACTCGTTCCGAGTGTACCGCAAGGAAAAGGACCACGTAAGCGGCGAGTTCAACGGTCCGGACGGCCGTCCTGCACCGATGCCGTTCTCGGTGTTCTTCGCAGACGGCGGCGTCGCCTTCCACGGTGGAGACCGTTCCCGGTCATCTGCGGGATGCATCAAGCTCGAGCTCGGGGACGCCGAGGCCTGGTTCAATGAGTTGCAGACCGGGGACAAGGTGCAAGTGGTCAACGCGTCCGAGGAAAACAAGGAGCGTGCACGGGCGCGCCAAACCGCAGGAGTCTGACCAGAGTAGCCGCACCATTGCTGGGGAGCGCCTTAAACGTCCGCAGGACGGACAAATCGTCGGCTGCTGCCCGAAACGGACAGCCGACGGTCGTACCTGTATAAACCGTACGCCCCGCAGCCGTCCGACACGTGCTACGTCAGCTATGACGGCTCGATCAGTGCTGTCCGGTCAGACACCGTGCTGACCGGACAGCACCGGTCCATACGGGGTCTATCCGGTTCGAGGGGAGTCACGCGGACCTCGGGCCCGTGCCTGTTCCAACGCATTGTCGGGTCAGCGATCCGGTCTGCGCGATCGTCGGGCGCTCATGACAGTTCAGCCCAGAAATCGATAAAAGACGGCTGCGTTAACGGTGCGCACGGGAGCGCCGAGAACGGCGCATCAACACGGCTACCGACCAGATTGCTCCGAATAGAACCACCGCAGCAATCCCGGCTCCACGTAGATCAATATCATCCAGGAAGGTGAGAGTTTCGGTGGAAGCGTCAAGCTGGTCACGAAGCAGGCCGGCCAGTACGATGGTTCCCACGACAAGAGCCACGACGGCCGAGAGCGCCGTCACGGTTAAATTGTAGGCGAGTTTCCGCATCGGATCTGTGAACGACCAGCCGTAGGCCCAGGGGGTCGGCAAAGTCGCGGTGAGTGGGTGCTGAGCTGCGACGACACGCGGTCGAGGTAGGGGTGCGGGCACGACCCTGGTGGTGATCATGGCGGTTCTCACGCCAGCCTTGATCATCGGAAGAGAGCCGTGCCCGCGCCTGCATCATTGTCGATCGCTGCCGTCGCCGATCAGGTGGGCGGGGTGGAGCTACCCGATCCGGTCGCGCTGGCTCCGAGACTGACCGATGCCCTGGCCGGGGTGGTTGACCCGCGCCGGCGTCGGGGGGTTCGACATGGGCTGGTCGTGGTGCTCACGGCCGCGGTGTGCGCGGTCGCGGCCGGGGCGCGCTCGTTCGTCGCGGTTGCCGAGTGGGTCGCCGACCTGCCGGTCGAGGTGGCTGCCGTGCTCGGGACCGACGTCCGATGCCCGTCGGAGTCGACGATTCGCCGGATCCTGGGCCAGGTTGACGCCGACCGGTTCGACGCCGCGATCGGCGCGTTCGTGCAGCGCCTGTGCGCGGCGACCGAGCCGGTCGGGCGGCGCCGGGTGCTGGCGGTGGACGGCAAGACCGTGCGCGGCTCACGAGGCCCCGCCGGTCCGGCTCGTCATCTGTTCGCGGTGATCGACCAGCAGACCCGGGTCGTGCTCGGTCAGCGCCAGGCGAACGCAGTCGCGGGCAAGGGCAGCGAGATCACCGCGTTCGCCCCGCTGCTCGACACCCTGCACGGCCTGGACCTGGCCGGGGTGGTGATCACCGCGGACGCGCTGCACACCCAGCGCGAGCACGTCGAGTACCTCGCCGGCCGTGGAGCGCACTGGGTGCTCACGGTCAAGGGCAACCAGCCCCGGCTACGCCGCCAGCTCGCCGGGCTCCCGTGGCGCGGCGTCGAGCCCGACCACCGCAGCGTCGAGACCGCGCACGGACGCCGGGAGATCCGCACGCTCAGGGTCGTCACCATCGCGGCCGGGATCGAGTTCCCGCACGCCCGTCAAGCCGTGCAGCTCATCCGCAAGACCCGCCCGGCCAACACCCGATCAGGCCGGAGGGCACGCTGGCGCACCGAGACCGTCTATGCGATCACCGACCTCGGTCCGCACCAGGCCCGTCCCGAGGAGCTCACCGGCTGGATCCGCGGACACTGGCAGATCGAGAACGGGCTGCACTGGGTCCGCGACGTGACCTTCGCTGAAGATCTCTCCACCGTGCGCACCGGTGCCGCACCGCAGGTCATGGCTGCGCTACGGAACCTGGCGATCAGCCTGCACCGTCTGGCCGGCGCCACCAACATCGCCGCCGCACTACGACATCACAGCCGCGACGCACTGCGGCCCCTCCAGCTCCTCAAGATCATCTGACTTTGCCGACCCCCTGGCCGTAGGCCCGAGCCATGAATGTGCCGTCCGCGGTGTCGCACAGAGCCATACCAGCGGCGAATAGGACAGGTAGCGCCAGAATCGCGTACCACGGCACCGTCCAGGCTGCTGGGCGTCCGGAGGGGCCGCAGGCGTGAGGACGACCCGCACCATCCGCTCGCCGACGTCCCTTCGGAGTCGGTGCGGTGGTGGTCGCTAGCATGTGGGCCAGTCGGCCCCAACCGCCGACGATCCAGGGCAGGGAGCGCGGTGTGACGACGTCGATTCTGCTGGTCGCCGGAGCCCTACTGACCGCCACGTTCGCACCACGTGTTCTGACGCGTCTGGAGTCGACCAACAGCGACCCGCTGTGCTTGCTGTGGCTATGGTGGTCGATGGTCCTCGGCAACCTCACCAGCGCCGGTCTCGCAGTCGCCGTGCTGCTCATACCCGGCCATGCCGGGCCCGCACCGGTGATGTGGTTGGTAGAGCAGTGCCGCATGATCTTGCGCCTGACCAGTGCACACCAGGACACGGGCGTGGGGGTCGGCCTGCTGGGGGCACTGACACTTCTCACCTTCCGCTTTGGGCAGCGCGTCCGGCGCGGGACCGTGGCCAGCCGCGATCGCTCGACCATGACCATGCAGACGCTCGATCTGCTCGGACATCGTGAGCATGATGTGTTGTGGGTGAAACATGCCGGCGCGGTTGCTTTCAGCGTGGGTGGTCGGGCCAATGCGATTGTTGCGACCACGGGGCTACGCACCAGGTTGACGGTGGCTGAGGTCGATGCGGTACTGGAACACGAGCGGGCGCACCTGGCGGGCCGCCACCACCTGCACGTCGTTCTCGCCGACGCCGTGGGAGCCGTCGCCCGATTCGTGCCGCTGTATCGGCAACTACCCGTCGCGGTCAGGCGTCTGGTCGAGTTGGTCGCAGACGAAGAAGCCGCCCGGGTCAGCGGGCGGTCCGTCCTGCGGGACGCGCTGCTGAAGGTCGCCGCCGCATCGGCGATGGCAGCACCGCCACGAGCGCTGTACGCGTCGGAGACGGCCGTGGAAGCTCGATTGCGACGCCTGTCGTCGAATCCTCGGCAGCGCAGTTGGGTGCTACGAACAGCAGGTCGGGTCACCGTGGCCGTCGGTGGCGTGGCGTCATCGACGGTCGCTGCTGGCGTTACCACGGTGGCGCTGCTTCTCGCCTGTGTGTGGGGCGTCTAGCGGTGGCCTCTGGAGCCCCGGTTGCGCCGTGCCGATCAGGTGTGGTCGTCGTCGGTGAGTGCTTGCCGCAGGACCTCCTGTTCTCGGTCCGAGGACAGTCCCACGAAATGAAGCAGCGCCGCGTCGACCTCGTCGGCTGAGCGCAGCAGCGAATGCAGTAGCCGTGCCGCGGTCTGCTCCCTGCTGGTCGAGGCGATGTAGGCGAAACCACGACCCGACCGCTGGCGGCGGGCCCATCCCTTACGGACCAGCTTCTCGAGCACCGTTTGCACCGTGGTGTAGGCCAACGGCCGATCGGCGTCGCTGAGGGTCGCCAGCACGTCCCGCACGAGTTGCGGGGATTCGGCGTCCCAGAGGGCGTCGAGAACGGCGCGCTCCAAGTTGCCGAGTCCGATGGAGACGTGCGCCGCTGCAGGATCAGTGTTCACTCGGCCCCGCCTCTCCCATCGCCTGCCTACCACTGCCGCAGCACGTGCTGACCGTCCTGGTGACGACGGTTCAGGATAGCCGCCCACAGCGTGGGCTCGATCGCCACGCGCGATGGGCTTCCCGGAGAGAAGTATGGAAGACGAGCTACGCACCAGGTGCGTAGGAGGCACGATCAGATCGCGCGTCCTCGGAATCGGCGCAGCCGCAGGCTGTTGCCGACGACGAAGACCGAGCTGACCGCCATGGCCGCGCTGGCGGTCATCGGGTTGAGCAGGTCTCCGCCCCCCGGACGCCGGTGGTCAAGTCCCGTGGCCTGGTGCGTTCGCCTGGCGCGGGCCGACCGCTGGCACCGCCCGGGTCCGCTGACCGCCGGCGGACGCTGCCGACGCCACCGAGGATCGGTCGTCGCGGCGAACAACGCCAGGTTCGGGCGTTTTCGAGGACCTGTCGACGGATCCTGAAGATTCAGGATCCGTTGACAGGACCCAGCGCAGGTGGTGGCCCTGGCACATGTCCTTGCTGCGGGCCACACGCGAACAGCTCTCGACTCGGTAGACCCCGCCGCCGAACACCGGATCGTCGGCCTCGAACACGAGCTCCTCGACCCGGAGCTAGGGCCGGATCGCGCCCAGTGGCTGCTCCAGCAACGTCGGGCGCCAGCCGGGCTGGCGCCCTCACAGCTGCGCCACGCTGCCACTGTGGGTGAGCCCGCCTGCTCGAGTGTCTGTCCGGCGTCGGAGACGCTGAGGTGGCCGTCGACCTCGACCGTGGTGGTCACCGAGGGGTGCCCGAGCAGTCGGCTTACCACCTCCACCTGGTCGAGTCGGAGGGTGGCGGCGTCCTTCGTGCGGCCTCGGACGCCGGCCCGCCGGCCCGTGTCCGCGACGTCCTACGCCGCGCTGCACGCTGCCGCCGACGAGGTCAGTGAAGGCGCGCTCGACGCTCGACGTGCTGGTCACCACGCTTCTGTCGCTCCTCAGCCGATCATGAATCGTGATGTGGACGAGGCGATGAGCGGCCACGGGTTCGTTCGGACTGCGAGCGGAAGGGAGCCGGGGGCCGCCGTCCAGTCGGTCACCGCTGTCGTGGCACTGGGTTGGGGCGCCGATCCTTGATCATCACCAACGTGATCAGTAGGCCGGTCGACATGATGCCGGCCGAGACAAGGAATCCGAGTGACCAGCCCTGCGTGATTGCATTGCGGGACGGACCCGCGTCCTCGGGCGTCAGGCTCGCGGTGCGGGCGGTGCTGACGGCGGTGAGGACCGCAAGTCCGATCGCCCCGCCGACCTGCTGCCCTGCGTTGAACAAGGCCGCGGCGACGCCGCTGTCCCGGGGTGCGGCCGAGCCGACGGCCGTCGTGGTGAGTGCCACGAAGGCGAGTCCGAGGCCGCATCCGGCGAGGACGAAGGCGGGCAGCAGCGTGCTCAGGTAGGTGCTGTCAGGTGCGATGCGGGACAGGCTCGCGAGCGCGGCGGTGACGAGCAGCGCCGAGGCGACGAGCAGTGATCGCGCGCCGGTGCGGGCGAGCAGCTTGCCCGCGACGGTCGAGGCGACCGCGATGGCGGCCGTCATCGGTAGGAAGGCCAGTCCGACGGCCACCGGCTCGTAGCCGAGGGTGCCGCCCATGAACAGGCTGAGGAAATAGAACAATGCATAGATCGCGGCGCCGAGGATGAGCCCGACCAGGTTTCCGCCGAGCACCGTCGGGTTGCGGATCAGTCGCAGGGGAACCAGCGCGTGCGGGCGCACAGCCTGCACCCGCGCGAACGCGAGCAGAGCCAAAACCGACAGGACCAGAACGAGCAGCGCCGGCACCGACGTCCAACCCGACTCGGCAGCCTGCACGAGCCCGTAGACGAGTCCGGCGAGCCCGGCGGTGGCGAGCACACCGCCCGCGAGGTCGAACCGCTCGGTCTGCTCGGGAGCGCTGTCGGGCAGGACGACCCTGGCACTGACCACGGCGATCGCGGCGATCGGAACGTTGACCCAGAACACCCACTCCCACGACAGCGCCTCGGTCAGGATCCCGCCGAGGATCAGCCCGACGGCGGTGCCGCTGGCGGACACTCCTCCCCACACGCCCAATGCCAGGTTCCGGTCGCGGCCGGGCGGGAACACCGTCATCAGCAGGGCGAGGGCGGCGGGCGCCAGCACGGCCGCGGCGAGGCCTTGCATCACCCGGCCGCCGAACAGCACGACGGCGGTCTCGGCCAGTCCGGCGAGTAGCGATCCGGTGCCGAACACCGTGGCGCCGACGATGAACGTGCGGCGGTGGCCGACACGGTCGGCGAGCCGCCCGCCCAGCAGCAGGAAGCCCCCGAACGCGAGCACATACCCGGTGACCACCCAGTGCAGGGCGGTGGGGGCGAGATCGAGGTCGTCCTGCATGTCGGTGAGCGCGACGTTGACGATCGTCGCGTCCAGCACGATGAGCAGCTGGCTTCCGGCCAGCACCGCGAGTGCGACCCATCGCCGGGTGCTCCTACCGGATGCCGCTACGGGCGGGGCCATCTGTCTCCTTCACGAGTTCGACTCAACGACCGTAGAGCGGACGTCGTCTTCGGTCAACGCCTGTAGAGTGAGTGTCGTGAGTGGCGATGCGGGGCCTACGACGAGGGCCGAGCGAAGACGACGCAGCGAGACGGTGATCCGCGACGCGGCCGGGGCGCTGTTCGCCGAGCACGGCTACGAGCGCACGACCATCCGCGCGGTGGCGGATCGGGCTGGGGTGGATCCCGCGCTGGTCATGCAGAACTTCGGCAGCAAGGAGGCGCTGTTCGCCGCGGCCGCGCGGTGGAGTACTCCGCTCGAGGAGCTCGTCGCGGCTTCACGTACCGAGCTGCCGCAGGCCGCCCTGGACCACGTTCTCGATACTTTCGAGGATCCCGAGCGGCGTGCGGCGGCGGAGGCGCTGCTGCGGAGCTGCCTCACTCACCCTGCGGCGCAGGCGGTACTACGCGACCAGGTGATGGGCGCCGCGCAGCAACGAGTCGCCTCCACGATCGGCGGGCCGGATGCCGCCCTGCGCGCCGCATTGCTGAATGCGTGCGTGCTGGGACTGACGATCAGCCGCTACCTGGTGGAGGTACCTGCGGTGGCGGATGCCACGGCTACCGACCTCGAACGCGTCCTGCGGCCCGCCCTCGAGCAGCTCGTCGAGCCGACATGAATCGTGCTGAGGAAGGGACTCAAGTCCGTTCGATCGGCGCGGGACACCGTCGATGAAGGTCGATCGATCGCAACGGACACTGAGCTGATGCGCCATGCGGCGGGCTCTTGCCCACCGGGGCGTGCAGCAGGTGGTGGCGGCGCTGTTCTGCAATTCTGGCTGCCGGAATTGTCAGCCTCGCGCTGCTGGGCGGTCGGGGCCAGTTGACGCCCTTACATCATCACGAGCGTCGATGGCCTCGCGTGGACGGCCTCGACAGCCGGCGCAGCCTGCTCGCGCTGACCGGCCTGTTGCCGAGGTCGCCTTCGTCCTCGGTCCGCTGATCATCGGCTTTGCCGCGGAGGTGATCGCCGGCCGTCGCGATGGCGGTCGCGGGTACGACCTCGCTGCTGGGCGCTTGGTGGCTGCACGGCGCGCCTGCGTGCGGAGCGGCCGGGTGGAAACTCCTCGTCACCGGGTACGGCCCTGCCCGCATCAGCTCACTGGACACGTGAATCCGCACGTCTCGCTCGGTCGCGGAACGCATTTCCCGGCCTGTGAGCGATCGGCGGCGGGCCCTCGACACGAGGAGGTGGTGCAGCCGGGCCGGCCGCACCACCTCTGTCGGGAGTGCTGTGATCAGGTAGCGCGTGCTCGGAAGTGGCGCAGCCGCAGGCTGTTGCCGACGACGAAGACCGAGCTGAACGCCATGGCCGCGCCGGCGATCATCGGGTTGAGCAGGCCGACCGCGGCCAGTGGGATGGCGGCGACGTTGTAGGCGAAGGCCCAGAACAGGTTGGTCTTGATCGTGGTCAGGGTCCGGCGGGAGAGCCGGACCGCGTCGGCGGCGGCGCGCAGGTCGCCGCGGACCAGGGTGATGTCGGAGGCCTCGATGGCGACGTCGGTACCGGTTCCCATGGCCAGCCCGAGATCGGCCCGGGCGAGTGCGGCGGCGTCGTTGACGCCGTCGCCGACCATGGCCACGACCTTGCCCTCGCTCTGCAGCCGCTCGATGACCGCCAGCTTGTCGGCCGGCATGACGTCGGCGATCACCGTGTTCGGGCCGGCCGCGATCCCGACCTCGGCGGCCACCGACTCGGCGACGGCCTGGTTGTCGCCGGTCAGTAGCACCGGCGTCAGCCCGAGGCGGCGGAACTCGGCGATCGCCTCGGCGGAGGTGTCCTTGATCGTGTCGGCGACGACGAGCACGGCGCGGGGCTGACCGTCCCAGGCGACGGCGACCGCGGTCCGTCCCTGCGCGGCCTCGGTCGCGGCGGCGTGGGCGAGTGCGCCGGACAGCGGGGTCGACCACTGCTCGAGTAGCCGGGGCCGGCCGACGAGCACGGCGTGGCCGTCGACCACGCCCTGCACGCCGAGGCCCTCGTGGTTGGTGAAGTCCTCGACGCCCGGCAGGTCCCCGGTGCGCTCGGTCGCGCCGTCGGCGATCGCCGCGGCGATGGGGTGCTCGGAGGCCTTCTCCAGAGCCCCGGCCAGCCGCAGCGCGGTGGCCTCGTCGACCCCGTCGGCGGTGTGGACTCCGGCCAGTGCCATCTTGCCGGTGGTCACAGTGCCGGTCTTGTCCAGCACGACGGTGTCCACTCGGCGGGTGGACTCCAGCACCTCCGGGCCCTTGATCAGGATGCCCATCTGGGCGCCGCGCCCGGTGCCCACCAGCAACGCGGTGGGCGTGGCCAGGCCCAGCGCACACGGGCAGGCGATGATCAGGACGGCGACAGCGGCGGTGAACGCGGCCGTCGCGCCGACACCGGCGCCGAGCCAGAAGCCCAGCGTCACCACGGCGACGACGATCACGACGGGCACGAACACCCCGGAGATGCGGTCGGCGAGGCGCTGCACGGCAGCCTTGCCGTTCTGGGCGTCCTCGACCAGCCTTGCCATCTGCGAGAGCTGGGTGTCGGAGCCGACCCGGGTGGCCCGCACGACCAGCCGCCCACCGGCGTTGACGGTGGCCCCGGCGACGAGGTCGCCGACCGCGACCTCGACCGGCACGGACTCCCCGGTCAGCATGGACGCGTCGACCGCGGAGCGTCCTTCGACGACCTCGCCGTCGGTGGCGATCTTCTCGCCGGGGCGGACGACGAAGCGGTCACCGACCGCGAGCTCGGAGGTCGGGATGCGCTTCTCGACGGTGCGCCCGTCCTCGTCGCGCAGGACCGTGACGTCCTTCGCGCCGAGTTCGAGAAGCGCGCGCAGCGCGGCGCCGGCGCGGCGCTTGGAGCGCATCTCGAAGTAGCGCCCGGCCAGGACGAAGGTGATGACGCCGGCCACGACCTCGAGGTAGATGTTCCCGGCGCCGTCGGTCGGGGAGACCGACAGGGTGAAGGGGTGGGTCATGCCAGGGATCCCGGCGGTGCCGAAGAACAGGGCGTAGACCGACCAGGCCATCGCCGCGGTGGTCCCCATGGAGATCAGCGTGTCCATGGTGGCGGCGCCGTGGCGCAGGTTCGTCCAGGCCGCCCGGTGGAACATCGCACCCGCCCAGGCCCAGACCGGGACGGTGAGAACCAGCGACAACCACTGCCAGTTCACGAACTGCAGGGCCGGCGCCATCGCCATGGCGATGACCGGCACCGCGAGCACGGCGGAGACCACCAGCCGGTGCCGCAGGCTGCGCAGCGCCTCGTTCTCCCCGCCACCGGCATCGACATCGGCATCGGCATCGGCGGCCGGATCGGTCGGCAGCGTGGCCGTGTAGCCGGCGGAGGCGACGGCCGCGACCAGCCGGTCGGCGTCGACCCCGGTCGGGGCCGAGACCTTGGCCTTCTCGGTGGCGTAGTTGACGGTGGCGGTGACGCCGTCGAGCTTGTTGAGCTTGCGCTCGACCCGGTTCGCGCAGGAGGCACACGTCATGCCACCGATCGCGAACTCGATCTCCTGGACGTCCTGGCCGGGCTGCGGCAGTGTCGCGGTCACTGGTGTCCCCCCTCACTGTGCGCGGGTGAGTTGATGTCCGCGATGACAGGAGCGCTGTAGCCGCCCGCGTGACCGGCGGCGCCGCTGGGAGCGGGCTGCAGGTGTGCGGTCGGGACATCGACAGCGGATCCGGTCGCAAAGGCTCCTGCGCCGAGCAGGACAGCGACCGCACCGTAGGCAGAAAGTCGCGCGACGGTATTCATGGATCGTTCCCTCTTGTTCGGACCCGATCCGGGTGGACGTCGGTGGCGCCGCTGGGCAGCGCGTGCCTCGGTGACCCGTACCGGGTAGGTGGTCAGGTCGTGATCAGGAGTCGGATACGACCTGGTAGCCGGCCTCGGTGACTGCGGCGCGCACGGAGTCAGGGGAGACCTCGCCCTCGCCGGTGACGGTGACCGCGCCGGTCGGCAGATCCACGGCCACATCGGTCACGCCGACGATCTCACTGATCTCCTCGGTGACCGAGGCGACGCAGTGGCCGCAGGTCATGCCGGTGACGGTGTAGGTGGCGCTACTCATGGCTCGGATACCTCTCTCGTGACGGCCGCGGCGCAGGCCGCGGTTGGCTTCGGCGCCCGGGGCGGTGATGCCACACCCTGCGCCGGGTCTGTGAAGGGCGGGTTAGGACCGGACCAGGCGCGCAATGGCCGCGCTGGCCTCCTCGATCTTCTCCTCGGCGACCGCCCCGCCCTCGGCGGCGGCGTCGGTGACGCAGTGCTTGAGGTGCTCGTCGAGCAGGCCCAGCGCGACGGCCTCGAGTGCCTTGTTGACCGCGGAGACCTGGGTGAGGATGTCGATGCAGTACTTGTCCGACTCGATCATCTTGCTGATCCCGCGGACCTGCCCCTCGATCCGGCGCATCCGCTTGACGTGCGCGTCCTTGTTGTCGGCGTAACCGTGCTGCATCGCCTACCTCCTCGTGTCACTCACACTGTACCCCTAGGGGGTACCCGCATCAAGGTGGTCAAGTGTCCGGCCCAGCTGTGTCGGGTTACGGTCAGCGTGGCCTCGGGCACGGCGCGGGTGACTCTCCACCTCTGACACGCCGCGAGTATCGGCAACGCCAACGGGTAAGACCACGACAGTGTGACTTGCACAGATGCTGTGCCCGGGTAGGGTACGCGCCTGTTGCGGCTGATCAGGGGGTGCGAGGTGGAGTCATTTGTGCCGCTGGCGGTCCTTGCGGGCGCAGTCGTCCTGGTCGTGTCAGTAGTCGTTGGAATGGCTCAACTGGTCTCAGTCGGGCCCGTCCTGAAGGGCCGCCTGCCACATCTGGGGGGCCTGCCGCCGGTGGAGCATGCGGTCTCGCGCTTTCACGTCCGCTGGTACGCGGTGACGATGATTTTCTTGGCCTTCGACATGGAGATGATCTTCATGTACCCGTGGGCCGTCGTCGTCGCGACGATGGGGACGGCGGCGGTCGTCGAGATGTTCCTGTTTCTCGCGATCCTGCTCGCTGGCGTCGTCTACGCGTGGCGCGAGGGGGCCCTGCGATGGACCTGACTGCCGTCCTGCTGAGGTTCGCGGCTGGGGTGCCGCACGTCCTGCTCGTTGCGGTGCCCGGTCGCCCCGGGCTGCGCATGGATACCGAACTTCTGATTAGGCGGCGCGGGTGGCCGGAGGCGACGAGCCCAGCTGAGGCAGATGTGCTGCTCGTCGCCGGGCATCCGGGACCTGAGCTGGGTGAGGTCGTCGAGAGTCTCTGGCGGGGGATCCCCGCACCACGGGTTCGGCTCGACCTCGACGACGACGCTACGACCGCGCACCTCGAGCGGCTGCTCGATCGGCTCCCCGCACGGCTGGCGGATGTCCGACTTGCTCGCGAGGAAGCCATAGCTGCCGCTGCCGTCTCCGACGTGGCGGACGAATCACACGCCGACCCCGCGCAGCACGGCGAGCACGGCGAGCACGGCGAGCACGGCGAGCACGGCGAGCACGGCGAGCACGGCGAGCACGGCGAGCACGGCGAGCACGGCGAGCACGGCGAGCACGGCGAGCACGGCGAGCACGGCGAGCACGGCGAGCACGGCGAGCACGGCGAGCACGGCGAGCACGGCGAGCACGGCGAGCACGGCGAGCACGGCGAGCACGGCGAGCACGGCGAGCACGGCGAGCACGGCGAGCACGGCGAGCACGGCGAGGATACGCACGCAGCTGGTCACGAAGCCCACCTCGACGAGCACGCAGGCCATGCCGGCGACGGTGAGCCGCCCGACCAGGGCGGGGATACCGCTCATGGCCGGCACGAGCACCACGAACACGATCACGCCGAGCACGCGGACAGCGGCTCCGGCCACGAGCCCGCCTCGGGCCACGCCGGCGACCACCAGCATCACCACATGGACATGCCGCTGCCCGGGGGCCTGGCCATGGCCGACGTCGCGGAGGATCGTGACGGTCTGGCACTCGACGTGCTCCATCTGCCGCTCGGTCCGGTGCTCCCGGACTGGCCGGCCGGCCTGGTCGTCGACGTCGAGTTGCAGGGCGACGTGATCTCCTCGGCCGAGGCCCGCGTCCTCGACGCCGCCGAGCTGCGCCCCTCGGGGCCGGTCGCTGCGGCGGTACGTGACCTCGATGTGGTCGCCCGCGTCCTCGCCGTCGCCGGTTGGCCGGGCCCGGCCGCCCGGGCACGCGACCTCCGTGACCGTGCCCGGGCCGGTGAACCGGCCGACGGCCTCTCTGGGCTGCTGCGCCTGGTCCGGCGGTCTCGCGTACTGCGGCTGATGCTGCGCAGGGTGGAATCCGGTGACGGCGTGGACGTGGCCGAGCTGCTCGAGCGTCGGCTCGCCCGGATCGAGGCGCACGCCGCGGGACGGACGATCGGGGAGCCGGAGCGTCCGGTCCTCGCCGAGCTCAGCGGGCGTCTCGCGGGAGCGGAGTTCACCGCCGCCCGGCTGCTGGTCGCGGCACTCGATCCCGACGTCGACGGCGCAGCGACCCCCGCCGGCCTCCGCGACCGGGAGCCGGGCGAACGATGAGTGCCACGACCCTGCTGCTCCCGGCCCTGATGATCGCCGCCGTCTGGTTCCTCGCCGCACTCGACGGCGCCCTGGCGGGCCGGGCCGCCGGGCGACCCGTCGGGCCCGCCGCGGCCGCCGTCGAACCGGTCCGCGCCACGGCGCGGCTGCTGGTCGGCCAGCGCCGCAGCACGCTCGCCGCCGACGGGTTGCTGCGGTGGGCGGGGATCGCCTCGTTGAGCGTCGCCGCGGTGCTGGCGGCTGCGGTCGTCCCGCTCGGTGAGCGTCCGCTGGTCGACCTGTCGGTCGGTGTCGTCTGGTTCAACGCGATGGAGGTCGTCGCGTGGGCGGCGGTGTGGCTGGTCGGGTGGGGTCCCAACGGGGCGTTGTCGCTGGTCGGCGGGTACCGGTTCGTCGCCCAGGGGTTGTCCTACGAGCTCCCGCACATGTTCGCGATCATCACCGCGGCCCTGGCCGCGGGCAGCCTGCGGATCACCGACATCGTCGACGCCCAAGCCGGCCTGTGGTTCGTCGTCCTGATGCCGGCGGCGTTCGTCGCCTATCTGCTCAGTGCTGCGGCGATGGCGTTCTGGGGGCCGTTCGATGCCCCGGTCGCCCGCGACACCGCGGGGGGCGCGGGCTCGGAGCTCTCGGGTGTGGACCGGTTGCTGTTCGCCGGGGGGCGCCGGCTGCTGCTCGTGGCCGCGGCGTCGATGGCGGTCCCGCTGTTCCTCGGCGGCGGTCACGGGCCGTGGCTACCTGCGTGGGCGTGGGTGCTACTCAAGACCGCCGCGGTGCTGGTCGTACTGGTCTGGCTGCGCCACCAGCTCCCGACGATTCGGATGGACCGCTGGGCGGAGATCTCCTGGGTCGTGCTGGTGCCGCTGACGATCGTGCAGGCGCTGGTGGTCGCACTCGTCGTGCTGGCCCGGGGAGGGATGTAGATGGTTCTCGCCGTGTTCTGCGTGCTGAGCCTGCTGGCGCTCTCCTCCGGCGTGCTGGTGTTCGTCGTCGACTCGATGGCGCGCGCGACGTTCTGCCTGCTGGTGTCGTTCCTCGCGGTCGCCGCGATGGTGTTGATGACCGGGCTGGCCTACCTCGGCGTCGTCATCATCCTGATGATGATCATCGAGATGGTGATCATGGCGGTGTTCATGGTCATGTTCATGATGAACCCGGCCGGGTTGATGCCGATGTCGATGTTCCACAACACCCGCGGCGCGGCCGTCATCTCGGGCCTGGTGTTCACCGGGCTGGCCGCGGGGATCCTCGTCGTGGACTGGCCGCAGCGCCGAGGTGCGCCTGCGCCGGATCCGACCGTCGCGCTGGGCGAGGCCCTGATGGGCGGCCACATGCTGACGATGATGACCCTCGGCGTGACGCTGTTCGCCACCATCGTGGCCACCGTGGTCCTGTCCACCGGGCGTGGCCGCTACGACCGGCTCGGCGACGACCTCGACGCCGAGCGGGCCGACGACCCGACCGGTGGAGGTGTCGGCCGGTGATCCTCGAGGCGTTCCTGCTCGTGGCCGCCGCACTGTTCTGTATCGGGCTGTTCGGCGCGCTCACCCAGCAGTCGGTCGTGATGCTGATGATGGGCCTGGAGCTGATGATCAACGGGATCATCCTGGCCGCGGCCGCGTTCTGGTATTTCCTCGCCCCGGCCGCCTCTGATGGTCAGGTGATCGTGGTGGCGGTGGTGACCGCGATGGCGATCGAGATGGCGATGGGGTTCGCCGTGGTCACCGCCATCTACCGTGCCCAGCGGATCGACATGACCGACTCGGCCACCGAGCTGGAGGGCTGAGCGGTGCTGCTCGCGGTGCTCATCGGCCTCCCGGCCGTCGCCGGCGCGGTGCTGCTGCTGGGCCGCCCGGCCCGCGGCGCGACCGCGGCCGGTGTCGCCACGGCGGCCGCCACCCTGGCGCTCGCCGTGGCCGCCGCGGCGACGCGGCCCGCGTCCGAGGTGTCGTTGCTGGTCGGTATTCGGGCCGGGTTCGCTGTCGACGGGCTCTCGGCGGTACTGGTCGTCCTGGTCGCCGCGGTGCTGCTGGCCGCGCTGGTCGTCGCTGCTGCCGAGCCGGGCCTGCGGACCGGCCGGTTCCACGGCCTGATGCTGGTCTTCGCGGCCGCGATGCTGGTTACCGTCACCGCCACGACGCTGCCAGCGCTGCTGATGGCCTGGGAGGTGATGGGCGCGACGAGCTGGGCGCTGATTGGCTACCGGCTCGACGACCGGGTGGCCGCCCGCGCCGGCACGGTCGCGTTCCTGACCACACGGGCCGCCGACCTGGGCCTCTACGTCGCGGCCGGGGCGATGCTCGCCGGCGGCGCGGGCGCAATGGCGCTGACGGATCTGGCCGGGCTCGACGGCGTCTGGGGCGACGTCGCGGTCGCCGGTGTCGTCGTCGCCGCGCTGGGGAAATCCGCGCAGCTGCCGTTCAGTTTCTGGCTGTCCGGGGCGATGCACGGACCCAGCCCGACCTCCGCGCTGCTGCACTCCGCGACGATGGTCGCCGCCGGTGGCTACCTGCTGCTGCGGATCGCCCCATCCCTGGAAGCGGCCGGCTGGGCGGCCCCGCTCGTGGCGTGGATCGGGGTGGCGACCGCGCTGCTGCTCGGCCTGGTCGCCGCGGTCCAGGACGATCTCAAGCAGCTGCTCGCCGCGTCCACCTGCTCGCAGATCGGGTTCATCGTGCTGGCCGCCGGGACCGCCGCGACGCAGGCCGGGGCGCTGCAGACCGTGGCGCACGCCGCGGCGAAGAGCCTGCTGTTCCTGGTCGCCGGCCTGTGGCTGGCCACACTCGGCAGCCGTAGCCTGACCGGCGGGCTGCGCGGGGCCGCGCGGCGGCACCCGGTGGTCGGGGCCGCATTCACGGTCGGTGCGCTCGCGCTGGCCGGGCTGCCGCCGTTCGGGCTCTGGGTCGGCAAGGACGCCGTGCTGGCCGCCGCCCTGGGCTCCTCACCCGCGCTGTACCTGGTCGGACTGGTCGCCGGGTGGACCGCGGCGTTCTACAGCGGACGCGCGCTGTGGTTCGCCTGGCAACCCGCCGACCTCCCGGCCACCGGTGCTGCTCCGGTCCGGATACCGCTCCCGGCGGTGACCACGACGGTCGTGCTCGCCCTCGCCGCCGCGGGGGCCGGAATCCTGGCACTGGGCCCGGTGCGGCCGGACCCGGCTCCGCAGGTCTGGGAGCTCGTGCTGTCCGGCGTCCTGGCCGGTGCCGGCGTGCTGCTGGTGTGGCGGTTCGGCGAGCGCGTCCCGACGCCAGGCCTGCTGGACCGGTGGCTCGGCCTCGAGGCGTTCGCGCTCCGCTACGTCGTCGGCCCGGTCGTGACCTTGGGAGCAGCTCTGGCCGTGGTCGACGACCGCGTGCTCGCCCGTGTCCCGGCGGGCGCGGCGAGTGCCACCTCGCGGCTGGCCGCGGTCGTGGCCGGGCACGGTGAGCGCGGCGTCGACCGGGCCGTAGCCGGGCTCGCCGACGGCGCCCGCGCGCTCGGCCGGGCCGCCCGTCGTCCGCAGACCGGGCAGATCCACCAGTACTACGCGCAGGCCTCGGTCGGGTTCGCCCTGCTCGCGGCGCTGGCCGTCCTCGTGATCGTCGTGAGGTGACCCCGGAATGCTCTCGCTGATCGTCTTCCTGCCCGCGCTGGTCGCGGTCGCGCTGTGCGCGGTTCCGGCGCGGGCGGGCACGACGGTGTTCGCCAGTGCGTGGCTCGGGACCGGGCTGGTACAGCTCGGGCTGATCGCCGGGGTCTGGTCGGGCCTGCCCGCGTCGGGGTACGGCTTCGTCGAGCGCTACGCGTGGATCCCCAGCGCCGGGGTCTCGTATCACCTCGGCGTGGACGGGCTGTCGCTGCCGCTGCTCGCGCTGACCGCGATCGTGTTCACCGCGACCGCGGTCTACACGCTGCGCGGCACCGACCGGCCGAAGGGCTTCGTGCTCCTGTTCCTGGCGTTGCAGGCGGTCAGCGCGGGCCTGTTTGTCGCGCTCGACCTGATCCTGTTCTTCCTGTTCTTCGACCTGTCGATTGTGTTCATGTACTTCGTGATCGCCGGGTGGGGGACCGGCGCCCCGGCGCGGCGGGCGGCGCTGACGTTCTTCCTCTACACCTTCCTGGGCTCGCTCGCGCTGCTGCTCGGGTTCATCCTGCTCGCCCTGGCCGGGGCCCCGCCCACGTTCGACATCCCCGCGCTGGTCGAGCAGAACCCGCTCGCCGGCGGGGGCGGGTACGGGGCGCTGACCCTGCTGGCGATCGGGATCGGGCTGGCGGTCAAGACCCCGCTGTTCCCGTTCCACACCTGGCTGCCGCCTGCGCACACCGAGGCGCCCGCGGCCGGGTCGGCGATCCTGGCCGCGATCCTGCTCAAGATGGGCACCTACGGCTTCGTGCGCATCGCGATGCCGCTGCTGCCCGCGAGCTGGCGCCAGTTCGCCCTGGTCGCGGTGATCCTCGGTGTGATCTCGGTGCTCTGGGGCGCCCTGGTCGCACTCGCCCAGACCGACCTCAAGCGGATGATCGCCTACACCTCGATCAACCACATGGGCTACGTCCTGCTCGGCCTCGGCGCCGCCGGCCTGATCACCGCCGACGACGAGCAGGCCCGCCAGCTCGCCACCGCGGGAGCGACCTACCAGATGGTCAGCCACGGCCTGATCACCGCGGCGCTGTTCCTGCTGGCCGGGTCGCTGCACGAGCGCGGCCACACCTACGACATGACCGCCTACGGCGGGCTCGCGACCCGCACACCGCGCTTCGCCGGGCTGTTCGCCGTCGCCGCGTTCGCCTCACTCGGCCTGCCTGGATTCTCCGGGTTCATCGCCGAGTTCCAGATCTTCGCCGGAGCACTCGGCGCCGTCCCGGTCGCGACCGTCGTCGCGGTGACCGGCGTCCTGCTCACCGCCGCGTTGTTCCTGCTCGCCATGGGCCGGATGCTCTCCGGCGAGGTCCGTGTCCCGGACACCCCCGGCACACCGCGCCCGTTCCCCGACCTCGACGTCCGGGAGCTGCTGGCCATCGGCGCGCTACTGGTCCTGGCGACCGTGCTCGGGCTGCTGCCGCGGGTCCTGCTCGACGTGATCGAACCCGCCGCCCGCACCCTGGGCGAGCTGGTGACGCGGTGATCGCATGGACATGACGATCAATAGTGACCCGTCCGCCCTGATCCCGGAGATTGCGCTGCTGCTCGGCGCGGTCACCGGGCTGCTGCTCGGCGCCTGGACCCCACGCCGACGCCAGTGGACGATCCGGGTACTGGCCGCACTGGCCTGCACCGTCGGCCTGGCCGCGACCGCCGTCGCCGCGACCCGACCGGTGGACGTGGTGTTCGGGACCTACGTCCTCGACACCGCGACCCACGCCACCCGGGCGATCGTGCTCGTCGCGACGCTGCTGCTGCTCGCCCTGTGCGGCGACACCGTCGCCGGGCACCGCCGCGAGACCGAGTTCGTCGTCCTCGTCCAGCTCGGGGCGCTGGGCTCGATGCTGCTCGGCGGGGCAGCCGACCTGATCCTGCTGTTCGCGGCGTTCCTGCTCGCCAGCGTCCCGCTGTATGCCCTGGCCGGCTGGGCCAAGCAGGGCACCGCACCCGAAGCGGCGCTCAAGTACTACCTCGCCGGCGCGCTCGCCGGAGTCACCACCGTGGCCGGGGTGACCCTGCTGTTCGGCACGGCGGGAGCAACCGGCTACGACGCGGTTGCCGACGGGATCGCCTCCGGACCGGGCGGCGCCGCGGCGGTCGGACTGATCGCTGTGCTCGTGGGGCTGGCGTTCAAGGCCGGAGCGGTTCCCGCCCACTTCTGGGTGCCCGACGTCGCCGACGGCACACCGCCGGCGGTCGCCGCGGTGATCACCACGCTGCCGAAGATCGGCGCCCTGGTCGCCACCTACCGGCTGCTCGACACCGCGGTCCCGGCCGACGTCGTCGACTGGCCGTTGATCGTCGCGATCCTGGCTGCGGTGAGCATGACACTCGGCAACCTCGCCGCGTTCGCCCAGACCTCGGTGCTGCGGCTGCTCGGCTACTCGACCATCTCGCAGGTCGGCTACCTGCTCATGGCCCTCGCCGTCGCCGGGCGGGCCCCGCTGGCGCAGCCGGCGCTGCTGTTCTACCTCGCCGCTTACGCCATCACCAACATCGCCGCGTTCGCCGTCGTCGCCGCCACCGGACAGCGCACCCTCGCCGGCCACCGGGGACTGTTCCACCGGGATCCGCCACTCGCGATCGCGCTGGTGGTCGCCTTGCTGGGGTTGGTCGGGACTCCGCCGACCGCGGTGTTCCTCGGCAAGCTCGTCGTGTTCACCGCGACCGTGGACGGGGGCCTGGTCTGGCTGGTCGCGCTCGCCGTGGTCAACACCGTCGCGTCGCTGTTCTACTATCTGCGCTGGATCGCGCCCGCCTTCGGCGAACCGGGCCCCGACCACGAGCGGCCGGTGACCCGGGCTCGTGGCTGGGCGCGTGGAACCGCGCTCGGTGCCGCCGCGCTGTCGCTGCTGCTCGGCCTCGGTGGTGGGGTGGTGTTGAACACCGTTGGGTGAGCCCCCGAAGTCGACATGCTTCACCGTCGGTACCGTGGCCGGGGTGAGTAATCAACGGGTTGAGCTGCGGTTGCTGCTCATCGTGCCCGTGTTGCTCGCGCTGCTGGGCATGCACGCGTTCGTGGCCGCCCCGCCGGGCGAGACCGGGCACGCCGCGACCACGGCCGCCGTCCCGTCGGATGGTGCTGCCGGGATCCCTGCGATCTCCGACCTGACGTTACCCGGCAACGACCCGGCTGACGTGCCCGGCGACCATGGCGCCCGGTCGGATCCGGAGCACGCCTTGCACTTGTGCCTGGCCATCCTGACCTCCCTCGGTGTGTTCCTTCTCGCTGCCGGGCTCCGCCTCGGTGGCCCCTTGCTCGGTTCGCTGGTCGTGCCCGTCCGGAGCTCACTTCGACGGCGGTCTGTTGCCAGACCGCCACCTCTGTCTCGTCGTCTTGCCCAGCTGTGCGTGATGCGGAGCTGATCGACCCCCAGCGCGGAAGAGCGCTGGATTCCACCAGCTCACGACCGGTCACATGCAACGGAGTCCACCATGACGATCAAGAAGATGGCGCTCGCCACGACGGCGGTCACTGCGGCCCTCGCCCTGTCCGCGTGCGGCGGTGGGGAGGCCACCGGCTCGGCCGGCCAGGCACCGCCCGCGCCGACCTCGTCTGCGGCGGGCCAGCAGGTTTCGGCCGATCACAATGATGCCGACATCGCTTTCGCCCAGGGCATGATCCCTCATCACCGGCAGGCGGTCGACATGGCCAATCTGGCGGCCGACCGTGCCGAGAGCGACCAGGTCAAGCAGCTCGCTACCGCGATCCAGCAGGCGCAGGGTCCCGAGATCCAGCAGCTGCAGGGCTTCCTCGCCGCATGGGGCGCGCCCGAGTCCGGTGACATGCCGGGCATGGGCCAGGAGCACAACATGCCCGGGATGGAGCAGAACGGCATGTCCGGGATGTCGGGCATGATGAGTGATCAGCAGATGCAGCAGCTCGAGCAGGCATCCGGTGTCGAGTTCGACCGGATGTGGCTGCAGATGATGATCGCCCACCACGAGGGTGCCGTGCAGATGGCGCAGACGGAACTGCGCGACGGCCGCAACCCGGAGGCGAAGGCGCTCGCCCAGAAGATCATCGATGCCCAGCAGACCGAGATCACTCAGATGCAGGAGATGCTCGGCTAAAGGCATGACTCGGCGGTGGCGCGTCCGTCATTAGCGACGGCCGCCCACCGCCCGGAACAATGCGCACGTGTTGGGGTCGGCGTGGCTCGGTGCGTCGCCGTACGTTCTGTGGTTGCCCACTGGGGCCACTCAGCGGCGCGGGTCCTCGTCACCGCGCCGTAGCCGGAACGGCGCAGCCGGAACGCCACCTCAGGTTGTTCGCGTCGACTCCCAGCATGGTCTCTCAGCGCTGTCACAGGGCCCAGAGGGAGAGTGGTGGGCATGGCAGCGGTCGCGCAGTCCCGAACGAGGACCGCGTGCGTCGGCGGCGTACCGCAGTCACGAGGCGCCATGACCTGCGGTGTGATCGCCACGGTCGGGGCGGCACTGGTGGTTGATGTGCTCGCCGGCGAACACCCGATCCACACCCTTGCCCTCGTTGTACTGGTCGGGGCCGTCACCGGGCTGCGCCGGTGGATCGCGCCGCGATTCCGCGGTCTGTTGAGCCTTCTCAACGCGACCATCGTCGCCCAGCCCGCCCTGCATCTCACGGGCAAGTGGCTGGGGCGCTCGGCTGAAGGATCTGGGCTTGAGTGGCCGGCACCGGCTGGTGTCTGGCACGGCCTCGTTCCGGATGGGGTGACCGGCACCCAGCTCGCCGCCACTGTGCTGATCGTCGCGATGGTCCTGATCTGCGGCGCTGCCGCGGACCTCGTGGTCGGCTACTTGCGAGCGCGATTTCCCCGCCTGACCCAGCGCAGCCGATCGGTGCGACGCCCCGGCGTGCGCCTGCCCCGGGTGCGCCGACACGGATCGATGCTGCGTTGGTGCGGTTGGAGGTTGCAGTCAGCTCGTCGGGGCCCCCCGGGCGCTGGGGCTCCCGGCTGCTGAGTGCTCTCGCGACGCTCGGTCGCCACCCGGGGGCTCAGCGGCCGGACGGGCTCTGCACCGACTGCGCCTACGACACCGCCTCTGAGCAGCGACCACGTGGGAACCGGGTAGCGCCGCTCAGGACCTCGGCTCCCGGCAGGCATCATCCTTCGCCAGAGTCGAACGGGTCGCGGCCCACTCCCCGCAGAGGCACACCTCGACGCCATCGCTGACTGCCTCGCCCCTGCCCACCGCGCACACGTCGGTGTCGTCCGACCGACTCGCAATGGCTAGGCCGGACAGCCACGACCCCACCCGAGACCACGGGCCACGTCGCAACGGTCGCCGGTATCGGCAGCCACGAGGCCGTCGCCGGATCACCGTCTTCCCTCTCAACCTTCGCCCGCTGCTGGCCCCATCCTCCTCAGATCCGGCGGCCGCTCGCGGGTATCGACAACCAGGAGCAGCACTCATGCACGACGACTCTGGCCGCTTCCGCTGGATACGAGACACCGTGCTCTCGGCCCTGCGGAGCGATTCACTGCTGAACGGACAAGGTCGCCGGCAGGTTCTCAGCCGGGCAGGTCGCACATCGACGCCCCAGACGACGTCACTGCTGGTGACCTGGACCGGTGCTCCCGGCTTCAGTCCCGACATGCTTCTCGACCGGTTCCTCCTCAGCCTCCACGACACCGGCATGCCAACCGGCTCCCTCGGGTCCCGACATGTCCTCGACCACGCCACCGCCGTCCTCCGCGGCGCGCTCACCGCGGACAACGGCATCACCTTCTCCGTGGTTCGCACGGGCCGCTGGCTGGAGCAGTCCGCCGTCGTCGAGCACGGCCTCGAGCTCGTCGCGTTCGACGCTCGAGTGCCGCGCACGGAACTCGACGGCCGGCTGCCAGCCGAGAGAGGCGTCCCTGCCACGCCAGGCTCGACTGCCGGTACTGGACCCGAGCCGGCCCATCTCCGCTCGGCTGACCAGTCCGCACCGGTCAGGGACGAGGTCACGCCACGCGAGCCCGTTGCGCCGTCGGTGTCGAACAGCACAACTGGACGACCTGGGTCTGAGCATCGCGCGGCGCGGCTGCTGCGCCGGCGTACCGGCTCTACCAACGCACACCATCCGCGAGGTACATCGTGACCGAAACACCGCGCCTCCCGGCCCTGTGCGGAGACGCGCTCGGCCGATGGCGACGGGCTACGGCACGCACCCAGCAGCAACGATCGCGACTCCAGGTTCGCAGGCGCGCAGACGGCCGCATCGTGCGGCCCGTCCGATTCCGCGGCGACACGTACTACCAGGTTCTGCGCGGAGCCGATAAGTCTGGAGCCAACGGGTCTCGGCAGTACCCGTGATCGGACCACCGCACCGAGGAGGCAACGCAGGACAGCAACGCCCCTTAATCGTGCGAGCGCGGCACGACGGGGCTCGCATGCTCATAGGTGTCGCTGAATGCTCGCCGGGGACTCGTCGCGGCGGCACGTGTCGGCCGCCGTCGGCGCTGCACTCGCCCCCGGAAGTCGACCTGCTGCTTCGGACTGCGGGTCACACGCGCATCAGCGCGGGCGGGGGGTGGTCAGCTCGCCGGCGGAGCTGATCCCCCGGTGCGGACATTCGGTGAGCGCCACATCGACATACCGGCTGCCGCAGACTGGGCACGCAGACTACGGGCAGGCGCGGCAAGCACATGGTGATGCACGGTTGAGCTTGCCCGCTTTGCCGGAGTCTGGGGTTATCTGTGACCGTCGCGCGGGCCGCGATGATGACTACCCCGGTCACGAGCTTCACGTTCTGGGTTTCGACTTTCGTCGTGCTCCTGTCCGCAGGCGCGACAGGCGTGACAGGCGTGACGGGGTGCAGATGTGTGGGCTCGTCCCACTGGTCGGCAAGGCTGCACGCAAGTCGATGGCGCGAACGATCCGACAGCGGAATCGGGGTCGCAGGACCAATTTGGGCTTTCGGGGCCCGGCTACGGTGGTCGACCCCCGTCGTGCCAGGTTGGATCAACTACGACGGGCGCTTCTACAAGTCCGAGTTGATGAATTTCCTCGGACAGCAGATCAATCTATTCCTCGTGAAATAGATGGTGCCAAGAGTACAAACGGCTGCCGCGCCAAGTGGAAGCGCGTCGGAGGCTCGCCCAGGCTGCCTGCAGCCGACAGGCCGATCGCAAACACCTTCGAGTACGCCCACGCGAGCCATCTGTTTGCCATAGCTATTTAAGTTGAGAAGCTCCGGCGCGACACACTAGGTGAAGTCGATTCCCTGCCCGGCAAGCCATGGGGTCGGATTAATGTTGTCGCCACCCGGCTCGATGACCTCGAAATGTAGATGCGGACCGGTGGATTGACCGCGGTTGCCGACCTCGGCGATGACCTCGCCCGCCGATACTCGCTGCCCGACCTCAACCAACGTGCGGTCGATGTGTCCGTAGAGGGTGATGGTGCCGTCGGTGTGCCGCACCCGCACCCAGAGCCCGAATCCGCTCGCCGGCCCAGAGCTGATCACAGTCCCATCGAGCGGGACTCGGATCGGGGTGCCGATCGGTGCCGCGATGTCGAGGCCCTTATGCTGTGCATCCCAGCGCGGGCCGAAGCCGGAGCTGACACGTCCCACCATCATTTGCACGCTGCTGCCTGTGGCGGTGGCCGACCCCGTCGTCGTGTCAGCGTCCCCGCCCGTCCGGGCCGCCTCAAGTGCAGAACTCTCGGCGGCTCGTGCCTCCTGCGCGGCCCGGGCAGCCTGCTCGACGGCGCTGGTTGCCTGCACGGCGGCACGGGCGGCCTGCTCGGCAGGGGGCTGGTCGAGTCCGGCCGCCGCGACCAGATCGGCGGCGCTGACGACCTGCGGCTCGCGCAGCATCGGCGCCCTAGCTGGCACAGCCCCTGCGTCAATAAGGGCGGGATCCGGGACGGCCGCCTCCGGTGCGACCGCACCTCCGGTAGTGAACAGCTCGCCAACGCCGAGCAGGAGGACGTCGTCACCGTCGAGCACGGACGGCAGTGCCTCGGTCAGCACCATCTGAGCTGTGGCTGCGAGTGCGCTGCCGGCTACCGCGGCGGCCATGATTCGAACGGACAGAGCCGACACGCGCGGGGAGGAGTCGACCTGGGGGAGTGCGGCAAGCCGGTATGCGCCACCGGTTCCCGCAGCGGCCGACATGACCGATGGCGAGAACCCGAGGTGTGCGCGCCGGCTCACGGGGGAGCGGTGCCGTGCCACAACCTGTCCTTCCGATATTTCGAGCCCGGTGGACCACCCCCGTCGGACGGGGCGGGTCGCCGGAACGGGCCGTATCCGGCCCGTAACCGGGTCGTTATTGATCTCCCAGGACGCTAGTCTGGCTTCGCCTGCCTGCCCTCCCCATCACCAATGCCTGAGACCACCGGGCTCGAACGAGCGCCGAACGGTCAGCATCGGAGGCGACGCCCGATTACCGCTCATCGCGGGACCACGGCGCAAGTCCTTCCGTTGGCCGCCAACGTCACATTCCGCGAGAAGGGATCGAGATGGGGGCGAGCCACGGCGCAAGCACCCGGATCTGCCGCACCCGAGGACCGGGTGCCCAGCCTCGCCTAGAGCCACTATTCGCGTGATTCGCTGGTCCCTGGCAAGCTCATTTGAGGTTGACGCCTGAACTATTGGTCAAGCGCTCTGGCGGCGTCGCCTCCTTGTCGGGCTGGGGTTGATTGAGTCAGACGGCGCCGGGCTGGTCGCCGCGGGGTGCCACGAACGGATCGCTCGGGGCGGGCGGCGGCGTAGGCGTCGCTGAGGACGATGCCGCGGTGTACGGCGTGTCGGCCGGGCATGGGTGCGGCCGCCGCTTGATCCTCGGGTTCCCTCCACAGAGCTCAAAGGCGAAGCGATGGGCAGCGGTGATGAGCGTGTCGACTCGCGGCCGCTGGGTTGCGAGGTCGCACGAGTGCATCTTCACGTGCTGCACCGGAAGGGCAGCCCAAACCGGGCATATAGGGCGAAGGCCCGACGCGACGGGGTGCCGCTGGACGCGGTGACGGTGCAGGCGTTCGACACCTACGGTTTCGAGCGGATGCGGATCGGCGGCGACCGCGGACAGCGATCTCGTGTGCGTCAACCTGTTCCGCGGCCCGGTCGGCGCGCCCATGCGCCCGGCGGTCGGGGAGCTGCTGGCCGCGGCCTCGCGGCGGGCCGGGCTGGATCGGTTGGTTCGCCCGCGCCAGCTGCGGTACGCCTATGGCAGCGACCTCGTCGATGCCGGCAACGGCATCGATGTGGTCGCCGACCTGCTCGGGCACGCCTCGATCAGCTCGTCGCAGGCGCACGTGCATCCGCCCGTCCCGGCTGGGCGCCGCAGTGGACGCGGTGCCCAGCCCCCGCGAGCAGACGGCTCGAGCGCCCCGGTGAGCGCCTCGGCGACCGACGCACGCCGCCGACGGATCGTCGCCCCTGTCCGCAGGCGAGCGCGCCTCGCATGTGTCCGGCGACGTCGGGGTCCTCGACGGGCAGGCCGCTTGGCTGGCCACGCTGGTCGGCCCCGCGGTGAGTGCGGCTGGGATCCCGTCGGGCAGCTTCTGGCCCCACCCGCAGCTCGGGTGGACGCCGCTGGGCGGCTCAGCCCGGGCAGCGGCGAGCGCGGCGCGGTGCGTGGTGGCCGGCTGTTCGTGCTGCCTGCCCCGCGCAGCACCGACGTGGTCGGGATCTTCCGACTGACGACTCGATCATCTGCCTCGTCGGCGCGATGCTCGCTGAACAACACGACGTCTGGAGGGAGCGGGCACAGATCACATTGGCGACGGAATCTACACCTGTAGGATGAATCGACAATCGTTTTCGATAAATGTATGTCGATGTGTTGATGGGAGTTCATTCGTGTCCCGACACCGATTCCGTCCGGCCGCGCTCGTGGCCGGGGTAGCCGCGCTGCCCCTTGTGCTGTCTGCCTGTGGGGCCGGCCAGGGCGAGGCGCCCGCCGGCCCGGAGGCCGCTCAGGTTCGGATCGTCGTATCCACCGATGCCTGGGGCTCCGTAGCGCGAGCCGTCGGCGGCGACCACGTCCAGGTCGACTCGATCATCGAGGGGATGAACGCGGTTCCGCACGGCTACGAGGCGACCCCGCAGGACGCGACTACCGTCGGCGACGCCCAGCTGATTCTCATGAACGGTGGTGGGTACGACGGGTTCATGACCGGCCTGGTCGATGCCTCCGGCAGCCGGGCCCCGGTCGTCGACGCCGTCGAGGCCTCCGGGCTCGAGGGCGTGCCCGAAGCGGGCGACCGCGGCCACGAAGGCGAAAGCCCCGCAGAGCATGCGGCGCACGCCGGTGAGGAGGGCGCAGATCACGGCTCGTTCAACGAGCACGTCTGGTACGACCCGGCCACCGTGCAGAAGGTCGCGCAGCAGCTCGCTGACCGGCTCGCCGAGATCGACCCGCCCGCCGCCCAGACCTTCCGCGGCAACGCCCAGACCATCGGCAACGACATCGCGAATCTGACCAGTAAGGCCGCCGAGATCGGCCGGGCGCACCCGCGAGCCCGAGTGGCCGTCACCGAACCGGTGCCGAACTACCTGCTCGATGCAGCGGGAGTGCAGGATGTGACGCCGCCGGAGTTCTCGGCTGCGGTCGAGGAGGGCACCGATCCGCCGGCCGCTGTCGTCGCCCAGATGCTGGATCTGTTCCGCACCCAGCCCTCGGTCGACGCGCTGATCCTCAACACTCAGACGCAGTCCGCCACCACCGATCAGGTCCGCGCCGCCGCCGAGCAGGCAGGCGTCCCGGTGATCGAGATGTCGGAAACGCTGCCTGACGGCGCCGGCGACTATGTGCAGTGGATGAACGGCAACCTCGACGCGCTCGCCGAGGCACTCAACCGTTGACCGAGACCGGGGTGCGCCGCGACCGTAGATGTGGCAGGGCAGCCGATTCGCGCAGGGCGGGCCCTTCGAACGCAGCCACGCGGGAATGGAGGGGCAATCCGGCTCGGGCCAGAGCCAGCCGACCGGGTGTGGCGAAACGCGGGGGTTGCCGGAGACCGACTCCAAAAAGGGGCCGGACCCAGGTAGACCGGAACGTGCGCGCTGATGCTCAACCAGTTGCGGCAGTCGAGGTCAGCCGCGGCGTCCTCCGCGTAGCCTGGAACGGCTCGCGTACCTCAGGGCACGTCGACGCTGCAGGTGGGACTGAACGAGAGGCGGTGCTCGTGTTCGCAGCAGTGGCCGGGAAGGCCGCGAGCCTGGTGGCCAGCGGCTTGGCCGGGGCCGTGGCGTACGACGGCGTGAAGCGGGTGGTCCGCTCCGGTGCAGTTCGCGAGGCCGCGGTGACCGCGACGACGTGGGGCCTGCGCGGGGCTCGCGCCGCGGAGACCGGCGCCGAGAAGGCCCGTCTGACGACTGCGGACATCGTGAGCGAGGCCCGCGGCCGGATCGGCGAGCAGACCCCCGCACCGGGCGCCGGTGATGGGCACGGTCACGGCCACGAGCACTGAGGTCGAGCATCCTGAGTAGCGACATCGCGGGCCCGGATCTCACTGTCGTCAGCGACGCGGCCGGGCGTGTCCGTTTCGCCGTTCCCGCGCTCCGCGATCAGGTCGCGCTGGCCGTCGCCGTCGAGGACGTCGTCGACCACGTCGCCGGTGTCCGGCAGGTGCATGCCTACCCGCGCACCGGCAGCGTCGTCGTCTGGTACCGCGACGGATGCGACGGGATCGAGTTGCGCGAGGCGATCAGCAAGGGCCTCGGCGCCGATCCGGAGGCGACCGTGGCCCGCACCCCGCGTTCGGCCGATACCCAACACGGGGAGTTCGCCCGTCTCGTGGTGGGCGGGATCGCGCTGGCCGCGCTCGGGTTCCGCCGCTACGGCCTGCGCCGTCCGCCGGTGCTCGGGCCGACCAGCCGTACCGTCGCCGCCGGTGTCACGATCTTCACCGGGTACCCGTTCCTGCGTGGCGCGCTGCGCTCGCTGACCGGTGGACGCGGCGCCGGTACCGACGCGCTGGTCTCCGCCGCGACGGTGGCCAGCCTGGTGCTGCGGGAGAACGTCGTCGCACTCACCGTGTTGTGGTTGCTCAACATCGGCGAGTACCTGCAGGACCTGACGCTGCGCCGCTCCCGCCGGGCGATCTCCGATCTGCTGACCGGCGCCACGACTCGGACCTGGATTCGCCTGGCGGACGGCAGCGAGGTCGAGGTCGGCATCGACGACCTGGTGCTCGGCGACGAGGTCGTGGTGCACGAACGGATCGTGCTACCGGTCGACGGCGAGGTCGTCGGGGGCGAGGGCGTCGTCGACCAGGCGGCGATCACCGGTGAGCAGCTGCCGGTCTCGGTCGCGCCCGGCACGACCCTGCACGCCGGCTCGGTGCTGCTGCGCGGGCGGATCGTCGTCCGGGCGACCGCGGTCGGCCAGGACACCGCCATCGGTCGCATCCTCGAGCGGGTCGAGCAGGCCCAGGGCGACCGCGCGCCGATCCAGACCGTCGGGGAGAACTTCTCCCGCCGGTTCGTGCCGGCGTCGTTCCTCCTCGCCGGTCTCACCCTGCTGGCCACCCGGGACGTCCGCCGCGCGATGACGATGCTGCTCGTCGCCTGCCCGTGCGCTGTCGGCCTGTCGACACCGACCGCGATCAGCGCCGCGATCGGCAACGGCGCCCGCCGCGGCATTCTGATCAAGGGTGGCGCGCATCTGGAGGCCGCCGGACGGGTCGACGCGATCGTGTTCGACAAGACCGGCACACTGACCCAGGGGCGCCCGGTCGTCACGAACGTCATCGCGTTCCACGACGACTGGACACCCGAGCAGGTGCTGGCCTACTCGGCGTCGTCCGAGATCCACTCCCGACATCCGCTGGCGCAGGCGGTCATCCGCTCCACCGAGGAGCGGCGAATCGAGATCCCGCCGCACGAGCAGTGCGAGGTGCTGCTCGGCCAAGGCATGCGGGTGCAGGCCGATGGCCGCGTACTGCTCATCGGCTCCCGGGAGCTACTGCGCGCGCAAGGTGTGAAGGTCAGCCGCAGGGCCGCCGACTGGGTCCGCAAGCTGCAGCGAGCCAGCGAGACCCCGCTGCTGCTCGCGGTCGACGGCGAGCTCGTCGGTCTGGTGTCGCTGCGCGACACGATCCGCCCCGAGGTCGGCGACGTGCTGGTCAAGCTCCGTGCCGACGGTGTCCGGCGGATCGTCATGCTGACCGGCGACCACCCACGCACCGCACAGGCAGTGGCCGGACAGCTGGGCATCGACGAGTACCGCGCGCAGGTGATGCCCGAGGACAAGCAGGACGTCGTGCGGGCGCTGCAGGCCGAGGGCCACACGGTCGCCATGGTCGGCGACGGCACCAACGACGCCCCGGCACTCGCACTGGCCGACATCGGGATCGCCATGGGCGCCGCCGGGACCGACGTGGCGGTCGAGACCGCCGATGTCGCGCTGGCCGCCGACGACCTGAACGCCCTGCTCGACCTGCGTGACCTCGGCCGACGCTCGATCACCCTGATCCGGCAGAACTACGGCATGTCCATCGCCGTGAACGCCGCCGGGCTACTGGTCTCCGCCGTCGGAGCGATGTCGCCCGTGGTCGCGGCGATCCTGCACAACGCGTCCAGTGTCGCCGTGGTCGGGAACAGCTCACGACTGATCCGCTACCGGATCCCCACGAACATGTCGACATCACTCACCGAAGGACCCCTGCCCGGATCAGTGAGGGCCACCGTCAGGACGCCAGCGGATCGGGTGTGAGATGGACCCGCGCGAGCCTCTCGACCAGCTCCGGCAAGGCACCATCCGGCGCGCTACCTCGCCGCAGAGCCCGGTAGCTCTGCAGGACCGCGTCCGACACCGTCGCCCGCGTCACGCTGCAGCCGAACTCCGCGCACAGCCGTGTCGTGGCTTCATCACAGCAGGCCAAGCACTCGGTCGAGGTGGCTGCCGCGCGGCTCGACCTGGTCACCCCTGCCGGGCCTTGTTCCGCGGGTTCTTCTTGTTGATCACGTAGACCTTTCCGTGACGACGGATCACCTGTGCTCCCGGCTTGTTCTTCAGGGAACGAAGCGACGTGCGCACCTTCATGTGCATCTCCTCGAGGTGGCGGCCACACCGGACCGCGACAGCGTGTTCTCTCCACCGGTTCCCGGCCCCGAACTCGAGGTCCGGGGCGCGGGGGAGAGCAGTCCCTGCATGCCCTGTGCTTGCTCCAGCGACATCGCCGGGCCGGCGTTCCAGGCGGCCAGCCAGGATTGCATCTTCTCGATCTCCGGGCCCTGCTCGCGTTGGATCTTCTCGGTCATCCGGCGCACCTGCGGGTTGAGGTCCGGCTTGGCCAGCACGATCTCGGCCATGCGCAGCGCTTGCTGGTGGTGCGGAACCATCATCTTCACGAACTGCACATCAGCCTGGTTGTGCTCCGGACTCACCGCGGTGGCGGGCTGGGCGGGCGCACTGGCGGCCGACGGTGGTGGCGGGGTCTGCGGCGGTGCGGGCTGGCCCGGGGCGCAGGCCGTGATACCTGCTAACCCCAGGGCGAGGACGGACGCAGCCGCGGCACGACCAACGTGGATCATGGTTTCCCTCCTGCTCTCGATTGCTTTAAGCGAAAATGACCCCTACACCTATACCCCCTAAGGGTATTCTTGTCGAGTGGGGCAGTTCGCACCGGGCCGGGCGTGGGCGCTACGGCCATGTCCGCCAGCCCGATGCCGTCGCCGCCCGGCTGCTGGCTCGTGTGGTCACGGCGACCCCGACCTTGGACCGCGCCGGACAGCTCGCGTTCGGTGACCTCGACGGCACCGTCGGGCAGACCTTCGGTGGCGCCGAGCAGGGCGCCGGGCGTGACTACAGCGATGTGAAGGGCCTCAACGCGCTGATCGCGACCCGTGTCCGCGTCGGTGTCTCGTCGGTGATCGCCGCGATCGGGTTGCGGCAGCTGCTCGCCGACGCCCTGGCCACCGCGCATCACCTTCGTTGACCAGGACAGCTGCTGCTGCCTGTCCGGATCGCGCGGAGATGGCGCGCCAGCAGACCGCTGACCGGCCCAGGCAGCCCGGGGTACCGCGTGTGGGGCGGCGGGCGCGGTCGGAGGACGTTCGCCGGATCGAGGTGCGGCGAGGGGTCTCTCGTGCTGTGGTGGCCGGTTCAGGCCGGGTCCGGCGCGGTGGGGGGCGGGCGTGGTGGGGTCGCCGAGGCCGAGGGCGGTGATGGGACTATGGGCCCGGTGGCGGTCGGCTTCGGCGATGTAGGTGCGCATGACCGCGGCGGAGCGCCAGCGGCCGTGGCGCATGATGGCCAGTTCGTCGACTCCGGCGGCGTAGGCCTGGCGAAGCCGCGGCGCAGGCTATGCCCGGACCAGGTCCCGGGCAGGTCGGCGGCGGCGCGGGTTTTGATGACCTGAGCGTCATCAATGGAGCGGTCGGACAGTGCGGTGGCGCCGATCCGGTATCGGCGCACGCCGATCCTCGCCGACCAGCGCACGAGCAGCCGCAGCTACATCGGCGCCGCCACGATCAGGCCGCCACCGTGCCAATCACCACCGACCGAATTGTCTGATTTTGGCCTGCATGCTCGCTGACGCCGTCGTCGACACCGTCAGCGGCGGTCAACATCCATAGCGGGGCGGTCGTCAACCCGGAGCGCAGGGACGCCGGGTTCTCCTGCGCACCGGTTGTGTAGTGTGTGTGTATGGCTCGGTTGAATGTGTGGGTTCCGGACGAGTTGGCCGCTCGGGCACGGGCACAGTCGTTGAATGTGTCGGCGTTGACCCAGCAGGCCTTGGCCGCCGAGCTCGACCGGCAGGCCACCGACACGTGGCTGGCCGAGTTGCCGGCACCGCGGCGACCGGTCGCCCACGCGACGGTGGTGGCCGCGCTCGACGCCGCCCGCGCCGAGTTCGAGGCCGATCCCGAGCAGGGGGCTCGCGAGTGAGCGTGCCCGAGCAAGCGAGCCTGCCTGCGTCCGCGACAGGTCCGCCGGCGGGGTCGGCGGCGTCGCGGGGTCGGGCTGTCGCCGATCGGATGGTGGTGGTCGATGCTTCGGTGGTGGTGGATCTGCTGGCCGGTACCGAGCTGGCCGCCGCTGTCGCGCGGCGGCTGTCGGGCACCGTGCTACACGCCCCGGCGCACTGTGAGGCCGAAGTGCTCTCGGCGCTTGGCCGGCTCCAGCGCGCCGGTGAGCTGACCGTTGACGAGGTGGACGCGGCAGTGGCCGCGGTGGCCGCGATGCCGCTCACGCGCCACCCGTTGGCCGCCTTGCTGCCCGGGGCGTGGGCCCGGCGCGGGCGTCTGCGTCTGCTGGACGCACTCTATGTGGAGTTGGCCAGCCAACTCGACACAGTGGTCGTGACTACCGATCACCGCTTGGCCCGTGCCACCGACCGCGCTGAGGCCATCGTCGCCGCCGACGATCGCTGACACACACGGGATTAGAGCCGTGCATGAATCCTGGACTTCCGGTGGCTCAGATGGCGGTGGACCCGCAGCAATCACACCGCCGACCACAGGCAGGGGCCGGACGTGGCGAACGTTGTGAACAGGGATTACGTCGACCCGGTGGGTCCTGCAGGACGGGGTCGAGCCTCGGCGCTGGTGCCGTAGATGCGCACCCGGTGGCCGCTGCGGTGCACCGCAGACAGGCCGGGCGGCGCTTCGACGAGCACACGCACCCGAGTCCCGTCCCGCGAAATATCAGCTCGGCGGACCCAGGGCGGCTTCGCCGATGATCTGGATTGGGTGGCCGGTTGCCGCCCCGGGCCCGTACTACTCGCCGGCGACGCCCGCCCACGTGCACTCACCCTCAGCCGTGCTGAGCCAAGGGCTCAACACCAGGCGCGCCGCCGACCTCGCTGGCCGGCTGGCCATGGGCCTGCACCATGCCGACGACCAGATCCATCGACGGCTACCAGCATGCACGACATCCGGTCGGGCGCCGCGTGCTGCGCGTCGTCGCGCCGACAGTTGATGGTGCAGCTCCATGCCGCTGATTTCACGATCCTTCAGCCGGCCGCGATGGCCACGACTGCCACGGCGGCGAGCAGCAGGCCGACCGGTTGCCCGCGGGGTCCACGCTCGCGCGGCGTGACGGTCCTGTCCCCGGGTGGCTCTGCGGCCGACCCGGCTCAGGCCGGCGTGAGATCCCCGCGGAGCACGGTCGACCCGGCCGTGTCCAGCACCTTGAACCCGGAGGCGTCCGGCCGGAGCACCGAGGAGTTGAGGTTGCAGACCATCGGGGCCGCACCGGTCCCGATGAACGCGCCCGCGTCGACCTCCCGGCCGTCGGTGGCCTCGACGACGACGCGGTAGGTCGCCCCGGGCCGGAACCCGTCGGCGTCCAGCACGATCTCCATCCCCCAGGTGTGCGGGATCGCGACCGCGCTCGCCCGGATTTCCGGGGCGCTCGCCTGCACGGCGACCGGCTCGCGGGGGATCCCGTCGTAGTCGCCCACCGCGTAGCCGGCCACGCCGCCGACCACGATCGCGACGGCCGCCGCGGCCGCGGCGACGCTCGTCGGGAGCCGTCGGCGCGGAGCCGGCCGGCGCTCCGCGCGCGCCGCCGCCACGATCCGCTCGCCCAGGTCGGCCGGTGGTACGGGTGTGCGGTCCAGGTGCTTGGGATCCACCCCGCCCAGCGCGGGCAGCACCGACGAGACTTTGGCCAGCTCGGCGCGGCAGGCCGCACAGCCGTCCAGGTGCGCCCGCACGGCGGCGGCCTCGCCGTCCGGCAGGCGCCCGATCGCGTAGTCACCGAGCGACTCCCGCATGGTCCGGTGCTCGTCCGGCGTCACGGTTGCACCCCATCTCGTCCATCGTCAGGCGCAGCGCCTTCAGCCCGCAGAAGACCCGGCTGCGGATCGTCCCGAGTGGCACGCCCGCCTCGGCCGCGATCTCGGCACGCGGGCGCTGCCGCAGGTAGGCCTCCACGATCGCCTGCCGATGCTCGGGCGGAGCCGGCGCAGTGCCTCCTCGACCAGCCAGGTGTCGATCACAGCGTCGTCGGCCGGACCGACCGCGTCCGGAGTGGACTCGGGATCGTCGGTGAGGGCACGCTGCCAGGGCCGTGCGGTGATGCGGCGGATCTCGTCGATCACCACGCTCCGCGATTCCGCGGCGACACGTCCTACCAGGTTCTGCGCGGAGCCGATAAGTCTGGAGCCAACGGGTCTCGGCAGTACCCGTGATCGGACCACCGCACCCTTGGCCGGCGGAGGATCGGGCTTCGACCCGCGCCGCGGGCACAGCATCAGCGACACCACGCCTGTTCAATACCCTGAGGGGGTATTATACTTTGGGGGTGTCCTGCCGTACGTCTTTGGAGATGTGACTGTGTCTCGATCAGCTGCCGGTCGGCGCCAGCACCCCACCGCAGGCCCGTGGGCTGCGGTGGTGACCGCCGTGGGTTCCGAGCAGGGGCGTGCCGTCCTGCGTTGCCTCCTCGGATGCACGAGTCGAGCTCTGCAGAATCGTGCGAGCGCGACACGAGAGGGCTCGCACGGCAATAGCTGTCGCTGAATGCTCGCCGGGACTCGTGGAGACGACACGTGTCGACCGGGCTGTCGGCGCTCCACCCGTCCCCGGAGGTCGACCTGCTGCTCTGGACGGCAGTCACAGATCAGCGCGGGCGGTGAGCGGTCAGCTCGACGGCGGGGCTGGTCCCCCGGCGTGGACATTCGGTGAGCGCCACATCGACAAACCCGGCTTCCGCAGACCGGACACGCAGGCTATGGGCAGGTTCGGCCAGCACATGGCGATGCACGGTAAGCACCAGCAACCCGCCCG
The DNA here is from genome assembly GCF_003945385.1 of Pseudonocardia autotrophica. Taxonomy (NCBI): domain Bacteria; kingdom Bacillati; phylum Actinomycetota; class Actinomycetes; order Pseudonocardiales; family Pseudonocardiaceae; genus Pseudonocardia; species Pseudonocardia autotrophica. The sequence goes on from NZ_AP018921.1 coordinate 80,773, forward strand.
GACGCAACACACGGAACAGCTCAGCGAACCCGAGCGACTGGTCCCAGAGCATGACGTTGTTGACCGAGATCGCCACATCCATCGACTGGTCCGCACAGCCGGTGCGCTCGGCCGTCCCGTCACCGATCTCGAGCGCGCCCATAGCGATCGGCCCCGCGCAGCGGCGGGTGGCCATCGCCCGCATCGTGGCTGACGGATCCACCCCCCGCACGAAACCGCTGGGGACGATCAGCCCTGCAGCCAGCGCCAGCCCGACCCCGGGCCCGCAACCCACCACGATGACTTGGTGATCGGGCCGCAGCTTCGCCCGGTCGACGGCCCATCGTTCCTGCCGACGGTTCCCCCAGGCCATCACCGCTCCACCGAGCCGCCCAGCCAGGCCACGGGGATGCCCGAAGGCCGCGTCGAGGGCTCGCCTCAGCCCGGTCGGACCAACGTCAGCGTGCGGTCGGTCAGCGTCAGCATCCATCAATGCAGCTCACCATCCCCGGCCGCCGATGCCGTCAGGGATCACCCTGACCGGAAATTCTGTCGGACACGGGCGCGCGGGATGACCGGCGCGGCTGGGCGTGATCGCGGCGTCGGGGGACGGGTTGCCTGGGCCACTGGAAGGCGTTCACCCAGTGAGTACGCCCAGGGCTTGCGACCTGCCCTGCGAGGCTGACCGCATCGTCCGTCCGCCTCCGGGGCGGCGTGGCGATGCTGTGGTTAGAGTCAGCAAGTCCGGAACGGGCCCAGGTCGAGAGGGAGGGACGGCGACGGTGCGTACCGCGATGCATCGCCCCGCAGCCCCGTTCGTCCTCCTGCTGATCGCCGTGTTCGTGCACACCGCGTTCGGACCCGTTCTGGCCTGCCACACCATCACTCCGGAGCAACCGGTTGCGAGCGTCGCCGCCGTCACGGCGCTGGTCCAGGAGACCGGGGGATGTCCCGGATGCCTGCCCGACGCGCCTCTCGACGCTGAGGGCAACGCCAGTGTTCCGGCAAACGGGGATACGCCAGGTTCGCCGGCCGTGACTGGTCTGTGCACCCCCGACCGTCCCTGCCATCACGCCCCGGCAGGACGAGACACTGCTGTCGACCCCGCGGTCCGCGGGGTCGATGCCCCACGTGACAGCGGCCCCGCTCTCCTCTCCACGTGCTTCAGGCCGGACCAGGTCGAGCAGCCGGTCCTGCCCGCCCCGGCATCGAACCCGGTGCCTCCGGCGGCGGTGCTGGCACCAGTCGCCGTGCTCTGCGTCGATCGGAACTGACCCGGCCCGGGCTCCAGATTCGATCGATCCCCGTCCGTGACCGGCTGACGAGGCTGGTTCGCAGGACATCACGTCCGGACTCATCTGCACCGGAATCCCGATTCGATGCGGCACCAGGCCGCCCAACCCGAAGGGCATCGCATGCCACGCGCCACCCCAAGCCCTCGCCCGACACACACGGCGCATGTCCAACACGACGTCGTCCCTGATCATCGTCAGCCTCTCGACGAGATCCCTGCTCTACAGCATGGCGGCGAGCAACCGGGCGGACTTGTTCTCTCGCTGCTCGACGCGCACCTAGCTGTGTCGGGCTGCCCGGGGATCGGACACCTCTCGAGCCCGTGTCACCGGGAGCGTCGGCCGATCGATCTCCATCGCCTTGAAAACCTGCCGACAATCGGCAAAATGTCCGGTCCGCCCCCTACCCGCGCGCCGAACTGTGGTCGGGACCGGCATGGAAGGCGCGCTCCGTGAAGATCGTGTGCATCGGTGGCGGTCCGGCAGGTCTGTACCTGGCCATCCTGGCCCGGTTGCGCTCGGACGGCCGGGACGAAGTCGTCGTCGCCGAGCGCAACCCGCCAGGGGAGGCTTCCGGGTTCGCCGTGACCCTCGGCGAGGACATCCTTGACGAGCTGTACCGCACCGACCCGGTGGGCGCGGACGGCGTCCGAGCCGCCGCGCACGTCTGGGGCGACCAGGTCGTCGAGGTCGCCGGCGAGACCGTGCACCTCGGCGGCCGCTACGGCTACTCGATCGGGCGCGCCCGGCTACTCGAGGCGCTCACCGTCCGGGCCCGGCAGGTGGGAGTCGACCTGCGGTTCGACACCGAGACCGCCCCCGACGGCGATCTCGCGGCCGATCCGCTGACCGCGGACGCCGACGTCGTCGTCGCAGCGGACGGGATCAACAGCGCCGTTCGCGACGCCCGCACCGCGGAGTTCGGCACCCGGCTCACCCACGGCACCAACCGCTACGCCTGGTTCGGCACATCGAAGACGTTCGAGGCGTTCACCTTCGCCTTCGAGCGCACCGAGGCCGGCTGGATCTGGTTCCACGCCTACCCCGCCGCGGACTGCGTCAGCACCTGCATCGTGGAGTGCACCCCGCAGACCTGGGCCGGTCTCGGCCTGGACCGGTTGTCCGCCGACGAGGGAATGCGGCTGCTGGAGACGATCTTCGCCCGGTCGCTGGAGGGACACTCGCTGATCGCCCCGCCCGGGACGGGCGCCTCGCCGTGGCTGGAGTTCCGCGAGATCCGCAACACCTCGTGGCGGTCCGGGAACGTCGTGCTGGCCGGCGACGCCGCGCACACCACACACTTCGCGATCGGCTCCGGCACGGTGCTCGCGGTGGCCGACGCGATCGTGCTGGCCGAGGAGCTCTATCCGGACGGCACGACCGGGAGGACGGCGGACGTCGATGCGGCGCTCGCCGGGTACGACGCCCGCCGGCGGACCGCGATGGCACCGACCCAGGACATGGCGCGGCGCAGCATGCGGTGGTTCGAGGAGGTGCCGCAGCGACTCGAGGGCGCCGACGCGATCGACTTCTCCTGGTCGCTCCTCGATCGCCGCGGTGACCAGGGCCCGCTGCACCGGCGGCTGCACGAGGCCACCCAGATCGAACCGGTGCGCCGAGTACGGCGCCGGCTGACCTCCGCCCGGCGAGTACACCGAGCACTACGGCGCGGCGAGATCGACCCGATCGGCGTCCTCACCGGTCGCCGCTGATCACCTCGTTACGGCTCGGTGGCCACCTCCGCTGTACGAACTGCCCGCACACCCCAGGCCGCCGCCCACCTGCGCTTGAAGTGCGGTTTGCCCCGTCTCAGTGAAAGTGGACATGGCGTTTGCTTGCAGGGGCCCTGACCCCGTTCCGTGGACACGCTGATCCCCGCACGGTCGGGGGAAGCGAGATGATGTCTGACCATGGCCCGCAAGAACTACTCCGACGAGTTCCGTCGGCAGGCCGTCGAGCTGTACGAGTCCACGCCCGGGGCGACGGTGAAGGGCATCGCCGCCGACCTGGGCGTCGAGCGGGCCACGCTGGCGTTGTGGCTGGACAACCTCGGGACCGGGACCCGCACCGCCCCCGACGGCACCCGCACCCGCAGCGCACGTTCGGTGCGTGCGCCACGCCAGAACGCCGGTGTCGTGCCCGTCGCGGATGAGACGCCCGAGCAGCGTCTGGCCCGCCTCGAAGCCGAGAACAAGGCACTGCGGGCGGAGAAGACCAAACTCGAGACCGAGCGGGAGATCCTTCGCCAGGCGGCCAAGTATTTCGCCGGGGCGACGAACTGGTGACCCGCTTCCAGTTCGTCGCCGACCACTCCGACACGACCTCCAGCCCCCGCCGGGGCTGGACGGTGAAGCGGCTGTGCGCACTACTCGACGTGCGACGTTCCTCGTTCTACGCCTGGCTCGCCGCCGCGCCCGCCCGCGCGAAGCGCACTGCCGCGGACACCGCCTTGGCCGAGCGGATCCGCGCCGTGCACGACGGAGACCGCACCTGCGGGCGGCCGCGGATCACCGCCGAAATCAACGACGGCGTCGAGCCGGCGCAGCGGGTGAACCACAAGCGGATCGGCCGGGTCATGCGCGAGCACGGCATCGCGGGTTACCGCCGCCGTCGCCGGGTGCGCACCACCATCCCCGAGCCCGCCCAGAGCCCGGTGCCCGACCTGCTCGGGCGCGACTTCACCGCGCCCGCCCCGAACATCGTCTATGTCGGCGACATCACCTACCTACCCCTGGCCGATGGCGGGAACCTCTACCTGGCCACCGTGATCGACTGCCACTCCCGGCGCCTGACCGGGTGGGCGCTCGCCGACCACATGCGCACCGACCTCGTCGCAGACGCCCTCCGAGCGGCGGCCGCGGACCGCGGCTCCCTCGCCGGGTCGATCTTCCACTCCGACCACGGCTCGGTCTACACCAGCCGCGCCTACGCCAACCTCTGCGACCGACTCGACGTCCAGCAGTCGATGGGTGCGGTCGGGTCCAGCGCCGACAACGCCCTCGCCGAGTCGTTCAACGCCACCCTGAAGCGGGAAGTGTTGCAGGACAACGCGTTCTGGCCCGATCAGGCCACCTGCCGTCGGCAACTGTTCCGATGGTTGACCCGCTACAACACCCGACGCCGCCACTCCTACTGCCGCTACCAGACCCCGAACACCTACGAGGCAGACTTCGCAGCTACCGTTCCGGACGCCGCGTAATCCACCCCGTGTCCACTATCCGGGGTCAAGGCCCCAGCCCGTTTCAGGTCCGCATGACCGCGCGTAGGACGGCGAGACGCTCGTCAGGCCGCACGGTGGCGAGAGTCTTCCCCGACCGCGACTCGCTCATCCGGCTCGTCGGGATGTCCTCGCCGAGCAGCACGACGAGTGGACCGATGGCCGCCGCTGCCTCGGGCTCGACGTCCTGAGTCGAGCCCGCGCCGCCACCGACCCTCACCCCGGACACCGGTGAGGAGGCCGAACCCGCGCCGACGATCTCGGCGCTGAGCACCTGAACCAGCAAGATCACGCGTCAGCCGTCACACACCACGTCACGGGACTTGACCCCGACCGTCGCCGGCCGGCAGAAGCATCGGTTCACGCGATGCCTGTGCTCTGTTCGGCGACCTGATCAGTCTGAGCACTTCACCCCGCGGGTGATCACCCAGAACGTTTGCTCGCGGAGGACCGGACCGAGCGCTGCGGCCCCGGCGCGTCTGTCCCGCCGGAAAGCAGCGGAGGCGACGTGATCACATGAGGGCGTGGTCGGGGGGCACCCACAGCCTCGCGGGGAGCGGCCTCTCAAGTAGATCGGTGCGGCCCCGGCGCAGCCGGGCGTGCAGCACGTCCCGGTCCCGGCCATCACGGCGAGCAGGGGGTGGTAGCCGCGGCGTCCGGTGCGCATCACCTGCCGAGCCCCGGACTTGTCGAGGCCGTAGGTCCCGACCAGAGTCGCGTCGATGTCGACCACCACCGCAGCGTCGCCGGGCGGGGTCGTGTCGAGTGCGCCCAGCCCGGCGGCGCGGGCCAGGAGCACCGCGGCAGCACGCGCAGAGCCAGGTCTCGGACGCGGCGCTCCACTCGGCGCTGGCCGGTGAGCACCGACGAGATCTTGATGTGCAGACACGCACGCGTCGACCGGCCGGACCTGCACCTCGAATTATCACCAGCCAGACTGGCGTCATTTGGTCGGCGGGCCGGGAATTCGCACCTCGCCTGCGCGCCGCTGTCAGGGGGCCGAACCGGTAGCGCTGCGGCCGGCGTCGACCAGCGAACCAGGGTCTGTCAGTACATCTAGTCCCAAGACCGTTCAGTTAGCGGTAGCCGCGCTGGTGCAAGGACCGGGGCTGGCGGTGTGTCGTGAGGAAGTGGGAGCGGAGCTCTGTGAGGAGATAGGGGCGTCCGCCAAGACATCCCCGCCCCTCACGAGGAGCTCCGCTGAGCACGGATTCTGTCATCAATCGTGTCGTCACCGCCGCTGGTGACCGGTTTGCCGCCGGGCATGTCGGTGAGCTGACCCGGATCGTGCCGTTCGAGATGGTCGACGCCGCGCTGGCCGAGACCGGTACGACGCAACGCCGGGTCCGGGCCCTGCCCTCACGGGTGGTGGTGTATCTGCTGCTCGCGGCCGCGTTGTTCGCCGATCTGGGCTATCCGCAGGTGTGGACCCACATGATCGCTGGACTGGATCTGGACCCCGGCGATGCGGGTGCGGGCCGGGTCCGGGTTCCCTCGGCGTCGGCGTTGTGTCAGGCACGCCGGCGGATCGGTGCCGCGCCGCTGCGCGCGCTGTTCGACCTGCTCCGCGGCCCGGCCGGCGGACCGCGGACCCGCGGACTGTGGTGGCGGGGGCTGTTGATCTGCGCGATCGACGGTACCCAGATGTGCGTGCCCGACAGCCCGGCCAACCTCGCCGTGTACCGGCGCGGCGGCGGTCATCACGGCGGCACCGGGTATCCGATGCTGCGCCTGGTCGCGTTGGTGTGTTGCGGGACCCGGACCGTCATCGAGGCCGCGTTCGGTTCCGATCGGCGCAGCGAGACCGCCATGACCACCGGTCCGAGCGGGCTGACCGCGGCGATGCGGCCCGGGATGATCGTGCTCGCCGATCGCCACTACGGCTACGCCCCGACGATCACCGCGCTCGCCGCGACCGGCGCGGACCTGCTGATCCGGGTCCGCAACAACCACCGCTACCGGGTCGAGCAGTACCTGCCCGACGGATCGTTCCTCTCGCAGATCGGGTCGCTACCGGTCCGTGTCGTGCGGGTGAATGTCACGATCCGCACCACGGCCGGTCGGCGGTGCGAGACCTATCAGCTGGTGACCACGGTCCGTGATCCGAGCTGCTCGGTACTCGAGCTGGCCCGGCTCTACCACCAGCGGTGGGAGATCGAGACCAGCTATTTCGAGCTGAAGTCGACCATCCTGCGCGGGCGGGTCCTGCGCGCCCGCACCCCGCAAGGCATCGACCAAGAAGTCTACGCCCTGCTGGTCACCTACCAGGCCCTGCGGATCGCGATCGCCGACGCCCTGGCCGAGCGCCCCGACCTCGACCCGGACCGGGCCAGCTTCACGATCGCGTTGACCACCGCCCGCGCCCAGCTCACCGCCGCCGCGGGCGTACTGGCCAACCCGGTCGACCTCATCGGCGTGATCGGACGACGAGTCCTCGACGCCCTCTTACCCGCTCGACGAGCCCGAACCAGTCCACGCGTGGTCAAGCGAGCGATCTCCAACTACACCGTCAAGACCAGCCAGAACCGAGTCCGGGGACCCAGCCGCACATACACCGTCGAGATCAACACACTCGCGGCCGACGATGCTTGACCACCGCACACCGGCCCTAACTGAACGGTCTTGCATCTAGTCCACGTCACCGCGAACGCCACGATCGAACTGCTCGCAGCCTTTCTTCTTGCCTGACAACCACACCAGGAGCCGAGGGTCAACGATACGGGCGGTGCCCATTTCGGCTCCGCCTTCGCCGGTACCGCTGTGTCGCCCAGGCTGTCCCGCCGCGGCCAGCACGATCCGCAATCGTGCTGGCCAATGCATTCGCCATCGTCAACCGTCGAGTCCACCCCGTCAACCGGCGGCCGATCCCAATTCGTCGCTCCAGGGCAGCAGCACGGATGACGTAGATGTTGCTCAGGCTGTGGCGGTGCCGGAGCCGACGCGCTTCGCCCAGGCGCGATAGTTCGAGATGAGGTCGTGCTTCAGCTGACCGCGGGGCTTCACCTCGATTCCTTGCTCCTGCGCCCAGGAACGGATCTGTTCACGGTCGGTTTTGGTCAGCCCATCCCGGCCGACGGCCGGCACGGATGTGTCAGCTCCGGCCCCGACCGCGGCCGGTGTCGCCGCACCGTCGTCGGTTTCCGGCTGGCGCGCCACGCTCTGGCGCTGGTCAGCCGGTCCGGCTGTGGCAGGGTTCGCGGTGGCTGCTGGTGGTTCTGCCTCGCGGGCGGGCAGCGCATCGGGATTGTCGGCGTGGAAAGCGGCGCTGATGCGCGCGGGGATCCGGCCCCGGTGGGGCACCGCGTACCCGTGGGCACGCGCCCACGTGCGGATTGCTTGATTCTGGGCGCGGCGGGCACTGGCGGCTGCAGAGCTTGTGGCTGGCTGGGCACCGCGTGGCCCTGGCTGCGGCCGGGCCACATCACCGAAGGCAGCGAGCGCGTCCCGTAGTGCGGCTGCGTGAGGTGCACTGAGGTCGATCTCGTAGGCTTTCCGGTCCAGCGAGAACCGCACGGTCTCCGCAGCCGGCGAACCATCGAGATCATCTATGAGCTTCACCTGCGTGACGCGCGTCATGTGGCCGCCCCCATTCCTGAGTCATTTCCTGCCTCGGTGTCGCAGGACGGTGCTGAATGTGACACGTCGGCGAGTGCGACCTTGCCGACGATACCGGCTGGCTGGGTCCCCAGGTCGTGGCCGCTGACGTTTCGGGACGCGAGGCATCGACGGCTGGTGCACACCGCGGGGCGCTCGGTGAAACGTCCGTTTACGCATGCTTGCAGCTGCGAAAAGGGTCCGGTTGTTCCGGGTTCGAGCCGGAGACGACGACCTCGACCAGCTGAGCAGCGCGGCTCGGAAGGGGTGGCGGGGTCGGTGTGGTCTGGTCCGCGCCGCTGCCCCGCCACGGCACGCGGACACCATCATTCGCCGGACGCCCCGAGGCGTCCCTCAGGGTCCGCGACGTGCGTAGGGGCCGGTGGGGCTGGAGATTCCGTCGATGCCGATGTGGCATCTACCGCTCACCGTCTCGTGGGCGTCGCCCGCGTGGCGGGCGAGCTCAGATGTGTCCCTCGATGAGGGCGGTGATCCGGGCGTTGAGCGCATCGGCGTCGTCGGCGACTCCGTCGAGGAGGGTGAGGACCTCGTCGAGGCTCTGCGGCGCCGGGGGTGTTGTCGTCTCGGGGGTGGGCGAGGCGTTGGCTTCCCGGTCCCCGCGGGACGGGGTGCCCGGCGCGGTGACGCTGCTGGTGGCTCGGTGGGCGGCGAGGGCGAGTCGGGTGCGGATGGTGCGGGTGGTGATGGGGCGGTAGTCGTCGTGCCAGCCGTGCTGGTCGATGGCGGGCAGGAGGATCGCGGCGCGCTGCCAGCGCTGTGGGGTGCGGGGGTGGTGCTGGTGGTGGCTGTGGCGGGTGGGGGTGTGGGCTGCGGTGAGGTCCATGCGGGCCGAGCCGCGGCCCAGGCCGTCGAGGACGCCGAGGGTGTCGAGCCAGCGCACCACCGCGCAGGCCGGGCACGCGCGCGGGTCGGGATCTGTGGGCATGTCCTGGTCGGCGACCGAGACCTGATCGTCGGGGTTCTCGCCGCCGGAGCCGGCGACGGTGACCGCGTCCGGGAGCAGGGCTCGGGCGTCGCGGTGGGAGAGGTCGAGGCCGATGGTGGCCACGATGAGGAAGGCGTCGCGGCGGCCGTGCAGGCCGTGGGGCCAGCCGCGGGTGGGGCAGGCGGCGAGCAGCGGGCCCGCCGCGGTCCAGCGCTGCTGGGCCGGTCGCGGGGGCGGGGGTGCGGCGGGGCCGTGGTCCGGGCGGGACAGTAGGTAGCCGGCGCGGCGGTGGGCGGCGGCGATCGCCCGCACCCGGCGGGCCAGGGTGGCCGGTCGGGCCGGTAGTGCGGTGAAGAACCCGGTCAGGGTGTCCACGGTGGTCGGCAACACGGGCTGGCCGGTGGCGGTGGTGTAGTCGCAGAACAGCGCCCACTCCCGCGCATAGCTCGGCCCGGCCGCATCCCGCAGCATCGCCGCCCGATTCTCCGGCGTGGCGGGTTCGGAGGTGGCAGCAGTGGCCCGGCCGACTGTGGCACCGGATGCATCATTTCCTACTTGACTGGTCATAGGCCGAGTTGGGTGACGGCGTTACCGAGCAGGGGGGCGTGGTCGCGGTCGTAGGTCTCGACCATGGCGTCGCTGGAGTGGCGGGTCTGGCGGCGCACGGCGCGGTGATCGGCCCCGGCCCGCCGCGCGGTGGTGACGAACCCGGCCCGTAGCGAGTGGAACCCCACCGGGCCGGGCAGCCGGGCGGTGTGTGCGCGGCGGCGGATCATCGCGTGTAGGGCGTCGCCGGTGATCGCGGTGTCGGTCAGGGTGCCGCCGCGGCGGACCGCGCGCAGCAGTGGCGCCTCGTCCGTGAGTGTCGGTACCGGTGCCGGACCGGGTGCGCGCCCCGGGCCGGTGGGGGCGTCGTCGGGCCCGGTGGCCGGGTCGGGGTGCGGGTAGAGGTGATCCTGCTCGGCCCAGACCGGAGTGGACAGGACCGCCCGCATCAGCGCGGCCCGGCCCCGGGGTGCGGCCTCGAGGAGCCGCAGCCAGCGCAGCACCGCGCACGGCGGGCACGTCCCCGCACAGGTCCCGTAGGGCAGGACCACGGTGGCGCCGTGGGCGTCCTGGTCAGTCTTCGATGACCGGATCCGCACGTGCAGCCCGTCGGCGGGGTGAAAGTGCAGGTCCCCGACGGTCAGGGCGGCGAGCTCGCCGCGGCGCAGCGCCCCGGCGAACCCGGCCAGGAGCACGACGCTGTCGCGGGCGGCGGTGATCCCGCCCGGCCACGTCCCGTACTCCATTCCCGACAGCAGGGTGCGGAGGTCGTCGAGGAGCAGCGGGCGCATCTGGTGCGTGGCGTGTGCGCGGGCCCGCTTGATCCCAGTGAGCACCGCACCGACGGCCGGATCCCGGGTCGGGGACGGGTGGCCGGCGTCGCGGTGCACGGCGGCAATCGCGGCCAGGCGCCGCGCCATCGTCGCCGGGGAGAACACTGCCGCCCCGTCGGCGGTGCGGGTGGCCTCCAGGTCGGCGAGGTAGAGCCGCACCGTGTTCACCTCGGCCGGCAAGGCTTCGAGCGCGGCGGTGGTGCACCACCCGGTGAAGTGCGCCCAGTCGGCGGCGTAGGCGCGGTGCGTGCGTGGTGCGCGGGACGCGGTGGCGTGGGCGTCTGCCCGAGCGGCCAGAGCTTCCAAGGAGGCCGCCCGCTGCGCCGCGACACGCCGCTCCCCCGCCGGATCGCAGGGCCTGTCGATGGCCGCAGAGCCCGGTACCGGCTCCTTCTCGTCGTCCGCGGCGGCGCCAGAGCCCATCGGTGCCCCTTTCGTCGGCTGGGAGTGCGGGCGAGTGCCCGGTGACTCGTCAGCTAACCGGAGATTATCAGCGGTCTCAGCCGATAGGGCGGAAGTGACCATGTGTCGGCTCTGCAGCCCCAGATATGGCGCCCCTCGTGTGCTCGACGCCGAACCAAAAGAGTTCCTGACCTGCGATTATAGTCAGTTGACGCTGACCCGCGCCGCTGACATGCGGGCACTGTCAGGATCAGTGCGGTCGCCACCCCACCGATCCACTCAAAGGCTGAACTCGCGAGGACGCAGCCCTGGCCGACCCGTTCAGTACCGAGCAGGCGACGGTTGGCGCGCGGCAGTGCACCACCCGCGTCGAGGAGTTCGCGGCCATCGAGCAGGGGCCATCAGCGCGTACCCGTCACGGGCCCGGGAGTCGACCAACTCCTCACGGGCGCAGCGCTACCGGCGCATCGCCCGCCTCCGCAGCAAGAAGAAGGGCGATCGTCGCGGTCGGCCGCTCCGCCCTCGTTGCCGTGTGGCACCTGCTCTCCGACCCCGAGACCCGGTTCGTCGATCTCGGCCGGCCCGGTCGTCCCAGTCGATCTGGGGCTTACCGAGCGCGGCGTAGTCGTCCCCGCTGCACAGTGCCGCCCGCAACAGCTCACACAGATCGGCGTCGGCAAGCAGCCCGCGCACCGCCGAGCGGATCAACGTCACGGTGTCCATCATGCCCACCGCGTCATACAGCGGGATCGAGTCCAGCACCCGGCGCCGGCCCAGCCCCGCCTCGCCCGCCGCCTGCAGTCCGACCTCGAAGAGATCCGGTCCGAGCGAGGCGACCGCGCCAGCCGGGCACGCATGTCCACCAACACCGTGCGCGCGAAGCCGTCCCAGCTACCGCAGTAACCGCCATCCCCGGCCACGTAACGCCACCGCGCTCGAAGGCGTACCGCGACCGTGAGGCTCTCGGGCGTCCCGTCGAGCGTCGACCGCCTCCCCGGCCCGAGAGCCTGTCGAGGCGCTGCAGCACACCACATCACCGTGGCCACCACGGACGGCGGCACCGAGCACCGCCCCGATCGGGGTGAACCAGGAACTGGACGCAGCTGCCGCCCGTCGGGCGGTGTCGACGAGCCTTGGCCTCTGCATCTGCCGACTCCGAGGCCTCGGGTACCGAGGTCAAAATCCTGGGCCTATCGAGACACCCACCGAGCTCCACGCCTCGTCAGTAGTCCTCCAGACTAGACGAACGCTGCAGGTCAAAGCGCTATAAGCGATAGTGCAACCGATAGCAAGGATGCATGTTTTCAGAAACGCCTTTGTGATCCCGGGTATCAGCGTTTGCCTAATCGCTAAGGCTACAGCAACGATGCCTACTGCTCGGGTCGCAGGTTCATCAGTGCTCGTCGATGCACGCCTGGAAGCAAGTCCGCTACCCCGCCAGCGGGTGCGAGCCAGCAGGCGCCATCACGTCTGCGCGTCCACAAGCCCCACTACGCACACGATTGCAGGCATGGCGGCCCCACGGGGCGCCTGTCTGCCCTGCCGCCCGGACGTCTAGGTCTACGCAGGGCTGCGGCACGTCCCGTAAGTGCGTTGACCCGCTACCCCGCAGGTCTGGAGGAGTGCGTCTAGCCGTGTGTTCGAATCTCTACCGCAGGGCGCGCGTGTCGCTGCTTGCCACATCGCTACATTGCTCCCGAGAATGACCATCCGCGGCGGTGCTAGGTAGCCTCGGGCGGGTAAGCAACTCTCATCGCAACCCTGCTTGAAGGAAGCAAGGGGGCCACGTCCGGGAGAGGCGCCGCACGGGAGACCATCCCTGCGAGGGGGACAAGAGGCAGAAGAAGGATGGATGCGGTCAGTGGTTAGCTCGGGAGAGTCGATGGCAAAGCACGCTGAGGAAGTGGATCGGACAGTCGCGCTGGCCAGGACCATCGCCCTCGTCAACGACAAGGGAGGAGTCGGCAAGACGACCCTTGCCGTCAACCTCGCCGGGCAGTTGGCTGGTGCCGGTTTCGCCTGTCTCCTCGTTGACCTCAACCGACAGGCCAACGTCGCCCGCGACCTCGGCTACCGCGACACAGCCAGCGACGACCACGGCCGCAACCTCTTCGACGCGATCACCGGACGCGGCCAGCTCGAACCTGTGCCGGGTGTTCGGCCTGGTCTCGATGTTGCTCCAGGTGGCATCGAGCTCGATGATCTCGTCTCGCACATGGTGGGGCGGATGAGTCGAGAAGGCTTGGACGCCAACCTCGCCTTGGGCAATGCGTTGTCGCCGCTCGCCCCCAACTACGACTTCGTCGTCATCGACTCCCCACCCGAGGCCACGTTCCTTGTCGACCTGTGCCTGTACGCGGCGCGCTGGATCCTTATCCCGACCCGCAGTGACGGCGCCGGACTGGACGGCATGGCGAACGTGGCCAAGCGGTTTGCGGTAGCCAAGCAGTACAACCCCGGGCTAAGCCTGCTCGGGGCGGTGTTGTTCGGCACCGGTGTTCGGTCGACGAGCATCCATGACGAGGTCCGCGACGAGATCGCACAGGCCTTCGGCGGTCAGTCCCCGTTGTTCTCTGCCTTCATTAGATTCAGTGAGAAGACCGCGCAAGACGGCCGCCGTATGGGCCGGCTCGCACACGAGCTGGAGGAAGACCTGGCCGCGCAACCGGCATGGTGGAAGGCGCTTCGCGAGGGCAAGCGCCAAGGTCCTCGGATCTCAGCAACGGCGGCTTCGGTCGCAGGCGACTACCGTGACCTGGCCTTGGAGGTGCTGTCTGTTCTTCGCGAGGCCGAAGAACACCAGTCCGCCTCGCTGGAGGGGGCGCAGCAGTGAGTCAGAACAACTTGGCCGACGTCTTCGGCACGTCCGCACGGGACCTTGTCCGTCCGGGCGGCCAGCGGCCGGGGCGACAGGGCCAACGATCGGCGCCTGCCGGAGCTGCGGACGGGCAGCGCGACTCGGCCCCTCCGGCGCCATCGACGGAACCGGTCGACCCGCCGGTGGCGCCTACGGAGAAGCCGGTCACGAAGGCAGACCCCGTAGTTGAGCAGGACTGGAGCGAGCAGGAGCCAGCTCCCGCGACCTCGCAGTCGATCGTGTATCTGGCCCCGGGCCTGCGAGACACGCTCGATGCTGCACGCAAGCGGGACCGACGCACGAACTCCGATCTGGTCTTCGACGCGATCGACCGGGCCCAGCATCAGCTCCCGGAACTGGTGACTCGCCAGCAGCGCCAGGAGCGCCCTCCGAACAGCCTGTTCTCGGCGCGTCCGAGTCGTACACGTCAGCGAGCGACCTCGCCGTCGGAACGCACGGTGCCGTTCACTTTCCGGGCGACGGCGGACGAGTTGACCGTTATCGACCGGCTGGTCGAGGAAACCGGCGCCAGTTCGCGTAGTTCCCTGATCTCTGCCGCCCTCCATGCCACGTTCGCTCGAGGATCGCGCCGAAAGCGCTGATGGAGTGTCCCGGCACAGCTCGAATCCTCTGCCCAGAAGGGGTCACAGGTAGGTCCGCGGAATCCCGCCGTCGACAGCTGTCTCAACGCGCGAAGGGCTGCCGGAGGCGCATGGGTCAGGGCCGGTACGCGAGCAGTTCCTCCAGGCGGCCATCGTCGTCGATGGCCCATGTGGTGAGCCGGGGGTCGATCGAGTCGAACACAGCGCGTAAGTCGGTCAGCCGCGCGTCCAGGTCTTGGCCGAGTAGGGGTTCGTGGTGGGCGATGCGGTTGCGCAGTAGGTGCAGCCTGATGACCGGGCGTTCGATGCGTGATCGCGCTGCCCGCGGTGCCTATGCGCATGACCTTGCCGGGTGCGGTTCATAGCGGTCGGGCGGTGGTGAACAGGGCGTCGTAGAGGTTGGCGCCGCGCCGCGAACAGTCGGCCGAGCTCTCGTCGCGACAGTGACGGCTCAGTTGGCACGTCCGGCAGTCTCCACCTCGGCCAGATCCGACATGACCGCCTCCAGTGATCGCGCCGACCGCTGCGCAAGCGCTGCAGGCGTTCCAGCTCGGCGACACCGGTCCGGATGTGCCGCGCGAGTGAGGTGCTCGAACTCGCGGACCTCGGCGGTAGCCGGGTCGAAGTGCATGATCACGGCTTCGGCGTGAGCGGAGTTGGCGGCGACAAGCCCGAACTGGTCGGCCTCCCCCGTGCCGAGCGCCCCGAGCACTGCCCGCTCACCGCGCTGGACACCTGGCTCGAGCTGTCCGGGATCACCACCGGCCCGGTGCTACGCAAGGTCTCCACCGGCAACCGCGTCCTGGACAAGCCCTTGCACCCCGAGTCGATCAACAACCTCGTCCATGCGGCTGCCACCCGCGCCGGGCTGCCCGGCGGCCCCTACAGCGCCCACTCCCTGCGCGCCGGGTTCGTCACCTACGCCCACCTGCGTGGTGCAAGCGACCGTGCCATTGCCCACCAGACCCGCCACCGGTCCATCGACACCATCACCACCTATATCCGCGTCGACGACGTCTTTACGGATAACGCCGTTCTGCACCTTGGACGGTGACAACGTCACGGAGACACCACAGCTCTCCCCGCACATGAAGAGCTCACGCTGATGAAGCGGTGACGAGAGAGGTCCGCTGCGATACCCGCCCTATACGAGATCGTCCTGCGAATACGCGGCGCCTTTGACGATGACCTGATACGGGCGATGTAGCGCATCGAGGTCATCAAGCGGGTTCCCGGCCACCACGAGCAAGTCGGCTGCTAGTACTGCAACGGCGTTTTTTCAGGGTGGTGGGCGTTGGCCGCGGCGGCGGTAGTGGCAGGTCCGGGCCTGGTGCTGGCGTCGTCGGCGCCAGGTGGACCAGGCGAGTGTGCTGGCCAGGCAGGCGGCTGGGGTGAGGATGAGGGTAGCGAGCAGACGCCGTATCTCGTTGCCGCTCAGCGGGATCAGCCCGGTCCGCTCGGCTGGAGATCCCCCTTTTCGGCCTCCTGTGCGCGGGTGACGGACAGGTAGGCGGCAGCGAGCATCGACAGCGTGATGTGGGCGTACCAGGCCCGGTAGGAACGGACTTGGTAGTGGTCGAGGCCGGCTTCGTTCTTGGAGGTCTGGAAGCACTCCTCGATCGCCCAGCGTGCCCCGGCGACGCGGACCAGCTCGCGCAGCGGCGTGGCCGCGGGAGCGGCGCAGCGGTAGAACGCCAGCTCCCGGGTGGTCTTGCCCTGCCCGGGTTCGGTCTGGCGGCGCACGAGCAGCCAGTGCCCCCACCCGTGGGGCAGGCCGGCCGGGTCGAGGGCGACGGTGGTCCAGTCATAGATCCGCTCTCCGTGCGCACCCGCGCCGACCTGGCGCCGTTCCCACCCGCTGCGGCCGGTGTCGGGGTCGCGGGCGCCGGCGATCGTGGCGAGGACCTTGGCCTGGCGGCGATGCCCGTCCGGGCTGGTCAGGACGTCGTCGTTGCGAGTGGCCAGCACGAACGGAATCTCCCGGTCGGCCAGCCAGGTGCGGAAGGTCGGATTCTGTCCGTAGACCTCGTCGGCGGTCACCCACGAGCGGGGTGTGAGGGCCCCGCAGGCGTGGGCGCGGGCGAGCATCGCCAGCCCGAGCTGGGGCTTCGTGGCGAACCCGACCTCATCGGGCACGTCAGCTCTGGCGCAGCGGTCCCGGTCCTCGGTCCACGAGGTCGGCAGGTAGAGCTCGCGGTCGATCAACGCCCGCCCCTTCGAGCTGGCATAGGCCAGGAACACCCCGAGCTGACAGTTGTCGACCTTGCCGCCGGTACCGGTGTACTGGCGTTGCACTCCCGCCGAACGCAGGCCCTTCTTGATGAACCCGGTCTCGTCGACCACGAACACCCCACTCACGGGGTCGCCGAGGGCGTCGAGGACGTAGTCGCGCACATCGTCACGCACCCCGTCGACGTCCCAGTCAGCAGTGCGCAGCATCCGCTGCGTCCCGTCCGGCGAGACCGCCCCCGCATACTCGGCCAGAGTCCACCCGTTCTTGCGCTCCAACCCGGCCAGCAGGCCGCGCACATACGCCCCGGCCCGCGCGCGGGGCTCACGACGGAAGAACCGCGGCCCGATCGACGCGATGACCTGGTCCAACGCCGCTACCCATCCAGCAAGATCCACCACCCGGCGATCATCACCGCCGAACCCGGATCAGCCTCTCACGACACGCCGAAACGCCGTTGCAGTACTAGGCCTGCGCAGAGCTCTCCTGTCTCATGGCTGAGCCCCAGACTCCGCGCAGCCCCTCTCGTGGCCATGTCGATGACCTTACCGCGGGTAAAGCCCAGCTCCTCGTAGAGCTCCATACTCAGTTTGAGCTGATCGAACTCTGTGCCAGGGACACCGGAGTCCGTCCCAATAAGGATCTCCACGTCGCGCTCAGCCATCCAAGTTAGTTGACTGCCATACTTATAGTCGGGCGTCGTGACATATTTTGCGATGTCTCGCCAGACGGCCGGAGTGGTGTCGCCAGCAGCTGTGCCTTGCTGGGCCATCTGTCGGACCGCCTCCTCATTCTGATCTCGCTTGCCTGGCCCTGACCGCCATCCGCAGTGCTCGATCGTAGAAACACCCGTTTCGATACACCGCACGATCGGCTCGCTTCCGTGCGCATGCGCGGCAACCTGCAGTCCGTATTGAGCGGCGTGTTCGACCGCGACTCGGAGAAGCTCTGTCGAGTACTGCGCATCGAAGGGCGTCGGCCCCTCCGAGGTCACATACCCCCCACCCGCCATGATCTTGATCAGGTCAACGTCTTCGACGGCGCCATCGATTGCCGACCGAATCTCCGCGGCTGTGTCAGCAACTCCGCCGAGGTACCAGCAGTGTCCGCCCGTGATGGTGAGCGGAACACCCGCAGACAGCACACGCGGCCGCACGCTGTCCGGGGCGGTCGTCGAGTCGCGGAACCTCGCGACATAGCCACCGGAGTCACCGAGGTCCCGAACAGTCGTACAACCCGCTCTCAAACAGCTACGTGCGTTGGTCCGGATCAGAGCTAGCACCTCGTCTGGTGCGCCGGAGCACAGGGTGGCGAAGGAGGACTTGCTGCAGTCACCACCAAGATGCACATGGCTGTTGATCAGTCCCGGCATGATGCTGTATCCAGCGAAACGCGAGACCGAGGCTCCGGGGTCGGCCTCAACAAGCTCACTGCCCCTTCCTATGGCCTCGATTCGGCCGTGCGCGACACGCACTGCATCGTGCCCGGGGGGCAGCTCTTCTCCGGCCGAGATGAGCCGGTCCGCTACGTAGATTTCTGCCATCGCAGGGCTCATCTCCAATTAGCCAACATTACTGTTAGGTGCCTTCGACATCATCTGCGGGACCCGATGCTTGCGCAGCCATCCCGATATTTCCATGAGAGGCCGGGTCTGCCCGGTGCTGGCACGTTCCGGTAGATCTCCCGGCATTTGCCGAAGTCCATCGACGGCAACCGCCACAGCTGGTCGTTGGTCGCTGCTGTAGCCGGCGAAGACGTTGTACATCCGCGCGTACCCATCGCTGCAACGCTGCTCGCGCAGCTCGCAGGACAGTCGAGAGGGCCAGCTCGGCAGCCACGACGGTGCAGCTGGGCTGGTTCGACCGTCGCCGTCCGGCGAGGCCGGCCGAACCAGCTCGGGATAAACAGAGCGAATAACCGAGTCCAGCGAGCGGAGCCGGACGTAGGCGTGCGTCTGACTCGCTCGGTGCATGACTCGCCGGAGATCGGCGACAGCGGCCGGGTAGAAGACCGCCAGGAGCATCGACAGCACGGAGATGCGGATCAGAACCAAACCGCCGATCCACATGTTGATCGAGACCGGCGATGATCCGAACAGGACCTGCGCATAGTACGAGATTCGAGCACTGAACAGCATAAGATAGATGCCGCAGCCGATGGTGAGAGACACGGCCACGACCAAGAAGTCCCATGCCCGCTCTCGGTACAGCGGGACGCTATCGCGGCTGGACCAGACAATCTGCGTGATGCAGGCGTACACAAGATAGGCACTTGCAGTCAGAAAGAAAACCAGCACCGCGGGATGTTGGATGTCGCGACTGGTGAACTGCAGGTTGAACGGCGGGTCCACGAAGAGTGGCGCAACAAGAATTACAGCAACTGTGACCGCGAGCGCCGCCACTTCGCCGTATCGACGGTGACGCGGGCGATACCTCGCGATATTTCGAAGGTAGAATAGCTGCATCGACGCGAAGGCCCCTACGATGACGAGATTCCGCACGATGCCGGCAGAGTGGGACCCGAGCACGGCGTCGACCCAGCCGGAGACGTCTCGTCGGTTCAGCAGTACCATCAGCCCGAGGCCCGCGCTGAACAGAACCGAAGCCCACGGGTCCGCCGACGCGGGAGATCGGATCGCGTGAACTAGTCTCCACACGAATACGACGCCGCACGCGATACCCAGGAAGAATGACATTCTAAGTCACACACCCCGTCCGCCGAAGGCGCGGCCCAGCGCCTCGCCTGTACGGCCCAGATTGCCCCAGTTCGCTCGGATAGGCAGCCTGGACCAGCTAGATAGAATTGCGCCCAGTGTTTCGGCTTCCCACTCGGGTCGATCATCGTAGAGAGAGCCGCCCGGGCCCTCACCGCTACCGATCAGGAGAGAGCCGCACATCAAGGGGGCTCCGTCTTTCCCGGGCTGGAGATGGCCCAGCACAATATGGGCAATCTCGTGATAGATTGTGTAGTTTTGCCGCTCGACTGAAAGATCAGTCAGATATGTGATGTGGTACCTGTCGGGGTACGGGATGACGCAGCCGAATGAGCGAATCTCCGGCAGGCTTCGTCCTACTAACTCGATTGGGTGACCGAGCTGCTCTGACAACCGCCGGCATAGCTCAGCGGGGGGTGGGGTTCGACGGTATCCTAGGTCGCGGAGCAACCCTCTGGCCTGGCTACGGAGCTGGCGCTCGGTCATCGAGGTCCCCACCGTCCCTTCGCAGTCCCCGTCGCTTGCGTGACCTTACCGGTTCGGGTCGATTTCCTGAACACGAGGGGCGACGCCGCTCGTCACATCCACCAACAGTTCCAGGGCCTTAACTCGGTCGAATCCTCGCATGTAGGCCCGACACATACGAAACGCGGACACACCCATCTTGTCGAGTTGTGCCAGGAGCAGCTGTGTTTCAGTTTCATGGCGTGGCCGCGTCAGATCGACATACTCGTCAGATCCACCGACGTGTCGCAGCACCGTGCCGAGTTCACTGATGGATAGTGCGCTGGCGTCGACTGTGTACTCAAGCAGAGATGAGAGGATTCGCTCAGCGTCGTTCATTGCTACGCCGCTCTGCATTACAGTGCGGAGCTGGTCCCCGAGAGGCCACCAAAAGGGCGGCTGCTCAGTCCCGGACGGCACGCGAACCAGGGCGAAGAGCCGATGTAATCGGATCGCCATGCTGTCTGATTCGTCGCGCGACACTTGCGCTGATGGATTCATTCGTGACCCGCCCCCCGGCCAGAAGCGCCCGACGGCGCACCACCCTCACGATCGGCGAGACCTCCGCCACCGCCGCCCGTGGATCGACCCCCCAGAGCCCACCGCGCTGGATGTACCGGGGAGTCGCCCCGCTGAAGATCGGATGTGTCGGACATCACAATCACAGCAGCCCCTTCCTCAGTGTCACTGCGCAACCGCACCTGCAATTGCGCTGACGCTGCGTCACCCCGACGGTCCACCTCAGCGTAGTTGATACACCCGCAAACCCACCGCTGTTTGCGTCAGCGAATCTGGTAGTTCCGTCCGGCCGGAGCTGCTGGGCGGGCGGTCGACATCACTCGTCGCGCTCCGGAGCCGAGCGCTCCCGCAGCATGTCGGTCAGGAGGCGGTTCATGGCGATCCGCTGGGAGGGTGCGAGTCCGGCCACGCGCGTGGCTACGTCGTGGACCTCGGCGTCACGCATCGCCTGTCGGAGTTCCAGCTCGGCGATGACTTCCTCCTCGGCTCGCGGATCGCCGGTCAAGAAGCCCACGTTGACCTTGAAGAACCGGGCGAGGCCCTGGAAGACCCGCAGCGTCGGGTTGTCCTTGATCCCGCGGCGTAGCTCGGACAAGTGCGAGGCGGAGATGTCGGTGCCTTGCTCGCGCATGGTCGCCACGACGTGCTTGCCGGTGTACTCGTCACCGTCGTCGTCTACGACGGTCGCGAACAGGTAGTTGAT
Source organism: Pseudonocardia autotrophica (assembly GCF_003945385.1). Taxonomy (NCBI): domain Bacteria; kingdom Bacillati; phylum Actinomycetota; class Actinomycetes; order Pseudonocardiales; family Pseudonocardiaceae; genus Pseudonocardia; species Pseudonocardia autotrophica. Next base: position 101,710 of record NZ_AP018921.1, read on the forward strand.
TCGATCCGCCAGCGAATTGAACCGCTGCTCCGCCCCGTCGGATGCTGTCATCCCCCGACTCGCCCCCTTACTCAGATCAGCTAGTGCCGGCCTCGTCGCCGTACTCACAGTGTGTAGCCAGCACGACGGTACCTTCGTGGCTACCTCGATGTCAGAGGCAGTCTGGCGGATCACTTCACCGATGTGTACCTTCCGGCCCAGCGAGATTCGCTCAGATGGATCGCGGAGTGAGGTGGCAGTCAGCATGACGACCGATCACATGCTCGGCGCCGAGCCGTACTCGACCAGTCAGGAGCGGACGGTGGCACGGCTCGTCGGCCAGGGAGGCCAGCGGCGACAAGGCGAGATGACGGCGCTGATCGAGCAGCTCCCTGGTCTGCGCGCGCAGCCTGAGCGCGCCGACGTGCCCGAACCGGCCCAGGCGGGGCAGGGATCTGCCACAGGGGAGGTGGACATGGGTGAGCCCGTGCGACGGCCGGCCGGCCGGGACGCAACGGAGAAGGCGGCGGTCGATCCAGTGCGCCTGCTGATCCATCGCGAGCAGATCCGCCATAACGCCGAGCTCGCCCAGACCCACGAGCAGGTCACCGCCCTGCTCGCCTCCCCGACGGCGTCGCTGTTGACCGCGCTCGACTCTGATCTCGCCGCCGTCGCGACGGCGGCGATCGAGGCCATGGCCGTGCTCCGCCAGCACCAGGCCCCCGAGCGGATCCCGGATCAGGACGAGGTCAGTGGCGCGGTCGGCGACTACCTGGCGACCGTGGCTCGGCTGTGTCGCTCCACTCTGGCCATCCATCTGACCCTGGAGGCGCAGGTGCGCTCGGATACGTCCTAGCCCCGGCGAGGCCGATGTCCCGAGCTGTGCATCCTGTGCAGGTCCTCCACGATGCGCCCGACCGAGTCCTTGGTCTCCTCAGGCAGCTCACCGAGCAGCTCGACGAGGTCTTCGAGGTTCGCCCGTCGGACCACGGTCAGGATGTGGCGGTCGGCGTCGTCGGTCTCGCTGAACTCGTCGGCGAACAGGTAGCCGACCGGCACCCGGAAGAAACGCGCGATCCCCTCCAGCGCGGCTTTGGTCGGATTGTCCCGCCGTCCGTGCCGGAGGTGGTTGAAGTACTGCGCCGACAGGCTCGGCCCACCGACCGCGCGGATCCCGCCGACGACCTCCTCGTCGGTGTAGGGGCCTCGCTCCGGGGGATGCACGGTCGCGACGAGGCGATTGAGCCGATCCCCGAGCGTCCGCGTGACACCACTGGATCCCGGCACGCGCCTCCTCCTCCCAGACCGACGACGACCGCGACGGTCGCTCTCCTGCTGACGCAACGGGGCGACGGTAGCGGGGGCAACCAGTAGGAGAAAGTCGAGGTCGCGGTTCATACCGCCCTCCCCCTCCCGCCACCGCGCCAGCCCCGGACCGCGACACCGATGTGACGGCGCTCGACCTGGTCAGAGCTCATTGACACCAGAAAATCACGACAGGATAGTTGCGTTTGTTCACTCCTACTAGGAGTGCAGTTGCGGCGCTAGCACTACTACGAGAAGGGAGGATGCGGTGCGCAACCGGATGACGGCTGCACCGCAGACCGCCCTCGATCGAGGGGCGGGCCGGTAGCAATGCCCAAGGCCAAGACGAGACAGGCGCCCCGCTGGCGCACGGCCCCCGGGCTGGAGCAGGGCCCGACGTCGACGAGCACCGAGGTGCCCGCTGCCCCCCTGGACTCGGCGGTCCGGCCCCGAGCCACCCGTGCCGATGTCGACCGCGCTCCCTCGACCCCGGCAACCTGCCCTCCGCGTCGTGGCACCGCCTTCCCAACGACGACCGTCGTCGCCTCGATCGCAGCCGACGAGCCCCCCGCGGCGTCGAGCTCCCCGCGCAACATCGATGCCGGACCTGCGAGCTCGAGCGTCTCGACCCGCGACGAAGTCGGCGACCAGGCCGGGCGGCGTCGTTCCACCCCGCCGGCCACCCCCGCAGAGCCCCCGGCGTCGGAGGCCGCCCCTGTCCTAGCCGCTCCTCAGATCCGGCTGGACGCTGAGCTACCGCAGCAACCCCGAGCCGATCACCAGTCAGGTGCTGATCGCCGCTCCGGTCCCCCACGAACGGCGCTGGCCCGGTACGGGCCCCTTGAGCAGACCTTCACGCGCTCGGTCCGCTCGTTGGAGCCGATCTCCGACCACGAGGCAGCGGCGTTCGCCGGCCGCTTCGCCGCCGACTTCCAGTCTTTCGACGAGGACAACCCCACCCGTCGGGCAGAGGTACTGCGATCCCTGCTCGCCGATCCCCAGGCCTGCACCTGGGGATGGTCGGGCGCGGGCAGGCAGCGAGCCGACTCACCGTTGCCGGGCCGGATCTACCGGTCCAGCGAAACGGTCGTGTTCGTCGAGGTCGTCGTCCGCGCGACGACCTACGCGCGCGCCTGCCCGCCGCCCGAGCCGCCGGAACCCCGCGGGGCGGCCGAGAGCGAGCCGGCCGGGGCTGTCGGGCCGTCCTGTGCGCCGTCCGAGTCCGACCCCGGCTGGGTCGCCGTCGAGGCGAACTGGCTGCGCATGACCGTGCCGATCACCCGAGACCCCGACGACGGCCGCCTGGTCGTCGACCCGCACCTGGTCTCCGACCAGTCCTCCTGACCCCCACCAGAGGAAGCCGCTCATGTCGACCAATCACGTCAGGCCCGACGAGTCGAAGCCGTCCTGGCTCACCGACACCAGCACCGCCTGGGCCGCCGGCCCTATCCCCTCATCCGGCCATGGCGAATCCGTCGGCCCGAGCCGCGCGCCGGTCGAGCAGCACTCCACCGGACCCGCGCCGGCGGCAGCACCGGATCCGGCCCCCCGCGGGCCCTCGCCTACGCCGAGCACCACAGCTCCCCCGACTCCGGCCGTGCAGCCCACCACCGCGCCGGTCACCGAACCGGCGGCCGCGGCGCCGCAGGAGTCCAGGCCGCCGTGGGACGACGAGAGCAGCGCGGTGTTCTCCAACGCCGTGCGAGTCCGCAAGTCGCCGCCGAAGCAGGGCTGGCGGGCCGCGGTCTACGCCCTGTCCGGCGGCCGCTGGAACCCCGGGCTCTCCGATGCCGAGGAGCGGCTGCGCGAGCAGCTGGGCAAGATCCGCACCCCGCTGCCCGGCCCGCACAGCGTGGTCGTGTCCAGCATCAAGGGCGGCGTCGGCAAGACCACCGTCACCGCCCTGCTCGGTCTGGCGCTGGCCGAGTACCGCGGCGACCGCGTAATCGCTATGGATGCCAACCCCGATGCCGGGACCCTCGGCGACCGGCTGGTCGGCGAACAGCAGGCCTCGAAGACCACCGTGCGCGACCTGCTCGACAACCTCGACCAGATCCGCTCGTCGACCCAGCTCTCGGGCTACACCCACCTCGCCGGACGCCTGCAGGTCCTTACCAGCGAGCAGGAACCCGAGCTGTCGGAGATGTTCTCCGCAGACGACTACGAAGCCGTCCTGCGCACCCTGAGCCGCTACTACGAAGCATTGCTAACTGACAGCGGGACTGGTGTCGTGCATTCGGCGATGCAGGGCAGCCTGCGCCACGCCGACTCCCTGGTCATCGTCGGCGCCCCCACCCAGGACGGCGCCTCGCGCGCCTCGCGCACCCTGCAGTGGCTGGCCACCCACGAAGACGAGCACGGCCGATTTCCCTACCGCCAGCTCGCCCAGGACGCCGTCGTTGTGCTCTCGTGTGACCGGTCCTCGCCCTATGTCGACGAGTCGGTCATCCGCGAGCACTTCCGCGCCCGCTGCCGTGCGGTGGTCGAGCTGCCCGCCGACCCGCATCTGTCCACCGGCGGGATCGTCGATCTCGACGCGCTGTCCCCGGCGGCGCGTGATGCCGCGCTGAACCTGGCCGCGACCGTGGCCGACGGTTTTCAGGGTCGGCGGACCATGGGGTTGGCTGCGCACGGGTTCCGCGGCTGATGAGTTCGAACCTGCTGGTCGGTGCCGCGTTGGCGCTGACGACCTCGCTGGCCGCGTCCGGGCTGAGCCCTGCCGCCGCGCCGCAGGACGAGGTCGACTGCGGTTTCCGGATCACCGTGGTGCACGTGCTCGCCGAGCTGTCCGGTGACACGTCTCCTGAGGCGGAGAAGCTGCGCCAGGACCTGATCGACATCGGCGCCGACCAGCCCGGGTTCGTTCCCGACGAGTGCTACAGCGGCGGTGCGAGCACCGGTGACAGCGGATCCGGCAGCGACACCGGCTCGGGCTCGCGCTCAGGTAACGACTCCGGGTCCGGCACGGGCTCCGGACCCGGCAACGGCGGCGGGTCCGGATCCGGCAACGACTCCGGTGGCGGTGCTGGGACCGGTGCAGGTTCGGGCGCAGGCGGGTCCGGGAGCAAATGCACGACCACCGCGGCGGACAAGCTCGGTTGGGGATCGCCGAAGGTCGAGGACGACTTCGAGGGCACCGAGGTGTCCGGGGACTGGAACATGTACGACGGCCCCGGCCACGCCGGCAACGGCGTCCGCACCCCGGACGCGATCAGCGTCACCGACGGGATCCTGACCATCACCGGCTCGGAGAACGGCGACGCCGGCGGCATGGCCTGGTCGGCCAACTCCCAGCAGTTCGGCCGCTGGGAGGGCTGTGCCCAGTCCCCACCCGGCGCGGCGGACCTGCACACGTTGTTTCTGCTGTGGCCGACCGCTGAGGACTGGCCCGAGGGTGGCGAGGTCGACTTCATGGAGATCTCCGACCCCTCCCGTCAGGAGGTCGGCGGGTTCCTGCACTACGGCGCGGACAACTCCCAGACCGAGGGCACCACCCAGGTCGATGCCACCGAGTGGAACGCCTTCGCCGTGGAGTGGACCCCGGAGAAGGTCACCTACCTGGTCAACGGCGAGCCGTGGTTCGAAGACACCGATCCCTCGCACAACCCGCCCGGGCCGATGCACCTGACCATCCAGCTCGACAACTTCGGCGGTGACCTCGCCGGAGGCGCGGAGATGCACGTCGACTGGGTCCGCCAGTACGACGCCGAGGGCGGCGAGACCAGCGGTGGAGTGGGCGCCGGCGCGGACGTCTCGGCCGGGCAGGACGGCGTCGACGCCGGGGCCGACGTCTCGACCGGCGGCTCTGGGGAGTCCGGATCGGACTCCAGCAGCTCCGAATCCGGCGCTTCCGGTGGCGGCCAGGACGGCCGCAGTCAGAACAGCGGCGGCGATGACGGTGGCGGCTCGGATGAGTGAGCCGCGTTCACGCCCCCTTCCTCTCCCGGTGTCCGGTCGCTGCGACCGGCTCGTGCGACAGCCCCCGATCACACGACGAAGGACCTGACCATGCGATTCCCGCGCAAACCCCGCCCCGCCTGGGCCGACCACGTCCCGCAGTCCTCACGCGGCCCGGTCGCCCGCCGCTCCGCGGTCGCGGTCCTGACCGCGGGCGCCCTGCTCGGCGGAACGGCGTTCACCCTGTCCCCGCTCCCGGCGCAGCTCGGACTGGTCGCCGAATCCTGCAACCAGGGCAAGGCCGTCCGGCAGCTCGCCGCGGCCCGCGAGACCCGCACCCAGACCCGCGCCCTGCTCACCGACCTCACCGTCTCCACCGACCCCGGCGCACAAGCCCTGGCTCGCGAGATCGCCGGACTCGGATTCACCCCCGCCACTCAACCCGCCGGATGGCGGCAGAAGGCCGTCGACACCTCCGATCAGCTCAACCAGCTCGCCAGCACCGACCCGCAGATCCGGGCAGTCGCCGCGCGCCTGGCCAAGGCCGGGCTCGGCCCGACCCCGGCCGACCTGCTCCCCAAAGAACCCCCACCGGCCGATCCAGGCCCGCTCGGGGGGATCGGGCAGTCCCTCGGCGGCGCCGCGGACACGGCGGTGGGTGCGGTGGAGTCCGCGGGGGATGCGGTCGCCGACGCCGCCGCACCGCCACCCTCGGCGGACAGTTCGTCGTCCGGGCGTCCGGCCGCGTCGAACCCGAAACGTCAAGCCGAACCCGCCCTGCCGACGACGTGCATGGACCAGGCCGAGGCCACCGCAGCACCCGCTGCGCAGAGCCCGGCCGCGTCTCCGGCACCGCGCCGGCCTGCCCCGGCTCCGGCCGCAGCTCCCGCAGCGCCTGCGGCACCAGCGGCACCGGCGCAGGACAGCGACGAGCCCGACGAGCCCGAGGCTGCCGAGCAGCCGGAGGACTCGACCAGCGGCGAGCCGCCCTCGGATGAGACAGATGAGCCCACCGACTCCGGATCGAGCCCGTCCGAGGACAGCGACGGCACCGGGACAGGCAGCGGCGACACCACCGAATCGTCCGGTGGTACCAGCGGCGAAGAGCCAGGCTCGTCCGGCAGCCGCCCGTCCGAAGACAGTTCCGATAACAGCAGCTCCAGTTCGGGCTCGGCTGATGCCGGGACGGGCTCGGATGAGTCGTCGAGCTCGGGCGGCCCAGGCAGCGGGTCGGACGAGGATCTGGAGAAAGCGCAGGCAGCGATCGAGATGGTCGGCGAGCTGATGCAGGCCCTCGGCGCCAGCCCCGACGCCGGCGCGGGTGATCTGAAGAGCTCGGTGCTGCAGGTGCTCGACCGCGAGCAGCTGGAGAAACTCGGCGCCGACTCCGCCGACCTGACCAAGCTCGACGAACTCCGCTCCACCGACACCGGTAGCTCCAGCACCGACACATCTGACCGCAGCTCGTCGTCGAGCAGCGACAGCAGCTCCTCCGGCAGCGACACCTCGGAGTCGGGCTCCTCGGGCTCCGACGACTCGACCTCGGCCGAACAGCCCAGCTCCGGTGGTTCCTCCGACACCAGCACGTCGAGCACCGGCTCGGACTCGGCGGGTTTCGAGCCCGGTAGCCCGATCAGCCGCGGTGGTGGTGACACCAGCGGTGGCTCCGACAGATCGGGCACGGACAGATCGGGCACGGACAGATCGGGCACTGGTTCCAGTTCGGGCGGTACGGGCTCGGGCGCCGAGCAGGCCAGCGGCGGTGCAGGTTCCTCGTCGGATGCCGCGCAGCCCGCGGCCAACATCGACTCCACAGTCCAAAAGCTGACCGAACAGGCCGAAGAGGCCGCCGACACGGACCCGGTCGCAGAGCAGCTGCTCGAGAAACTCAACGACGCCGACCTCGGCAGCACCGGTGACCAGCAGGACTCCCCCAGTACCAGCAACTCCAGCACCACCGACAGCTCTGACACCACCGACAGCTCGGCCGATCCCGACAGCTCGGAGTCGACCGACAACTCCAGCACAGCCGGCGACTCGGACAGCACAGGTGGGCAGCCGGACTCGGGCAGCACCGACGCCGGCCAGGGCAGCTCCGGAACCGATGACGAGCAGTCGTCGGGCCAGGGCGGTGGTGGTGAGCAGCCCGAGGCTCAGGACTCACCGGCGCCCGCGGGAGGCGATGATGAGGGAGAGCAGCCGCGTGATCCCGAGGGCACCCAAGGCGGTCCGGCGGTCGCACCTACCGGCGGGACCGACACCGCCACGTGGGACAAGCTCGCCGAGTGCGAGTCCGGTGGCGACTGGACGACCAACACCGGCAACGGCTACCAGGGTGGGCTGCAGTTCTCGCCCGCCGCCTGGCAGGCCTTCGGCGGCCAGGGTGACGCCCACCAGGCCAGCCGCGAGGAGCAGATCGCGGTCGCGGAGAAGGTGCAGGCCGAGCAGGGATGGAACGCCTGGCCCTCGTGTTCCCGCAAGGTCGGGCTGCAGTAGCCGCCATGACTATCCGCAGGTGGAGCACGGTGTCAGTGGCCGCGGTCGTGTCCGTGGCCCTGGCTGCCGTGCTGTGGTCCTCCGGCGCCCCGCAAGGGGGTCGGGTGGTGGGGCTCGGGTCGGTCATGCCGTGGGGGTCGGCCGACCCGAGGTCCCCACTCCAGGAGTCGCCCCCGGTGCGCGGGCAGGCCGGACCGATCGTCGGCGGCCTCTCCGCATCCTCGGTCGGGGTCCTGGTCGTCGACGGCGGCCGCCACCAGTGCTCGGCCACCGTCGTCGCATCCAAGTCCCGACGTCTGCTCGCTACTGCGGCGCACTGTGTGTGGCTCGACGGCGGCTGGCGCATCGACGGTGCGACTTTCATCCCCGGATACGCCGCGGGCGAGGAGCCGCACGGCCGCTGGGCCGTGGACACCGCCTACGTGCCCCCGGCCTGGCAGGACGCCAACAGCCCGATCGAGGACGTCGCCGCCGCCACCGACTTCGCGTTCGTGTCCCTGCTGCCCCGGGACGGGGTGCTGCCCGAGCAGACCCTCGGCGCCCAGGGCATCCGCTGGTCGACGCCCGACACCGTGCAGGTCGCCACACTCGGCTACCCCTCGCTCGGCTCTTACGACGGGCAGTCGCTGCGCGGCTGCACCGGGCAGGCCGCGGTCGAGCCGTTCGCGCGCGCCACCGCCCCGGCCCCGGGCGAGGTCCTCGCTCTGGACTGCGACATGACCGAGGGCGCCTCCGGCGGGCCGTGGCTGGCCGGCCCGGATGCCGCTTCGGGCCGCGGTCAGGTCGTCGGGGTGGTCTCCGGTGGCGACGACACCGCCCTGGTCTCACCCCGGTTCGGGCCAATGGCGCGCGGTGTCTATGACGCCGCCGACTCGGCCTCGCAGATCTCCAGCCCACCCGCTCCGGCCCCGGCCGATCCGAAGTCTGCCCAGATCGCCCCACGAGGAGGCAGAAACTGATGACTACCGCCGAACAGCAGGACCGTGCCGGGCCGCTCCATAGGCCGCGCACGCCGTTCGAGCTCAACCACCGGCTCGGTTCCGCGGCGCGCCTGCGCGCTCCTCATCTGGGCCCGGTCGACAACGAGGCCATCGTCAATGCCACCTCCGCGGCCGCGGCCGCGGGCGGTCCCGGCCCGGAGCCGGCCGACACCGCCGCCGAGCTCGGTGCAGCCACCGAGGCCGCCCAGGGCCGGGCCCGCACCGAGTTTCCCGACACCCGCCCGGTGTCCTGGGCCGCGTTCGGGGCGCTGGTCCCGGTTCTGGCCGGATCCGCCGGCGCCGGGGCCTCGTGTGTCGCGGCGGCGATCACCGACGCCCTGCAGCTCGATCAGCGGTGCGCGCTGCTCGTCGACGCCGACGACCCCGCCCGCTCCGGCCTCGCGTGCGCGTCTTCGCAGGAAGGCCCCTGGCTCCGGCCAGTGAACGAGCACGTGTCGGTCCGCTACAGCTGGCGCGCCGACGCGCTGGTGGCGCGCCTGGAGACCCAGCTGCCGGCGATCACTCCGGGGATGGTGCCGATCCCGCCGGACTGGCTGCCGGATCCGGCACCGGACCCGCTGCACACCACTGTGGTCGATCTCGGGCACGGCGGCTGGCGCGCAGCCGCGACCCCCGTCTACGGGGCCGGGGGCTGGCTGCGCCGGGGGCTGCCGTCCCAGCGCCCGATCCTGGTCGTGCGCGCGACCCGGCCGTCGCTGCGTCAGGCCGAGCAGCTCCTGGCCCGCCTGGAGCCGTGGGTGCAGCGCGGGGTGGCGACCCCGGTCTATCAGCTGGTGATCAACGGAGCCCGCAAGTGGCCCGCCGGCGTCGCCGGCGCCGCCGGACCGCGGGTCGCCGCGCTGATCGATGAGGCGTTGTTCGTCCCCCACGAACGCAGCTGGGAGATCGCCGGAGTCACCGACGATCCCAGCCCCGACCGCGCCGTCGACGCGCTGCGGCCGCTGCTCGCCTCATGGGGCCTGGTCACGTCCCCACGACGTCGCTGACCACCCCGTCACCTGCCGAACCCCACTCGCCCGCGGAGGCACCGCTGATGTCCATCCCCCACCTGCTCGCCGACACGCTGCTCACCCAGATTCACCTGCTGCCCGCTCAGGACATCCCGAACCCGGGAGCCGAGGCCCCGCCCGGGGCGCCCGCGATCGAGCGTGTCGTCGGCTACCTGCGCTGGATCGCCGGGGTCTGCATCCTCGGGCTGTTCTTCGGCGGGATCGTCGCCGCGACCGCGGGCCGGCTGTGGGATCACCACGGCTCCGGACGTCTCGGTGCGCGGCTGATCGTCGGCAGCCTTGCCCTGGCCCTGTTGTTCGGCCTCGGCTACACCCTGGTCAGCCAGTTCGCGGCGACCGCGGCCTGATGGCGCGCTCGATGAACACCGACCGGGCTCCGGCAGGCGGCGGCCGCGACGGGCGACGTCGCGCACTGCTGATCATCACTGGGGCGGTAGTACTGGTGCTGGCGCTGCTGGTCGGTGTGGTCGTGTCACTGACCAGCATGTTCGGCGAGGACGAGCCCAGTTCCACCTATCAGAGCCCGCCGGCCCCGACCGGCCCTGGGGCCGGCGGCAGTACCGGCGGTGGGAGCGGCCCGGAGGCTGAGGCTGCCCTGGCGCGTGCGCCCATGCTCGATGTCCCTGACCAGGCCGCGTTGCCGCATACCTTGTCGATGCGCAGCGCGGGCCCTCCGATCACGCTGCCCGCCCCCCAACAGGTGAGCGGGGTGCTGGTGCCCACTGGGTTCCCGGACACCGAGCAGGGCGCGATCGCTCAGGTGGTCGAGCTGACCCGGGTCGGGTTCACCGGCGCCGATCCGCAGGTCTGGGCACAGGCCTACGACTCGATGGCCGAGCCGGGTGCCGCGCCCACCGCCCAGACCCCGGCCTCGCAGGACCTGGTTGCCTTCCGGCGGGCGGCGAACATGCCCAGGACCGGCGCGACCCGGGCGAGGATCACCTGGGATCCCACCTCGGCGCTGGTCAAGGGCAGCACCGACGACGGCAGCTACGTCGTGGCGTGTGTGCTCGGCGAGCTGGTCACCGACTACAAGGGCCGCGTGGCCACCGGCGGGTTGGGCAACTGCCTGCCGATGCGCCGCGTCGGCGATCAATGGCTGGTCGCGTCGGGGCCGCGCGCATGGGTCGCCCCGGCTACCTGGCCGGGCAGCGACGAAGCCGTCGCAGTCGGCTACCGGGACATCCTCCGATGACCGGCCTCATCACGACCATCTGGGACCTGCCTGCTCAGGACCCCGCCCCGCCTGGCGGGGATGGAGGCGGTGGAGATGGCGGTGGCGGTGGCGGCCTGGTCGGCGACGTCGCCGGATCCATCGCGGAGTCGGCGTTCAGCTCCGCGATGCAAGCGGTGTGGGATTCAGCGATCTGGCTGCTCAAGGGCGGCTTCGATCTCGCCGACAGGGTCTCGCAGGTCACGCCGGGCGACCTGACCGGCAACGACGCCGACAACCCGGACGCCATCCCCGGCGCCCCGGCGCCACCGGCACCGCCGGAGGGGGCGCAGAGCGCGGTGGATCTGGGTTCGTTGTGGTCGACGATGATCTGGCTGGCCGCGCTCATCGCGCTGGGCCTGTTCTTCTACCAGCTGGCCACCGTCGCGGTGCGCGGCGGAGGGGGCATGTTCCGCGCGGTCACCGGCCCGGCCCAGTTCGGCATCGCCCTGGCGGTGACCACCGGCGCGGTCGCGGCCCTGCTTACCGGCGCCGACGGGCTGACCACGCTGTTCTTGAGCAACCTGGGCGAGCAGGGCAGCTTCACCGCGATCCTGGACAACCCCGCGGTCGCCGACCGCTTCGGCGACAACCCGGACCTCGGCGAGGATGTCGAGGAGGGTGTCCGGTCGATGATCCTGGGGATCGCCGCCCTGTTCGGGGTCATCCCGGCCGCGCTCGGCTTCGCCCTGGCGATGATCTTCCGCGCCGCGGCGATCATGGTGCTGATCGCGACCATCCCGATCGCGGCAGCCTGCCTGATCTCCGACTCCACGGCGTCGATGTTCTGGCGGGTCGTGCGCTGGCTGCTGGCGGCGGTGCTGCTCAAGCCCGCGCTCGCGCTGGTTGTGGTGATCGGGGTGAACATCATGTCCCGCACCGACGGTGTGGCCGGGCTGCTGGCCGGCACGGCGGTGCTGCTGATCAGCCTGTTCTGCCCGATGGTGCTCTACCGGCTGTTGGCTTTCGTCGACCCGGGCACCGGTGCTGGGATGGCCGTGCGCTCCGGCGGCGGGTCTCGCAGTGGCGGTGAGCCGGGTGGGGACAACGGCACCAGCGAGATGATCAATAACGCGCGGGCGACGCAGAAGGCCTACGACATCGGCAGCGCCGGCTCCGGCGGCGGTAGCGCCGCTGGGGGCGAGCTCGGCGGCAGCACCGCCGCGACCGGCGCAGCCTCCGGCGGCGCGGGCGCTGGTGGTGCCGCGGCTGGCGGCTCCGCTGGTGGTGCCGCTGGTGGCGGTGCGGCAGGTGGCGGTGCGGCTGCGGGCGGTGCAGCGGCCGGCGCCGGGGTCGCTGGTGGCGCCGTCGCCGCGGCGGCGGTCGGGGGCTATCTGGCCACCAAGGCGGCCGGACAGGCCGCGGGCGGGTACGCCTCGTCGCAGATGGCCCAGACCGGTATCGGGCACCCCGGCCCGGCACCCGCGTCCGGGGCCGGCAGCGGGCAGATCAGCTCGGCCGCCGGCGGCGCCTACGGCGGGGCGACCGCGACCTCGGACTGGTCCGGGCAGCCCCCCACCAGCGACAGCGGGCCCGTCGAGCCAGGCGACACCGCGAGCGGCGGCGGGTCCGGGCCCGAACCACCACCGGACCCCGGACCTCCCGAGGCCGGCCATCCGGATCCCGGAGCGGGCACCGACCCCGGGCCGGAAACCCGCCCTCCTGAGCCCCCTCCGGCGAACGCCGGCACGGACGGGGCCTCCACCACGCCGGCCCCCGACACCCCGAATACGCCGTCACCTGGTCCGGCGCCCGAGCCCGAGCCCGAGCGTCCGGCCCATCCCGACACCGACCGAGAGGACGGCCGCCGATGACCAGCACCGTCGTCGTCGGCACGACGACTACCACGAGCGGTGACACCCGATGACCACCAGCCAGTCCCCCGGCCCGCGGGTGTATCGGGGGCTCAACCACACCGAAGGCATCGGCTGGATCGCCGGGATGACCCCGGTCCAGGCGTTCCTGCTGATCGGGGTCTGCGCCCCGGCGCTGATCGCGATGTCGCGCAACCAGTGGTCGGCGGCGCTGTCCTGGGCGGTGTTCGCCGCGATCGTCGCCGTGCTGATCCTCGTCCCGATCCACGGCCGCCCGGCGTTTAGGTGGCTGGCCGACCTGGTCATGTTCCAGACAGGAGTCCTCATGCGCTGGTCCCCCTGGCAGTCCCGCGCCGCCGCAGGCCTGGCCGGCGACCGCACCGAACCCGACCTGCCCGGCGTCCTGGCCCGCCTGGAGTTCCCCGACGGCCCGGAGTTCCACGGCTCCCGGATCTGCCTGATCCACGACACCACCGAAGGACGGTGGGGTGCCACGGCGAAGCTGACCCACTCCGGGGTCGGGATGCTCTCCGACGACGAGTGCGAGCGCCTCGCCTCCCGCCTCGGCTCGATGCTGGTCGGCCTCGGCCACCGCGAGGTCGTCGACCGAGTCTCGCTGCTGGTGCGCACCGTGCCCGACGACGGCACCGAGTACGCCGTCTGGCGCGACCGCCACCAACGCCCCGACGCACCCGCCCTGGCCCGCCAGGTCACCGCCGAGATCGACCGCGACGTCGCCTCGGTCAGCGTGCGCACGGAGCTGTTCGTGACCGTGTCCGGCACCGAGGAGGCGCTGCGGCGCCCGGCCAAGGCCGCCGGCGGTGGCATCGCCGGACGGGCCTACGCGCTGTACCGGCTCCTCGAGGGCGTCGCCGACGGCCTGCGGGGGCTCGGTGTCCAGTCGGTGACCTGGCTGTCCTCGACCGGGGTGGCCGAGGCGGTCAAGACCGGGTTCAACCCCGCCGCCGCGGCCGGGCTGTCGTTCCGGCACCTGACCAGCCCGGACCCCGACGGCGCCGTCGGGCTCCCGATCTCCCAGGCCGGGCCCGCGCTGGCCCCGACCCCGGCCGCGCGCGCGTATCACCACGACGGCTACTCCTCGGTCGCCTACGCCGTGCAGCCCCCCGAGTCGGGCACGATCTTCGGGTCGCTGGGCCCGCTGCTGGCCGTGCGGACCGCCGGCGAGCGACGCACCCTGCAGATCCACTACGAGATCCTCTCCGCCGCCGCCGGCGCCCGGGTGGTCAAGTCCGATCGGTTCCGCAACAACGTCCTGGTCGACGCGAAGGCCCAGCGCGGGTTCAACACCACCGCGGTGGACTCGCGCCGCCAGCGCGGCGCCCGCGACCAGGAGGCAGCCGTCGCCGCCGGTCACGCCGTCGTGCGGTTCACCGTCGCCTCGTCGATCACCGTCCCGGCCGACTGGAACGTCGAGGACCACGCCGCCCGGCTGGAGAACGACGCCTCGGGCCGGTTCCACCTGCTGCGCCTCGAGCTCGCGCAGGACTCCGCATTCGTCGCCGCCGCCCTGCCGGTCGGGATCGGGCTGCCCCGGGAGAAGAGGGCCTTCGACTCATGAGCATCTTCGGCAAGCGCCGCCGCCGCGTCGTACCGCGCAACACCGGCGAGCTACTCAGCCAGTTCACCGATCTCGACGGCATCCCCACCAGCACACCCGTCCCCGACCACGACGTCGACGACGTCGATCCGGAGACCGGTCGGCGCCGTCGCCGGCAGCGGGTCAACCAGGCCACCGCGCCCCGGCAGGGCCCGCGCGAGCCCGGACGTGGGTGGGCCGCGGTGGACGCGGCCCGCCGGGCCCCGGTCTACAAGGCCACCACCGCCGAGGTGGGCGGGCTGTTCCCGCTGCTCGCGGCCAACGGTGTCCCGGCGATCGGGGCCCGCCTCGGGTATGACACCCAGTCCGGAGGCGCCTTCTACGTCCACCCCACCGAGTGGGTCCTGCGCGGGATGGTCACCAACCCCAACCTCGTGGTGTTCGGCGAACCCGGCCGCGGCAAATCCTCCACGGTCGTGGCGCTGATGCTGCGGATGATGCTGTTTGGGGTCCGCTCCCTGATCTCCGGCGACGTGAAGGGCGAGTACACGCCGCTGCTGCGCTCGCTCGGGATCACCCCGATCGCGCTCGGGCGCGGGAGCCCACACCGCCTCAACGCCCTCGACCTCGGCCCGCTGCGGGGCCGCTGGCACACCTGGAACGCCGAGCGCCAGAACGAGGAGCTCACGGGGATCCTGGCCCGCTGGACCCGGCTGCTCACCGCCCTGGCCGAGGCCCAGGGCTACGAGCCCACTGTGACCGACGAGCTGGTCATCTCCACCGTCCTGCGGCGGCTGGTGGGCGCCGCCGACGGCTACTCCGAGCTGCGCCCGATCACGATCCCGCAAGTCGTGGGCCAGCTCGCCGACCCCCAGGACGACCTGTGGCAGGCCACTCGTTTCGCCTCGCACCGCCAGTTCGTCGATCACACCCGTCAGATCACCGACGCCCTGTCCAACCTGGTCGTCGGCCCACTGGCCGGGCTGTTCGACGAGCCGACCAACTTCGACCTCGACTGGGACGCGCCCGTGCAGTCGATGGACCTGTCAATGCTGCGCTCGCGTGGGGATCAGGCGATCGCGGTCGCCCTGACCTGCCTCGGCTCCTGGTCGTCGATGATCACCGACCTCCAGGATGACGGCGACGTGCGGATCGTCGTGCGCGACGAGGTCTGGCGCCAGATGCGCCTCGGGCTGCGTGCGGTCCAGGCCGTCGACTCCGACCTGCGGCTCTCGCGTGCCGAACGCAAGATCCAGCTCCTGGTCATGCACAAACCCTCCGACCTGCTCTCCGTCGGCGCGGCCGGCTCGCAAGAGGTCTCGATCGCCAAGGACCTCCTGGCCCTGTGCAGCTCCCGGATCCTGCTCGGCCAGTCCACCCGGGTCGGCGACGAGCTCGCCGAGGAACTCGGCCTGTCCGACCGCGAACAGGCCGTGATCACCGGGTGGGCGATGGAGGGCCCCGGCCGGGCGCTGTGGAAGATGGAGAACTCGCCCGGCATGAAGATCCAGACCGTGCTCTCGGCGACCGAGAAGTCGATCTTCGACACCAACGCCGGCCTCCGCGAGAAAGTTCTGGAGTTCAGTAATCCTGACGGTCCCGGCGCCGGCCGCAGGCTGCACGCGGTTCCGACCTCGGCCCTGCCCCCATCCGACGATGCCGCCCAGGACTCGGGGCGACGCAACGGCGTGGCTACGCACCGGTGACCTGAGTCGTGGACCAGAAGAAGGGCACCGTCGTGTTCGCCGTAGCGGCGGTGGTGATGACGTTCCTGGTCGCGGTGACCAGCATGGGCATCGCGATGTTCACCGCCGTCACCGGCGGGGTCCTGCCCGGCGGTGGCTGCGGCGGTGACGGCGGGATCGGCGGCGGATCGCAGTCGATCGGTGGAACCGACTGGAACGCCGAGCAGACCGAGAACGCCGCCACCATCGTCAACCGCGTCGTGCAGCGCAGCCTGCCCCGCCGGGCCGCGGTCATCGCCATCTCCACCACGATCGTCGAATCGCAGCTGGTCAACGTCGGTCACGGCGACCGCGACTCCCTCGGCCTCTACCAGCAGCGCCCCTCCCAGGGCTGGGGCTCACCAGCCCAGATTCTCAACCCCGTCGCGGCCACCGACACCTTCCTCGACCGGCTCGTTGAGCTGCCGGGTTGGGCCAGCATGGCACCCGGCCAGGCCGCCCAAGCCGTGCAGCGCTCCGCGTTTCCCGATCGCTACGCCCCCCAGGAAGAACCCGCCGCAGCGCTGGTCGACCAGTTCTGGGTCGGCCCGGACAACCCCGTTCCGGGCCCCACCGGCGCCCCGAACGTCCAGCTCGCCTCCTCGGTGTATGCCTGCCCCGATCAGGGCGGCGCCGGGGTCCCGCTGGCCCCGTCGAACATCGACCCCAAGCAGCTGCCGCCGGGATTCACTCCGCCCGCCGACCCGGCACAGCGGGCCGCGGTCACCTACGCCCTGGCCCAGCTCGGGAAGCCGTATGTCTGGGGTGCGAAGGGCCCGGACGGGTTCGACTGCTCCGGGCTCATGCTCGCCGCCTGGGCCTCAGCAGGTGTCCCGATCCCAGCCGGGACGGTGAATCAGAAGAACGCCGGCACCCCGGCCAGCCCGGCGAACATCGCCCCGGGCGATCTGGTGTTCATTCCGGGATCGCTCGGCTCCCCGAGCAACCCGCGCCACGTCGGCATGTACGTCGGCCAAGGCCTGGTCGTCAACGCCTACGACAGCAGCACCGGTGTGGTGCTGCAGCCGCTCTCGGACTGGGCCGACGAGATCACCCATGTCCGCCATATCGCCGGCCCCGCCGGCCAGCCCGCTCCGGACGCCGCCCTGGCCGAGGCCGCCCCATGACCGGCCACGACCACCGCACGCAACCGAGTTTGTCGGCGGGAGGTGCTCACCGGTGACCATGCCCGACTGCGGGCGTGACCTCTACGCCGACCTCGGTGTCGACGCCGACGCCACCCCCGAGCAGGTGCGTCGGGCCTACCGCGGGTTGGCCCGCCGGCTACACCCCGATCTCAACCCCGCACCCGACGCGAGCGCCCGGTTCACCCGGGTGGCGGCGGCGTATGCGGTGCTGGTCGACCCCGCGCGTCGCGCCGCCTACGACCACGCCCGCACCGCGCCCACCGACCCGGCCACCGCCACCGCGCCCGCCGCCGTGCGGGTCTACGACGATTACGCCCCGGCCGGGGCGCCGGGCGCCTTCGACGACTACGCCCCCGTCAGCGACTACACCGCTCCCGCCGCACCGGCCCCAGCACCCTCTTCTCCGCCGCGGCGGGCTACAGCGCCGCGGCCCGGCACGCCATCGCCGCCGTCGTGGGCGACCAGCCGATATGTCCCGCCCACGCGTGCGCCGTTCCCGCCCGGGTGGCCGACCGGGCGGATCGACCACGGCCGCCT
Source organism: Pseudonocardia autotrophica (assembly GCF_003945385.1). Taxonomy (NCBI): domain Bacteria; kingdom Bacillati; phylum Actinomycetota; class Actinomycetes; order Pseudonocardiales; family Pseudonocardiaceae; genus Pseudonocardia; species Pseudonocardia autotrophica. Next base: position 119,392 of record NZ_AP018921.1, read on the forward strand.
CGGTGGGCGGCTGCTGCTGAAGGTGTGGCGTCTCGCGCCGCTGCCGGCCAACCGGGGCGGTCTCGTGGCGACGGTGCTGGCCACCGTCGCCGTCGCCTACATCGCCGCCGCCTCGCGGGCGGCGATGCCGCTGGAGGCCACCGTGATCGGCGCGCTGTCGACCATCGCGCTGGCCTGCTGGAGCGTGCGCGCCCTGGTCTGGACCGTACTGCGCGCCCGTGCCCGCCGTGCTGTGAAGGAGAAACACTGATGGGAATCCTCGCCCGCCGCACTCCCCACCCACCTGGCCCTGCTGCCGCCGCCGCACCGCCAGCCGCAGCGGCGGTCACTGCGCCGCGGCTCAACTGGCAACACGACCGGCCGTTCGGATGGAACGCGGTGCCCGAGCAGGCCCGCCACGCCCTTGCCGCGGCCGGGTGGGCCACCACCGACCCGCTGGCCGCGTCGTCGTACACGCCGACCACCCGGCGAGATGCGGGCGGGCGCTACTGGCGCGACACCGACGCCTGGTGGATCGACCAGGCCACGCTGCTCATCGTCCGCGCCCGCGAAGCGCTCACCCACCTCGGTACCGGATCCGGGGGCCGCCCCCGGCTGCGCCGGGCCCACGGAGGGGGCGGCACGGTGCAGGTCACCACGCACCAGCTCACCGGACCGGTCCCGACCGGGCAGCGCTGGAGCCGCCCCCCGCAGACCAGCGACCCCGCAGGCGACCGCACCGACGCGGTGCGCTTCACCGATACCTCGATCGAGCTCCTGCCCCGCGCGGTGCAGGACGAGCTCGGCCGCCCCACCGGCCAAGGCGCGCTGCGTCACTACCCGCCACACGGCGGCTATCGCGACCAGGTATCTGCCTACCGACGCATCTGCGCCACCGAACTGCTGGTGGTCTGCGCGGTGCGTGAGGGCGGGGCCTACCCGGATCCGGACAGCGCGATCGACGCCGCCGACTGGCACATCACCACCTACCGCCCGCAGGTCGGGACGCCGGCGGAGTCGGTGCTGACCATGTGATCCCGAGCCGCCACCGGTCACATACGCGAGCGTTCCCGGGAGGGGATATCTGTGGGCATGAACCGTCGGATGCTGTTGCGCCGGTCCGGCCAGCTCGGGCTGGGTGTGAGCCTGTTCGGGTCGGTGCAAGCACTGCTGTGCGCTCCGGCCGCCGCCGCACCGGCTGCGGTGGATGTCACCGGGTATGGGCCGCTGATCGACGACCCGGCCGGGAGGCTCGCCCTGCCCGAGGGTTTTTCCTACCGCGTGGTGACCGAAGCGGGGCAGACCCGTACCTACGAGGGCGAGCCGAGTCCCGGGGTCCACGACGGCGCCGCGGCGTTCGCCGCCGACGACGGCAACGTGCTGATCGTGCTCAACCACGAGGTACGCGGCGGACCGGACGACGACGGAGCGGTCCCGCACGAGAACGGACTCGTCTACCGCGACGACGCCGGTGGTGGCTGCACCATCATCAAGACCACTGCCGGGGGCGAGTTGCTGTGGGAGACCGTCGGGATCGCCGGGACGTCCACGAACTGCGCCGGCGGGGTCACGCCGTGGGATACCTGGCTGACCTGCGAAGAGACCGAGGACGACGGCCACGGGTGGGTGTTCGAGGTCGATCCGCACGACTTGGACGCCAACCGGGACCCGGAACCGATCACCACACTGGGCCGGTTCCGTCACGAAGCGCTCTGTGTGGATCCCGACAGCCTGGCCATCTATCTCACCGAGGACGCCGAAGGACCGAACGGCACCGTGTATCGCTGGCGGCCACCGTCGGGGTTCCGCGGCCGCAGCGGCGAGCTGAAGCAGCTCGGCACCGCCGACGGTGAGTTCGCGGCGCTGTCGTGCACCGACGGCGATGGGGCGGTGGTCGACGACCTCGCCCGGGCCGACGCGATCGACACCGTCTACACAGTCGAGTGGGTTTCGGTCGAGGACCGGGCCGCCGAGAACGGCTCTCTGCGCTCGGCTGAGGGCATCACCCGCGCGGCGAAACTCGAGGGTGCCTGGTGGGCCGACGACGGCGCCTACGTGGTCTCGAGCTACGCCGAGGACCACCGCGGGCAGGTCTGGTTCTACGATCCGGCCGAGTCCACGTTGCGGTTGACCACCGTCTTCGCGACCGAGGCCGACGGGGAGACCGTCGAGGCCCCGGACAACATCGTCGCGGCCGGCTACGGGGGCCTGATCGTGGCCACCGACGGGGATGGCGACAACCACCTGGCCGGCATCACCCCAGACGGCGACGTCTATCCGATCGCACGCAGCCAGATGGGCTCCGAGTTCACCGGCCCGGCCTTTTCTCCGGACGGGGCCGTGTTGTTCGCCGGCATCCAGAAACCCGGGGTGCTGTTCGCCATCACCGGCCCCTGGCAGCAGCGCAGCCCGCCATCGGGAACCGGCTCCAGCAGCCCCGGTAGCACCAACCGCTCAGGCACATCGGGCAGCTCCGAGGGCTCGGGCAGCAATACCGACAGCACCGGGCGCCGGGGGCCGTCGCGGGCCCGGGACCAGCGCCGCTGGCGGAGGGCCGAAACAACATCGACACCGCCGCGCACCTCGAGGAGCAGCCGATGACCCGCCCCCAAACCACCCGTCCCGGCGCCGAGGATCTGGCGCTACCGCTGACAGCCCTGGGCCTGGTAGTGGGCGTGGTCATAGTGCTCCAGGCCGCCGTGGTCCTCACCGGGCTGGTCACTACCGGCGCGGCCACGGTGCTCGGGATTGATGACGCCGTGGTGCTTGCCCGCTCGTGGTTCGGAGCGCCGCTCCCGCCGGGCTCGGTGGCCGCGCACCTGACCGACCACGCGAGGGTTTTCGTGGGTTGCCTGATCGCGGTCGTGATGGTGCTGCTCGCCGCCGCGGCGTTGGCCGGGCGGTGGTGGTGGCGCCGTCGGCGGCCGGCCCCGGCCGGGCACGCCACCCGGGCACAGTTGCAGCGGGAGTTGTCTCTGGAAGCGGTGCGGCGCAGCGCGGAGCGGACCCGCCCGGGTCTGAGTTCGGCCGAGCGGCGCAGCGCGGTCGGCACCGAAGTCGGGATCCCGTTCTACCGGTATCGCGACACGGCGTTGTACGCGTCGTTTTCGAACCTGACCGGCACCCTGGCCCCGACTCAGTCGGGGAAATCGCGCATGGATCTGGTGCACAAGGTCCTCGGCGCCCCCGGCGCACTGTTGTGTTCGACCACGAAACTCGACCTGGTCGAGTTCGCGGCATTGGCCCGCTCGCGGCGCGCCACAGCCGGGCCAGTGGTGGTCTATGACGCCACCGGCCGGTTGTCGTGGCCGTCACCGCTGCGCTGGTCACTGATCGAAGGCTGCGAGGACCAGCAGGAAGCCAACCGGCGCGCATTCACCCTGGTCGAGGCCGCCGCTGTACGGGTCGAGGCCGGCGGAGGTGGCGGCGCGGGAAACGACCGGGTGTTCCGCGAACGCGCCGTGGTGGTGCTGACCGCCTATCTCGTGGCCGCCGCGGTGTCCGGGTCGGGCATCGACGCCATCCGCGCCTGGTCCACCGAGCCCCCCGAACCGGGCACCGGACCGCGCCAGCCCGCCGACAGCCTGCCGGTGAAGCTGCTCACCGACGCCGGGCGAAGTGAGCTCGCCGCGAACCTGGCCGCGGAGATGGCCCTCGACCCGCGTACGGCCTCGGCGGTGTGGATGTCGGTGCGCCGCGTGGTCGGAGCCTGGACCGACCCACGGCTACGCGAGATGCTCGACCCGCCGCGCGGCCGCGGGCTGGACGTGCGCCGGTTCATCGGCCAGGGCGGGACGCTGTTCCTCATCGCCGACCAGCAGCAGGCCGCCGAAGCCGTCCCGGTACTCACCGCGCTGGCCGAGCACTGGATGCGCACCGCTCAGCAGATGGCGCTGGACTACCCGGCACGCCGGGTCGACCCGCCGGTGACCGTCGTGTTCGACGAGCTCGCCAACGGCACCCCCGTCCCCGGGTTGGCCCAGGTGGTCAGCGACGCTGCTGGCCGCGGCGTGGTCATCCACTGGGCCGCCCAGTCGCTGGCCCAGCTCGAGCGGATCTTCGGCCCCGTCGGATACCGCGAGGTCCTCGACAACACCACTAGCTTGAGCGTGTGGGGCGGGATCAAGGATGACCGCACCCTGCAGTGGATCTCCGAGCTGTGCGCGACCCACGAGCGGCTACGCCGCCAGGTCCAAACCGAGGGGCTGTTGTCCCGCGACCGCTACAGCATCGGCACCGAGACCAGCCCGGTGATGCGGGTCGGAGACATCCGCAAACTCGCCCCCGGCAAGGTTCTGGTCCTGCACCGCGGCCTGCCTTGCTTCATCGCCGACGTCCTCGACGTGTCCCGCCGACCGGACAACGCCGAGATCACCCACGACGTAGACGTTATCCGTGAACAGCAGGCGATCCCCATCGACGATCGCGGCTACCGGACCGGGACCCACGGCGGCCCGACCATGGGCCGATGAGCAACAACGACCCACCCACCGCCAGCCGGGCAGATGACCCTGGCCCGGCCCGGCCCCGGTCTGCGAACGCGCGCCGGTGGCCGCGCCGGGCCGCGGTGGCGGTCGGTGCGGTGGTGGCGCTCGGGATCAGCGTGTTCGCCCCTGCCAACGGGCGGGCGGTGCTGCGGACTGCCGACGAGGCCAGCTCCACCGCCGATCCACCGTATTTGCAGGTCGACGACCGGTTCCTGGCCGCCGGTGGGGAGCCGTTCTTCTGGATGGCCGATACCGCGTGGGCGATGCTGGGCAAGCTGGGCACCGACGAGATCACCGAGTACCTCGACATCCGCGCCGAGCAAGGGTTCAACGTCGTCCAGACGGTCGCGATGTTCCCGCAGGCCGGCGCCGAGTCGCCGGGCGACACGGTGGAAGCCGCGGCGGACAACGACGAGTTCTGGGACCGGGTCGAGTTCGCGATCGACGCGGCCGCCGCGCGCGGGATGTATCTGGCGATCCACCCGGTCTGGGGAGACAAGCAAACCGGCTCCGTCATCGACGAATCGAGCGCGCGGGGCTACGGCGAGTTCCTGGGCGAGCGCTTCGGCGCCTACGACAACGTCACCTGGACGCTCGGCGGGGACCACCCGGCCGACGGCGAAGAGCAGCTCTGGACCGAGCTGGCCGAAGGGCTCGACGCCACCGGCGGCACGCAGGTCAAGACCTACCACCCGCGTGGCGATCAATCGTCTGCGACCTGGTTCGCTCAGGCCGAGTTTATCTCAATCGTGAGGTTCAGGTAGCGCACTGACCTGCGCTTTTCCGCTATAGACATGTCCATTACGCGAAGCAGTGTGAGTCGTAAGGACGGCACGGGTTCAGCTGTTCATCCGTGGAGCGCCCACCGAGCCGCGCCTCGTCGACCGGGGCGACGATCGTCCCCGGACCTGGCGCGTCCTGCCGCTGCGGGACGACCACTGCGGCGTTGAGCGCATCCACCGTGTGTGTCCGGAGAGGTCGGCGTGGTCGGCGTGGTCGGCTCGCTGCCTGGAGATGGCTCGGGGCTGACCGAGCCCGCCTGGCACTGCTCACCGTTGCATGGGCGGTACGCTGATCCGCATGGCCGGTCCCGACCTATCTCGCCGCGTCGAGCGAGCCGAGGAAGACGTCACCGCGATCTCGGACACCGTGCTCGAGATCAAGGAGACCGTGGATCGACACACCGAGACCTTGGAAGCACACGGCCGCGAGCTCGCTGCTATCAGGGAGACCCAGTCGCAGCACGGCGAGGTGCTCGCCGAGATTCTGCGCCGCCTCGACGCTCGCTGACCAGATCTCCCTACAGCCGGGCCCGGTATGTCCAATCCCGGGGCGACATCAACGAGCACGCAAGCGGCAGCCCGTCCCGTACGTGACCTTTGCGACCTTGGAGCAGGGTGTCGCGTGTTCGTAGCAACCGTCAGCCGGTCGGCCGAGTTCGACGTCGACGTCGAACTCGATCGCGCAGGAGAAGGTGCTGCTCTCGCCTCGAGCGGGCCACGACTAGCCTTGCCCGGTCTGCTCCGGTTCCGCGCCTATCTCGATCGTGGCCGTCGCCTAATGCGCCCAGGACCTGCGTACTTTCGCTCGGGCTTGCTTGTGACGCGGCGCGCTCGGGCAGGATGCGTGGGACCACATCAAGTCGGTGACGTAGCCGGCGGGGCTTCTTCGACCGGCTACCCGCGGCGGCGGGGTCATTCCCAGCCGAGCGTGGTCGAGCTTTGTTCAGCTCGCGGTGGCCTTCCTGGCCGAGTGGAGTCCGTGTCCCGCTCCATGCGAACCTCCGCCAACTGAGCGGCTCTGCCGAGGACGTCGGTCTTCCACCGTTGACCCTGAGCCACCCCGGCGCTGAATCTGCAAGCGTGTGAGAGTTTGCTGAGAGACACGGGGCGTGCAGTGACGGCCTGTCCGTAGCCATACCGCGGTTGACCTGGTGTTATAGGTAAGCGTTACATCGTTCAGCCTACGCCATACTCTGCTCTGACGTAACGGTAGTGTTCATCCGCGGCGCGGCCTTGATCACGGGCCGCGTTCGGAGGGGGAGTTCGTGAGCACACTGGCAGGCGACTTCGACTCGCGGCGTAACGCGTTCGATGTCCTGCGCTTGATCTTCGCCGTGACCGTGGCGGTGATCCACGGCATGGATATTCACACCGGCAGTCAGCCCTTCTGGGGAAGCACCTCGGTAGGTGATCTTGCGCTGGACGGCTTCTTCATCCTCAGCGGCTTCCTGGTGACTCGCAGCTACCTGCGGCTCGATTCCCCGCTGCGGTACGCCTGGCACCGGTTCCTGAGGATCATGCCGGGCTTCTGGATCTGCCTGCTCGTGGTCGCGTTCGTCGCGGCTCCGACCGCGGCCGTGCTGCAGGGCATGCCGGCGGCAACGGCGTTCACCGAGGCCTCGTCGGCACTGCGGTTCGTGCTGGTCAACTCGGGACTGCTGATGCTGCAGTACGAGATCGGCGGCATCCTCGACCCGGGCGTGGCCGACGGCAGTTTCAACGGTGCGCTGTGGACCCTGTTCTTCGAGGCAGCGTGTTACGCGCTGGTACTCGGGCTGGGGGTTCTCGGCCTGCTCCGGCACCACCGGTGGACCGTCCTGGCCGTGGCCGGTGTCTTCGCGGTGGTGACGGTGCTGCAGGAGGCCGGCGTCGAGACGATGGTCAACGACCGCGTGCTGCGTCTCGGTTTCGTATTCGTACTGGGCATGGTGGCCTACCGATTCAGTGATCAGATCCCGACCCGGGGCGCTCTCGTGCTCGTGGCGGTCGCGGTGTTCGGCGTCAGCCTGTTCCTGTTCCAGGACTACCGCGTCCTCGGCGCGGCGCCGTTGACCTATGTCTTCTTCTGGCTGGGGACCCGGCGTCGGCTGTCCTGGTCGATGCGCCACGACGTGTCCTACGGGATGTACATCTACCACTGGCCGGTACAGCAGGTTCTGAACCTGACAGCGCTCTCCGCGGTTCCGACGGCGTTGTTCGTCGGAACCGGACTCCTCACGACGCTGCCGCTCGCGGTGGCGTCCTGGTTCCTGATCGAACGTCGGGCGATGCGGTGGAAGAACGTGACACCACGGCTCGGGCGACGGCCGGCACACGGACACGACGACGCCGCCGCCGACGGTCCGTCCGACGCCGCAACGGAGGTGATGTCGGTACCGCAGCCCGGCCAAGGACCTGGCCCGGTCGCCGCTACCGATCGATCGCCGGCCGAGGTCACCGACAGTCTCCCTACGGAGCGGCTGCACGTGTCCGGCAGCCCGGACGACACCGTGCCCATCCGGATCGCAGACGGCGGGGCCCGTGTCCCGCCACCGAGCGGGCAGCGATCGGCACGAGCTGGGAACGGTGAGCTGATCGACGCCGCCAGTGAGCTGGATGTGAGTAGTCGTCGCGACGGCGCAGCGACGCCGCCCCGCCTCAGGGCACGGTGACAGGCAGATTCCTCCTCGGCGGTCTGCGCCAGGGCGCCGGCTCCCGGATCGGCTGCACTGCCAGCAGTACGGCGACGCTGGCACAGGCGCACCGTGACGACGCTGCTGATCGCGAACGCGGTGGAAAGCTGGCGCCGAGCCCGCAGGGCCGTCGAACGGGCCGGCACGGTGTCCGCGCGATGCTGCGGGTGAGCACGAGCGGCCAGGGGCGATGCCCGCACCTTCACCCTCAGCCCCCGCCGCAACCCTGCCCACGCGACGCGAGTGGGCGGAGCACCGACGCCATGCCCCGACTCACGTCCGACCTCCAGCCGCTCCCACGTGCGCCCAGCCTGAACCACACCTGCCACTCCATAACCTCGAGCTCATGGTCAACCACCGCCGAAGTCCGGCCGGGGATGTAGGTCAGACAGGAAGCCACTGCCCACCGCAGCTCTCGATCTCGGGTAGTACGCGGCGGAGCTCGTCGAGCAGGTCCGGCACGAACAGCAGAACCGTGTCCGGGCGGCGACGTGTCAACTCCTCCGGCGTGACCACGGGGATGTCGGTGCCTGGCATCCGGCAGTTCTGTTTCGCGGGCGAGGCGTCGGCGACGACCGGGAGCAGGTCGGCGTCGATGCCGGCGAGCACGAGCAACGGCACGGCCCGCGACGCCGCCCCGTAGCCGAGGACGATCTCGCCGCGGGCGCGAGCCTGGCGCAGCGTGTCGACCAGTGCCTCGGCCCCGGAGTGCACGTCCTCCTGCAGGGCGTGCACCCGCGCGGGGTCGCGGACACCGATGAGTCGCTCGTAGCGACACAGCTTCTCCACGCTGCCGTGGTGGTCCGCACCGGCGCGTGAGGCGACCAGGGTGACCGTCCCGCCGTAGAGGGAGAAGTCGCGCGCGGCCACGGCCGAGAGCCCCACCCGGGCCAGCATCTCGACCATGGCGGGCGTCGAGTAGTAGGCGAGGTGGCCGAGCCGGACCGCGTTCCACTGGCGCAGTCGCAGGATCGCGGCCAGGGAGTGGAACTGCACCACCAGCCGCCCACCCGGTCGCAACCGTGCCGCACGCGCGCGCAGCGCGGCCTGCTGGTCGGCGGCGTGCATCATGCCGAAACAGCCGTCGACGACCAGATCGGCGGCCTCACCAGTGCCAGCGATTCGGCCGACGAGCCCGGCCTCACGTAGCTGCGGCAGCCAACTTCCCCCGTGAGGGCTGTCGTACTCGGCGACGATGCCCCCGGTCGGGATCAGGTTTGGTCCGGCGAGCCAGCCGGCCGATTCACGCCGCTGCGTGCGCAGCGCCTCGGGTTCGAGACCGGCGACCTCTTCCGGGACGTCGTCATGGTCGGTCAGCTGTGCGAGTCCACACGCCTGGCACAGCCACAACCGCACAGGGAAGGTCGGGTCCGGGCCGGGGTCGGTCCGGGCGGGGAAGAGTTCGCACGACGGCTGCTGGCCGAGATCGACGACGACATCACCCTGCTCCGCCCCGCAGAAGCAGCATCTGATTACCTCAGCCGTCACCCGCCGAACTCTACCGTCCGGTGAGAGTCGCCCGAGATAACCGAGTGAAGGTCGTCAGTGGGGCCAGCATCGACGACGGCGGGCACCGGCGCGTTCCGCCCCGCCGGGTGAACAGGGCGTGGCGTGCGGAGATCAAGCCGCGCCTCGGCGCTGGTCGTGGCCTCCGGTCTCGACTCGGTCGGGCGTCGACGTGCCTCCGGGCTACCAGACTGGTTCGGCGTATCAACTGATGCGGCATCCGGCGAGTCTCGCGTGGACCGTACCCAGAACTGTGGATCTCTCCCGGTCCGGCGCGGGCACGGGGGGTTGCGGACCGGATGCTGTGCCCGTGCCCCGCAACCGCTCCGTCGCCCCACGACCGCTCGCCACGACGCGTGGCGGTCTCGCGACGACCGCACTGGTGCTCGGCGCGCTGGGCGCCGTGTGCGTCGCGGCCGCGATCGGCCTCTCCGTCGTCACACCGCTCCCGCTGGGCGGCCTGGCGCTCGCCTCCGGCGGCGTGGTCCTCACACTGGCGGGGCTGCTGCTCGGCACGATCGACGCGACCCGGGGGCCGGTGCGCGGGAACCGCAGGGCGGTCCTCGCGGCCGGGGTGTCGGTCGCCGGTCTGGCCGGCGGACTGATCTGGCTGGCCGCGTTCGTGATCACCGCGGTGGCCGGGCCCGCCCCGACCACCACGGTCCAGCCGCAGACCGGCACCGAGACCTGCGCGCCGTCGAGCTGCGCGGCCGACTGACCGGTCAGGAGACCGACGACCCCGCGGGCATCGCCTCGAACCGCAGGTCCGGGAACTTCTTGCAGATGATGTCCATCCGCCACTTGTTGCTGAGCAGCGCCAGGTACTCGCCGTCGGAGTCGCGGCGAAGCACCTCGCACTCGGACTGCGACGACAGTGCCTCGACCGCGGCCTGTTCGGTCAGCCGGGCGGTCCGGTAGAGCAGGTCGGCGTTCGGTGCCGCCCGCGGCATACGCCGGACGATTTCCATGGGCCGGTACGGCCGCAGACGATGCAGCTCAGGGGGTCTGTGAGGCGTTGTACGACCGGGTGGATGTGTCGAGGTTCTTCAGGTCACGTGACAACGACTCGAGGCTGTCGACCTGGTGGCGCAGGGCATCGAGCCGACTGTCCGTGGCCGCCCGGAACATCGCCAGACGACCGAGCAGATCCTCGAGCCGCTCCGAGCTGAGCTCCTCCTGCTGCGCCAGCCCGTCCACGGTCGCCAACAGCTCCTTGATCTGGTCGAGGCTGAAGTCGAGCGGCTTGAGCCGCTTGATGAACGCCAGCCGTTCGACATCGGTTTCGGTGTAGAGCCGAAATCCGCCCGCTGAACGTGCCGACGGGGTCACCAACCCCACTTCGTCCCAGTGGCGGATGGTGCGCAGCGACAAACCGATGCGCGTCGATACCTGACCGATCTGCATCAGCTCCTCGCCCATCGACATGCCCCACCTTTCGTCACCGCCCGACACGGGCGCTGTCGGTCGAGGATAGTCAGCGACGCGAACGACAGGTGCACGACGCACCCATCGCTGCGCACCACCACCCAGCAACCCTGACGTGAGGGCAATTAGACACTCCGTTGGAAGCTCGGCTCAAGTGCACGTACGCCCCCAGTAGGCCAGCACGATGCGCATGAACTCGGCGCTAACACTCCTGTTACGTTAGGGTAGATTTCTGCGTGGTTGTCACCCTTCCCGATGAGGTCTGATGCACGTTCGTTCCACGCCGCTGCCGGGGGTGCTGCTGTTCGCGCCGTCGCCGCACCGTGACGAGCGCGGGTTCTTCAGCCGTACCGCCGAGGCGCGCACACTGACCGAGGCCGGGATCGATCCGGCCGGGTTCGTGCAGGACTCCCAGTCCCGCAGTCGACAGGGTGTGGTGCGCGGCCTGCACGGGCGTACCGGGGCCGGTGAGGCCAAGCTGGTGCGCTGCTCGCACGGGGCCCTGTTCGACGTCGTCGTGGATGCGCGTCCGGACTCACCGACCTTCGGGCAGTCGGCGACGTTCCGGCTCGACGACGACAACCTGGCCTCGCTGTATCTGCCGCGCGGGGTACTGCACGGGTTCCAGGCGCTGACCGAGACCGCTGACATCTGCTATCGCATCGACGCCGAGCACGACCCCGGTGAGGACATCGCGGTCCGCTACGACGACCCCGAGCTGGCGATTCCCTGGCCGGTCCCGGTGTCGTTGGTCAGCGACCGGGACGCGACGGCGGCCTCATGGCGGGAAGCTGTGCCGTACTTCCGTCGCCACGGCCGCGGCTTCAGCCGGGCGAGATGAGCCGGTCCGGGCGACGTCCCCGGGGCTCCAGCCCTCCGGGGGGTCGCCGGATCGCACGCGACGGCGCCCGCCTACCCCCCTTGCGGCGGGCGCCGTCGTCGTGACCGTGACCGATGGTCAGTCAGTGGCCGCCGGCGAGGTGGCCGGCGAGTCGCTGGTGTCGGGTGCTGCTGTCGTGGTTCATGCCGGTCACAGTCACCTCGATGCCGCGTGCGGCGTACTTGGTCGTGATCGCGTCCAGGGAGGCAACGGTGGAGGCGTCCCAGATGTGGGCGGCGGACAGGTCAATGACCACGTGTTGCGGGTCGTTCGCGTAGTCGAAGGAGAACACGAGGTCGTTGCTGCTGGCGAAGAACAGCTGACCGCTGACCCGGTAGACCTTGCTGGTGCCGTCCGGATCGAGCACCGAGCTGACCTCGACCAGATGCGCGACCCGGTGCGCGAACAGCACCATCGCCACCAGCACTCCGACCCCGACGCCGTAGGCCAGGTTGTGCGTGCCGACGGTGACGGCGACGGTCGAGACCATCACCGTCGTCTCGCTCTTGGGCATCCGGCGCAGGACCGAGGGCTGCACGCTGTGCCAGTCGAACGTCGAGACCGCCACCATGATCATCACGGCGACCAGGGCCGCCATCGGGATCAACGCGACGACCTCGCCCAGGGCCACCACCAGGATCAGCAGGAACACCCCGGCCAGGAACGTCGAGACCCGGGTGCGGGCACCGGACTTCACGTTGATCATCGTCTGGCCGATCATGGCGCAGCCGCCCATGCCGCCGAAGAACCCGGTGACGACGTTGGCGACGCCCTGGCCCCACGACTCGCGGGTCTTGTCGGAGTGGGTATCGGTGATCCCGTCGACGAGCTTGGCGGTCATCAGCGACTCGATGAGGCCCACGAGCGCGATCGCGAGCGCGGACGGGGCGATGATCAACAGCGTCTCGACGGTGAACGGCACCAGGGGTATGCCGAGCACGGGCAGGGTGTCGGGCAGCTCGCCCTGATCCCCCACGGTCGGGACCGTCACCGCGGCGAACACGGTGAAGCAGGTCAGCAGCACGATCGCGACCAGCGGCGCCGGAACGGCCTTCGTCAGCCGCGGCAGGCCGACCATCACGGCGAGCCCGACCGCGGTGAGGGCATAGACCGGCCACGGGACGTCGATCAGGTGCGGCAGCTGAGAGGTGAAGATCAGGATCGCCAGCGCGTTGACGAAACCGACCATGACGCTGCGCGGCAGGAACCGCATCAGCCGGGCGAAACCGGTCACCGCGAGCAGCACCTGGAGCACCCCGCCCAGGACGACGGCCGCGAGCAGGTACTCCACGCCGTACTCACGCGAGAGCGGGGCGACCACCAGTGCGATGGCACCGGTTGCTGCGGTGATCATTGCCGGCCGGCCGCCGCAGAAGGCGATCACGACCGCCATCGTGAACGACGCATAGAGCCCGACCTTCGGGTCGACCCCGGCGATGATCGAGAAGGCGATCGCCTCGGGGATCAGCGCCAGCGCGACCACGAGGCCGGCGAGCGCCTCGGTGCGCAGCACGCGCGGACCGGGGATGCGGATCTCGGACAGGAACCGGGGAAAGGCAGGACGCGACATCGCCACTTTCTGTGGGGAGCGAAGGGGAGCGGCCACGACGCTGGGGCCACGAGATCAGGCAAGACTCTACTGTCACGTGACAGGAGAGTCATGGCCGGTGTGACCATGCCGACTCCCTCGCTCTCCGGCGCGCCGGCCATAGCTGAAGAGCCACGTGACTCCAGCACTGCCCCGACCTGACCGGTCAAGTCCGCTGGCGTGGTGTGTGACGACTACCGCGTGATCTTCTAGTTCTGTCAGGCGCTGAGCGCCGGGATCGTGTCTGTTGAGGTCACCTCCTCGCTGCTGGAGCCGGTGCCGGGGACTGCGGTGACGCGGGAGCGGGCGAGGACCTCGAGGCCGAGGTAGCGGCGTCCCTCGGCCCATTCGTCGTGTTGCTCGGCCAGCACGGCGCCGACGAGACGGATCAGCGAGTTGCGGTCCGGGAAGATGCCGACGACGTCGGTGCGACGCCGGATCTCGCGGTTGAGTCGCTCGGAGGGGTTGTTCGACCAGATCTGTCGCCAGACCTCTTTCGGGAAGCTGGTGAAGGCCAGGACGTCGGCGCGGGCGGTGTCGAGGTGCTCGGACACCGTCGGGAGTTTCTCCGCCACGCCGTCGAGGACCCGGTCGAACTGGGCGTGAACGCTGGTGGCGTCGGGCTGGTCGTAGACCGAGTGCAGCAGCGCCCGCACCCACGGCCAGCTGGACTTGGGGGTAGCGGCCATCAGGTTCGCCGCGTAGTGCGTCCTGCAGCGCTGCCAGGCAGCGCCGGGCAGGGTGGCGCCGATCGCGTGGACGAGCCCGGCATGAGCGTCGCTGGTGACCAGCCGGACCCCGGACAGGCCGCGGGCGGTCAGGTCTCGGAAGAACCCGAGCCAGCCGGCTCCGTCCTCGGCGGAGGTGACCTGCAGGCCGAGGATCTCCCGGTGCCCGTCAGCGTTGACGCCGGTGGCCAGCAGAGCGTGCACGTTGACCACCCGCCCGCCCTCACGCACCTTCAAGACCAGGGCGTCGGCGGCGATGAAGGTGTACGGGCCCTGGTCGAGCGGGCGGGTCCGGAACTGCTCGACCTGGCCGTCGAGGTCTCGGGCCATCTCCGAGACTTGCGACTTCGACAGTCTGGTGATCCCGAGGGACTCGACGAGCTTCTCCATCCGCCGCGTCGACACCCCGAGCAGATAGCAGGTCGCGACCACCGTCGTGAGTGCCCGCTCCGCCCGGCGGCGACGTTCCAGCAACCAGTCGGGGAAGTAGGAACCGTTGCGCAGCTTCGGGATCGCTACGTCGATGGTGCCCGCGCGGGTGTCGAAGTCACGGTGTCGGTAGCCGTTGCGGATGTTCGTGCGGGCCTCGCTGCGCTCGCCCCACGCTGCCCCGCACACTGCGTCGGCATCGGCGGACATGAGTGTGTTGATGAACGTGGTGAGCATCTGGCGCAGCAGATCGGGACTCGCCTGGGACAGCTGCTCGTGCAGGAACTCGGAGGGGTCGATACTGGAGGGTGCGGTCATCGCGTGGAACTCCTGAAGCACTGTGGAAGGTCTCCAGAAGATCACGCGGTGGCCGCCCCACACCTCGACGCCACGGCCCTGACCAGGACCGGGTCGCACACCACCTTGGTGGACGCCACTACCTGACCGTTTTCTGCAGCGAGGTTGAGCCCGATCGCCGCCGCGTCGGCGCGTGGTCGCACCAGGCGGGCGAACGGCTGCTACGGGTACACGCTCCTCGTACGGCCAGCGCGGACGATGCCGATAACTCTCACGTCCGGATAAGGTTGGCTGTGCCAGTCCCCCGGCGATGCCGCCCCGGGCCCCGGAGCCGTCTCGCCGGACGCCTCGCCACGACACCGCCCAACGAAGGAGACGGATTGTGGACCACGCGCCTTCCGCGGCGTCCCGGACCCGAACGGGTCTCGGCCCGGATGATCTGCTGATCTTCGCCGAACCGTCGGTGCCGGGTGCGAGGTGCGCGCAGCCATCGATCGACTCGATCGTCCACTACGCCCCAGTTTCTCGCCGAGCCCTGCTTACCGCACGAGCGACCGCCGGCCCGGCCGCAGCGTTGCCGATCGCCGAGCGGCGCGCTCTTAGGTCGTAGCCGTCTGTTCACCATCGCCCCTCCCGCAGAGGAGCTCCATGACGAATGACGAGTTCCAGGCTCGAGTCGAACGGTTCTGGCAGGACAAGGCCCGCGGACTGTTGCTGGGCCAGGCATGCGCCGACGGCCTGGCCGTCTCGTTCGGACGCGCAGTCGCTCGCGCACCGGTCAACTTCGACGACCACATCGCCGGTGACCAACCTCTCCGCCACACCGCAGCGACCGAACTCGCCCTCGGCGTCGCGGAATGCCTGAGCAACCATCAGACCATCCGCCACGTCGACGGCGCGCTCCTCCAGACCTACCTGGCTCACACCTGGTGGGCCGACAAGCAGCGCTGCGGCTACGGGCTCGACGACACGCGACTGTTCACGGCAGTCCTGGATAAGCGCGACCGCCCTGAGGCCGCCGTACCACGCGAGGGAGCCCATCCAGCAGTCCCCGTCGCACCGCTCGCGCTCACCACTCTGAGCGGGCCGGATCTACTGTCGGCAGCGCGCATGTGCGCGGGGCAGCTGACCCAGGACCCCCTCGCCCATGCCGCCGCAGCGATGTTCGCTTCAGCTGTGGCGACCAGCCTCGCCGGTGGCCCAGCCCACACCGCTCCCCGGCTGCTGGTGAGCCGTTTGCGCGGCGCATCCGGTCCGCACGGAGTTCCTGCAGTCACGACGCTGCAGCAACTCGCCGCCGAGAATCCGAGCCCCTCGGAAGCAGGGCGAGAGCTGCTCGCCGAGACGCTGGGGGCCACGGGCCCAGTGGCCGCAGCGGTGTATGCGTTCCTGCGCCACCCCGACCACCCCCGCGAGGCCATCCGCTACGCCGTGCACCTCCACGGCTCGACTCCGACCATCGCAGCGATGACCGGAGCGCTCGCCGGTGCTCGGCACGGCGTGCGAGCACTACCCACGAACTGGCGAAAGCGCCTCGCGCGAGCAGACAGCATCGAGGCGCTCGCCGATCGCCTCGCCCAGCGGCACAGCGGTCTGCAGTCCACCCTGGTCCGCCAGCGCTGAAGTGGCCCGCATCCCAGCTTGCAGCTCCGTCTGCATCGATGAACCGTGTCCAGCCCGTTACTCCAACGAGACGGTCGACTGGCCGCGGCTCATCTCGGATCTTCTGGGTTGGCGATACGGAGGCGGCGGATCTCACCATGTGCAGCCTCGAGACGATGGGTGAGGTCGCGAACCTCGGCTCGGAGCTGGGTATTGCGGTGCGTGAGTGCCTCGACCCGGGTCTGAAGCGAGTCGATAGTGGCCGGCTGCGGCCCAGTTCGGACCGGGGAGGGACACCGTTGCTGCAGATGCCCGATGGCCGTAACGAGGTCGGTCTGGGTGTAGAGCCAGGAACGGGAGACCCCGGCAGTGCGGGCGATCTCCACCATGGTCGGGCGGGTGCCGGCGCGCGCGACCGCGGCGATGGCCTGTTCGGCCCGATCGCGAGCTTCGGCGGCGCGCCTACGGGAGGCCTCGACGAGGTAGCGGGTGTTGTTAGCCGGCGGCATTGTTCTCCCGTCGTCCCCCGACCACGATCTCGCTGTCAGTGGCGTGTTCGAGGACGGTGATGAGCTTGTCGAGCTTCGCGGTCGTGCGGCGGTTCTTCTCCGCGACCCGTGCCAGGCCGGCCTGCTCGGCGTCGGCGATCTGCTGTCGGGAGTCGTCACGCTGGCGGCGATGCTGGGCGAGGAACTCCGGGGTGGTGATGAAGAACCGACAGTCCAGACACGGATTGGCGTACTCGCAGTCGGTCTGTACCGGGGCGCCGCAATAGCCGTTCGGGAGGGTGACCTTGGCTCTGACCAGACTCAGCCGCATCCAATCGGCGTCCGCGAGCGGGTGCTCGGGGGCGACTGTGACCGGGTCGCCCTCGGCGTTGACCTTCATCGCCGTCTCCCAGTGCCGTCGGCGGGTCGCGTTGGTCAGGCGCGCGTAGCGGGCCGTCATCGCCGGGGACATGTGGTCGAGCAGGTCTTGAACCACCGACTGCGGGACATCCCGGTTGATCAACCGGGTCGCCACGGTATGGCGGAACTGGTGCGCGGTGACGTGCGCTGGGGCGCCGTGCTCGTCGACCAGCTCGATCGCGCGCAGCCAGGCGTCGAGGTGACGGCGCCAGGTGGAGGCGTGCAGCGGCTTGTTGCCGTCCAGATTGGTCTGATAGCGGGTGAACAGGTAGCGGCAGCCCTGCGGCCACCGCTGCTGCTGCGCGCGCTGCTGAACGGTGATGTGGTCGGCGAGCTCGGTACTGATCGGGAAGAACGCGACCCTTCCGTGGATCTTGTGGTTGATCCAGGCCAGGTAGGGGGCGTCGTGGTGGTCGCGGACCACACAGTCCAGCGGGAGCTTGCAGGCATCGCCCAGCCGCAGCCCGCACTGGATGAGGATCATCAACAGGAGCCGACCGTCGTCGGTGGGGAACCGTGCCAGGTTCACGGGATCCTCGAGCTGACGCATCAGGTGCTCGGACAACGCCCGCGGCCGCGGGGGCGGGAGCCGGGGCATATCGCCCTCGTAGACGGCGGCGCTGTGTGGAATCTGGGGGCACCAGTCGTGGCGGGCGACGTCACGCAGGAACACCCCGATCTGGTTGATCCGCTTGGCGCGGCTGGTCGGGTTCGAGAGGGCGATCGCCAACGCCGCGAACCAGGACTCCAACACGATGCGCGTCAGGTGCTCCGGACCGGCTCCTGCCCCCGCGGTGCGGCACAGATGCTCTCCCAGCAACGTGCAGGCCCGCAGAGTAGTCGCCACGCTCTGGCCTGTGTTACCGCGCGAGAGCCGCCAGCGGGCCCACTGTTTGGCGAGTTCACGCAGCCAGCCGGGTTCGATTCGGGAGAAGTCGAGGCGCCGCTGGGAGCCGGCGAGGTCGAGCGCGCGCAGGTCCCAGACTGCGCGCGGGTACTGCTGCTGCCATGGATCGACTCCGGCCAGGTTCCGCAGCGCAGCGCAGGTGTCGAGGATGAATGACTGGTAGGCGCTGCCGACCGAGTTCGGGCACAGTGTGTAGGCATGCCACCGCTCGTCCTCCCAGTCCAGCAAGCTGGCGACCCCGGCCTCGCGGATCAGTCTGACCGCGGTGGTCACACGGATCATCCGGGTGAGACGACTGGCGGCGTCGTGGCGGCACTGCAGCCCGTACTGGACCTCCAGTCGCAGCCGCGGCTCCAGGCCGCGTAGATCGACCCGTGGGTCCAAGCTGTGGGCCAGCTGGTCGAACCACGCGTGCGGCTCCGGGCGTCCGGCTGCGATCCAGCGCCGCCGATGCGCTGCGCAGAACCCCGTGGTCGGCTCGGACCAGCGGGGGCAGGCAGGAAACCGGCAACCGGATTCGTTGACCGGGGACGGTGCGGGCTGCTCGGTGCACCAATGGTCCCAGTCCGGGCGGCCCGCACGGTCCCATGCGCAGACGTGCCGCACACAGAGACGGCTGCGGCGGTGCGCGCGATTGCAGCCGCCCACCGCGCAGGCGGGCACCTCGGGCACCTCGGCACGCAGGCGTTGCTCGGCAAGTCCGAGCCACCCCGGCAGGTCGGGGCGGCCCGCCTGTTTCCACCAGGCGTGGTGTCGTTCGCACAGGCCGATCCGGGTCCGGCGGATCGCGGCCGGGCAGGACGGCAGTGCGCACGTGGCGGTGAAGAACACCGCGCTGTCCGGGTCTGGGATGAAGATGTCGTGGCGGAACTCGGGGCGCACCGCGCTCAGGAGCCGCTCCAGCAGGTGCCCGGCCCCAAACCGAGCTGCGTCGACCCCGCCGGCTCTGATGCCTCCGGCTGCAGTCCCGCCGGACAGGGTGTTGCTCACTCCTTGCTCCCCGGTCCTACCCATGCCTCGGCGGCGTCCTGTGGGGTGGTGACCGCGGCTGCGCTGGGCTCCAGCGCACCTGCCGCGACCAGGAGCGCGCGGTGGTCCTCGACGCGCAGGTGAGAGTAGATGGCGGTGGTGGTCTGGACGTCGGCGTGCCCGAGCAGATCAGTGACGACGTGTGCCTGGACCCCGCGGCGCAGCAGGGTGGTGGCGTAGGTGTGCCGGGCCACGTGCGGGGTGAAGAAGTCCACCCCGGTCCGGGCCCGCAACTGCCGCACCAGCCGGTAGACATTCGCCGCCGTCATCGGCGCGCCGACCACGGGCGCGAACAAGTTGACGAAGACGTAGTCGCAGTCCCGCGGCCCGTACTCCAACTCCATGTAGTCGGCGTAGAGGTCGAACAGCGAGATCGGCACCGGCACCCGACGCCGCTTGAGGCCCTTGACCCGGGCATGGTTGACGTTGTCCTCGCGCGGCACGACCTCGACGTCGCCGGTGCGCAGGTGCAGATCGGCGTGCCGCAGCCCGAGCGCTTCGCCCAGGCGCAGCCCCGAGTCCACCAGCAGCCGGATCAAGAACCGATCCCGGGCCCAGTCACACGCCTGCACCAGCGCGTTGACCTGCAGTTCGGTCAACGTCTTCGGGGGCTTGTGCGGCACGTGCACCCGCAGCGGGCTGTACCCCTGCTCACCGCGTCGACCGTGATGAAGGTGGGCCAGCATCGGGACCTGCGGCCCAAGCCCGCGCCCGCCGATCTGCTCGCCCAACAGCGGCGCGACCGCTTGATCCCGGCGGGCGTGGAACCGGTAGAACGCCGCGACGGAGGCACGTTTGCGCTGCAGCGTCGCCGGGGCCAATGCCGCCGGGACGCCCGGCAGCACGAACACATCCTCCTGACGGGCCTGGCGGGGCCGGCGCAGCCAGTCGAAGAACTGCGCCAGCTGCTCCAGGCTCACCCGCGCGAACTCCAGGCCGCGCTGATCGAGCCACTCGAAATAGTCCCGCAGGTCATGGGCATAGCCGGCGATCGTGTTCGGCGACAACCGCCGCACCAAGGTCGCGTGGGCCAGGAAGTCCTCGACCGGGCCCACCGGGAGCCCGTCGAGGTCGACGACGGTGTACGAGCGCGCGCACTCCCCCGACGCCATTCGCTGCACCCGCAACCCCACCACCCACTCCCCCACGACATGGACACGGCTGCCGTGGGGTGTCCGTGTAGCACGAGCTGCTCTCCCGTTGCTCGCGAGTTGGACGTCGTGGACAGGTTGCGAGTGGATCAAGATTGCCGACTGGCTGGACTTCCACATGATCCAGGGCGGGCACTGCCTGCGCTACGACGTGCGCGCCGAGCTGGTGGACACCACCTACGACACCGACCCGGCCAAGCCGTTCCTCGACGGCGAACCGATCTATGAGGAGCACCCGTACTGCTGGGAGCCCGAGCAAGGTTTCTCCACTGCGCAGGACGTGCGCCGGGATGCCTACTGGTCGGTGCTGGGCGGGGCGGCCGGGCACACCTACGGCCACCACAGCGTGTGGCAGTTCAACGACGGCGGCGACGGGGAGCTCGGCGCCCGCGGTAACTGGGTCGAGGCCCTGGAGTTCCCGGGTGCCGGGCAGATGCGGCACCTGCGCGAGCTGATGGAATCGCTGCCGTTCACCCGAGGCCAGCCCAACCCCTCGGTGCTGGGCTCCGCCGCCGGCTCGGGCGCCGAGCGCATCGTCGCCAACACCGCCTCGGACGGCTCCTACCTGCTCGTCTACACCCCCGCCGGGCAGGGCTTCTCGGTCGACACCAGCGTCGTGAGCGGCGACCCGACCGCGTACTGGTTCGACCCGCGCTCCGGTGCCTTCGACGAGGTCGACGTCACCGAGGACTACACCCCACCGACCGACGAAGACTGGCTACTACTTGTGGAGGACGCCTCATGACCGGACACGACCAGCACGACGACGCGACCCCGCCCTACGGCTACGGCGCCGGTGGGCGCCCGTTGGGCAACGACCGCGACCGCCACGCCGAGCTGCTGCGCGAGCTGCTGCGCGCCCAGGACTGTCCCGAGTTCGACGACGACCGCGACGGGTTCGTCGTCGAGGCCCCCGACGACGGGCCGATGCTGCTCGTCTACACCGGTGACACCGCTGCCGATCGCGCCGCCGCTGATGCGCGCTATCGCGAGTTGCTCGAGCGCGCCGGCTACCGGATCGAGCCCGACGCGACCGGCGAGGGCGACGGCTGGAAAGTCTGGCCGGGCACACAGCCCGACGCCGGTGACACCGCCGGCGCTGGCTGAGGAAGCCCGGTCGATGCCACGTCAGGGCCGCACGTGGGCACGCCGCGCCGTGACCCTTATGACGGTCGCAGCGCTGGTGGTTGTCACGGTCGTGTCGACCACCTCCGGCCCCGAGCTCCTCCAGCGGGCCGGGGCGGAGGGGGTTGCGCCGGCCGGATCCGTCACGGCGCTGGACACCGACGCGGACGACGACGCCACGGTGGCCCTCGACGGCACCGAGGTGCCCGATCCGCTGGTGCTCGACAACGGCGACGTCGTCGACAGCGTCGACACCTGGGAAAACGAGCGCCGCCCCGAGCTGCTGGCGGCCTTCGAGGACCACGTCTACGGCCAGACCCTGCCCACCCCGGACGACATCACCTTCGACGAGGGCGGCAGCGGCGCCGCCAAGACGATCACGATCACCGTGGCCGGCCCGGAAGGCGAGGCGAGCTTCGACCTGCGCCTGTTCGTGCCCGACACCGGCACGCCGAAGGGCACGTTCCTGCTGATCGACCACCGCGGCTCGGTCGGCGATGACCCTAGCTCGTCGGGCTACGCCCCGGTCGACCAGATCCTGCAGGAGGGCTATGCGTTCGCCGCGCTCGACGCGGGCCAGGTCGCCCCGGATGACCCGGGTAGCTACCGCTCCGGGGTCATCGACGCCTTTTACCCGGCCGAGCAAGAGCTGCCCGCCGCCGCCGGCCGCACGATCAGCGCCTGGGCCTGGGGCGCGAGCCGGGCGATGGACTACCTCGAGACCGACCCCGACATCGACCCCGACAGGGTCGCGGTCATCGGCCACTCCCGCGGCGGCAAGGCCGCGCTGTGGGCCGGAGCCCGAGACACCCGCTTCCCAGTAGTTATCTCCAACAACTCCGGGTCCACCGGCGCCAAGCTCGCCCGCCGCGACGAGGCCGGCGAGTCGATCGCCGCCGTCAACGATCAGTTCCCGCACTGGTTCCCCGAGACCTACCAGGACTACGCCGGCAACGCCGACTCCCTGCCCGTGGACCAGCACCAGCTGCTGGCGCTGGTCGCGCCCGGCCGGGTCGTTGTCGCCAGCGCAACCGACGACGCCAACGCCGACCCCCAGGGCGAGTTCCTGTCCTACCTCGGCGCCGCACCGGTCTACGAGCTGTACGACCTCGGCGACACCGGACTGCCGTCGCAGAGCTGGCCCCTGGGCGAGAACGAAGCCTTCCGAGGCTCCGGGATGAGTTACCACCTGCGCTCCGGCGAGCACGGCCTGACCGACGCAGACTGGCAAACCTACCTTCAAGGCGAGCTATTTTCGCGATGACGGCGCCCCCAGCAAGGTAGGGCAGCAGTCCGCTCCCCGTAGCTGCGGGCCTGGGTGTCACAGCGGACCGCCGTACGCGTCGAGGCCGGGAATTTCTTCATCTACCCTGTTCGCAGCCGCATACAGCTGCTCATATGAGGACACATACCCGGGGTCGCTACCGGATACAGGCACGCCGTCATGCCCGTCCCCGCCTGAACACGGCGACGATGAGCCACAAACTGCAGCATCAGCGCATCACCATGAGCAGCAGCATGATCCGAACGATGCTCGTACATCTGTAGCAACGCTTGAGCTATACGCTCCGTGCACGGCGGGTCCATCAGATGGGGACAGACAGGCTGGTTCATGGCGAGGCGAACAGCCGGCATCCGCGGATACGACAGACAGCTACACAGCTGTAGCTAGTGGCGATGCCATGCCTGTGGCCAGCGATACATCCAGCAGCGTGTCGTCAGACGGATGTGTGTCGTTATCCCACTGAGAGCCCGCGGCGAGAGACACTGCACGAGTCCACGACGGTCTCACCGACGCTGATCCGCCACGGAACAACTATGGAGGCCCCACATGAGCACGGCGGAACGCCCACAGATGAGCCAGTTGATGGCTGACCAACAGCCCTCTGAGAACGAGGACCTGCGCCGGACCGTGCTTGTGGCTAACCGCAAGGGTGGGGTGGGGAAGACCTCGATCGTGACCACTGTGGCTAGCATGATCGCCCGCCCGGACCGCAAAGTCCTCGTGATCGACTCGGACTCGCAGGGCAACGCGACGAAGTCAGACCTGGGCGTCTCAGGTGACGAGGGCCGTAGCTTTATGAACGCGCTGCAGTACGGCGACCGGATGGAGGTCTTGCCCGATGTTCGGCCCGGTCTGGACCTAGTGGCGGGCGGAGCGCACCTGGCCTCCGTCGGTGCCATCATCGCCTCCGCCGGGCAGTCTGGTGCCGACATCAACGGTAACCTGCGTCGAGCTCTCGCATCGGTGTGCCGCGAGGGGAACTACACCCTGGTTCTGATCGACACCGGGCCAGGTGACGTCCCGCTGCTCGACGCATTTCTGCAGTCGGTGCGCTACCTGCTGATACCTACCAAGGAAGACGACGCGGGGCTAGACGGTGTCGAGCAACTCGCCGCACGGTTCATGGTCGCCCGCCGCAATGGGGCCCTGGTCCGTCTGCTTGGCGTCGTGTTGTTCGATGCCAACCCCCGTGCCACAGCCCGCAACGGCGAGGTACTTAGCGACATCGATACCATGCTTGGCGGTTCAGGGACGTCCGCCTTTCAGTCGATGGTCCGCAACGACAAGGCTGCGGCGAAAGATCTGCGCGCTGCACACATGACGATCACCGAGCTGGTCTCCGCGAGCCAAGAGCAGCAGCGGACCCGACTGACTAAGCTGCGGAGCAACAAACGCCTCCGCCGCGACCCAGCCGAGGAGGCCGAGCTGCGGCTCTATAGTCGTGACCCGAGTGCTCTGGCGACCGACTACCAAGCGTTGACCCGTGAGATCCTCGAGCGAGTGGCGGCCGCCGAGCAGGTAGGAGTAGAGCGGTGAATGGGCCGGCGTCCCCCCGCCGGAAGGCTGTTTTCGACCCCATGGCACTCGACGACCTCGATGCAACGCTTGCTCCACCTGAGCCCGCGCCAACGCCAACTAACAGCCGATCAGAGGGTGACCAGGCTACTGAGGTCGACACCCCGGAGCCCGCGAGTACCGGCCCGGCGCCGGTGAATCCTCCCTCCGATGCGGGGCCGGCGGGTGCGGGAGCCTCGGCGGGCATCGGCTCGGTGCGCGGGACGCCCAGTAGGCGGTCACGCCCATCAGCGGCCAGCGGAGCCCGCGCCACTCCCACCCTGAGGCAACAGCGCTCGGCCCGCGGCCGGATTCCGACAGCCGTGCGCCTACCCGCGGATCTCTATCGTCAGGTGAACGACGTACTACTCTCGGGGTCCGAACGCCCGTCTTATGGCCAGCTCGTGATGTGGACCGTGGAAGATCACTACACCGCGGTTTCCACCCAGGTAGAGGCCACCCTGCCGAGCCCGACCGATCGCGTCCCTCGCGGCCGTAAGCTCGCGCAGGATCGGACTCCAGTCACCCTGCAGCTGCTCAACTCCGAGCGCGAGTACCTCGATGACCTGGCTGCCGGGGTAGCTCAGCGCTACGAAGACGCTCGTGTTACCCGAACTGATGTCGCTATCGCCGCATTGACCGTCGCGTTGCAGGTTCGTACTGGCTCCGCGCTCTGATCATGGTGAGGAGCGAAGTTTGAACCGTCGCGGCTGGCGTGACGGGCCCAACGTGCTCCTGTCACGCCCGCCCCGGGCGCGCAGCAGCCAGCACAGACATGCCTCTGCGCGAGCCGAAATTCGGCTGCGATGATCACTCTCCGCCGGCCGCCTCGACGGGGGGGCGCCCCGGGGGTCACGGCAGGGTCGACGTCGTCCTGATCGCGGTCGGGCCCGTCGCGCCGCGACTGCCATCAGGCGATCCCTCGGTAGTACTCGGCGAGTTCGGTCAGGATGACGAGCACATCGTCTCCGGTGAGGGCTACAGCCTGCAGTCTGTCGAACCGCTCGATGTACCGAGCTACCTGCTCCGGCTTGTCCAACTCGGCTGACCCGCCAACCTGGGCAAGCACGACCGGTCCGTCCTCGTCGTGGATGTGGAATCCGGGGCCGGGTTCCATCCCGACCGGAGTGCGCGCGGTGATGAGCCGAAGGTCGACGTTCGGGAGGGCCGCCACTGCGGCGAGGTGCTCGACCTGGGCGGCCATCACCTCGGCGGACCCCATCACCCACCGCAGCCCGCCCTCGGTCATCACGCCCTCGTACTGGCGGTCCGCGTTCGCCGGGAGTTGGGCCGCTCGGCGCATCCGGTCACGCACCTTGGGATGGTCGACATCAACGCCGAATATGGCGGCCATCACCTCGGGGGTCTGGGCCCAGCCAAAGGGGAGGCCGTTCGTGAACGACCGCAGCCGCTTCGTCTTTTCCTCGCGCCTGCGGATGCGTCGCTGCACGGACAGGACGTTGGTCGCTCGGGTGACGACGATCCGCTCGTCCTTCCGGGCCTCCCAGAAGTCGGTGACGACCTCGGTGAGCTCCGTCGCGACATCCGCGGCCAGGCCATACAGGGCGGCCAGCTCGGCGACCTGGTCGACGCCGTGCTCGGGGTCGATGCGGGGCATGCCTTCTCCGCGTTCAATGCGTGAGAGCCCGTTCTGCGAGAGCGACGTCGCGCGCTCGACCTGAGGTTGCGACAGGCCCGCGCTGGTCCTGGCGTTACGGAGCAGCGGCCCGACGTGATCGGGGGGCCGCTGCTCGCGCTCGCTCAGGTCGCCACTGGTCATGTACGGCTATGTCACCTTTCGCCGGGCCGCGATCTCTGGGTGCCGCTCCCACCACTGCAGGAACGGCTCGGCCTCGCGGAACGTGTGTCGGGCCTCGCGGCGGCATACACGGAGCAGCTCGGGCGCCTCTTGGGCGCCCTGGAACTTCCCGTCGTTCGCGTAGTGCATCCGCAGGACCGTCGAGTCGTTCACCAGCCAGTAGTCGAACCCGAGCAGGCTCGGCACGTCGTGCTCGCCGCGATGCAGGACGCGGATGTCTTCCCCGCACGGCACGTTTAGCCGGTACGCCCAGTCGCATTCGAACCGCTCGTAGTCGCTGAGCATGGCCGACAGGATCCGGACACGACGCTGGTACAGGCCGTCGTCGCGACGTTGTTCGAGTCGGGCCATGAATGGGCGCTTCCGCTCCCAGTCCGGCTCGGCCTCGCCCTCGAGGTAGCGACCGAAGTCGCCGCCATCGGATGCGACCGCGTACGCGGGCAGCAGTTCCATCCGGAATACGCCGGCCCCCGGTACCGGCCGGCCGCCTCGGTCGTACAGGCGGTCGGCGATGGCCGCGGTGAGCGTGGCACCTTTCAGCAGCTCCGACACGGTCACACCTCCAACAGCTCGACGGCAGGCACGGACATCGCGAATTCGTCGACACCGACCTGGCGCGCGAGCATCGCAGCCTCGGCGGCGTCCGCGACGGCAGCCCCCGTGACGAACACAGTGCCGCGGTGGCCGGGCAGGAGTCGCAGCCACGGATACGGGTCTCGATCAGCGCGGGCCTCCGGGAAGAGACCGGCCGGGACGGCCCCGACGAGCGTGCCTTCAGGTGAGTCGACGAGCAGCTCGGCACGCAGGCTGCGGTCGGCGATGCGCTCGGCGACGACGAACAAACGGTCAGGTCGTGACGTCATCCGGTGCACTCCAGGACACTCCTCTCCTTCTCCGCAGGGTCCGCCTCGCACGCTGATCACCGTCATCGGGGTCCCCTCCCGGTCGGGCCTGTAACTCGCCGCACAGTGTGCTCTCGCCTGCAGATTCAAGTCAACCAGCGACCGCGTGGTTGACTAACCAGCGGGTCCGTGGTTAGCTGCATTGGCGGCTGTCACCGGAGGCCATGCGGGTCCCCTTCGCAGGACTCCCTGGTGGCTCGGCCGGAGGAAGCCGAGTGCTGCGCAAGAGAAGGCCCCGGCAGGTGCGGACACACCTGCCGGGGCCGGAGTGGATCGCACGACCAGGGTTTCGAGGACCAGGAGGTACGACCCATGACGAGTCTGCCGCAAGTGAGGCAGGAGCGACCGAGCGGGGCGCGTCCGCGGCGCCGCGGACGGTTGTCGTGAGGCGGCCGCGGCCGCGGCGGGCGACGGCGGAGTTGCGTCGTCGCGCGTGGGTGGCGGGGTCGACGGCGCCGATGACTGATCGGGCCGGCCGGGAGCACGACGTCAGTGGTGACGAGATCAGTGCCGGGCGCGTGGCGGGTGTCTATCGCAGCGTGTGCGGGGCGCTGATCGCCCCGGCCGCGCTGGCGGCGTCGGCGGGGGTGCCGTGCCCGGAGTGTGTGCTGGAGCTGGACCCGGTCCCGGAGACCGCGGCCGGTGACCCGCACGTGCAGCGTCGCGCGGTGTCGGCGTGGCTGCGGCGCCTGCCGGGGCGCATCGGCGGGGCGACGGCGCTGACGGCGGTTGGGGGGCTGGGATGAGCCCGGCCGAGCGAGGGGAGCCCACCGCGCCGCAGGCCGGTGCGCCCGCCGATAGGCGGGCGTCGCGGATTCTGGCCACGGCTGAGGCCGACCGGATCCGGGCCCACACCGAGCAGGTGCGTACCGACACCGCCGAGCGGTGGCGACACCAGCATGCCGAGGCGCGGGAGCAGCGCGCGAGCGCGCGCCGCGCGGCGCGGGCTCGGGCATGGGCGCGCCGCTGGTCGGGGGTGCGGGCCGCGGCGAGTGTGGCTGTTCGCTCGGCCCCGGCGCTGGCGGGCGTGGCGGCGTGTGTCGCGCCGACCGCGATCGCCACGCGGGGTCAGTACGAGTTCGGGGCCGAGGTGATGCGACTCGGCGCGATGGCGGTTCTGGTCCCGGTGATGCTGGAGGGCGCGGCGTGGATGCTGGCCTGGCAGCGGTATCAGGCGGTCGCCGCGGGTGATCCGGCGACCCGGCTGACCGCCGGGGTGTGGGCCCTGGCCGGTGCTGCGGCGGGCCTGAACTTCTGGCACGGCGCGACCGGTCTGAGTGGCTCGGTACAGGTCGGGGTCACCTACGGCGTCGCGAGCGTGGTCGGGTTCGGCTTGGTCGAGTTGCTGGCCCGCCACCGCGCGGGGGGCTCGCCGCGGGCGCGGGAGCGCCGTGCCCGCCGCCGGCTGGCTCTGGCCCGCGCGGTGCGGTTCCCGCGGGTGTCCTGGGCGGCCTGGTCAATGCGGGTCGCCCACGGCTCAGCCACTGCCCCGGAGCAGGTCTGGCGCCAGGTGTGGGAGTCGTCGACCAGCGCCGCCGCGGTCGATCCGGGGGCGGTGCCGCCGGAGCGGAAGGCCGCCGCGGCCGCGGTAGTCCCGCCGCCGCTCGCACCGGCAGACGAGCCCAGCGAGCGGTCTGAGCGTCCCGAGGGAAACGACACCTGCTCGGTCACCGCCCATGGTGATCAGCTGCCCGCGGCGGTGGCACCGTCCCACTCCGGCGGCGGGGTAGGGGAGCGGGCCGACCGCGCCGATCTCCGCCGCCGCGCCGCTGATGCCCGGGTGCAGGACCTGGCCGAGCTGTTGTGCTCCGGGGCCGCGGTGACCGGCGAGCAGGCCGGGGTGATCTTCGGGGTGTCGGAGCGCACCGGACGTCGCCTGGTAGCCGAGGCGAAAACAACCTGTGACCAGCCTCCAGCCGCGGCGCCCGGCGCAGCAGGCGGCGACGACACCCACGCCGCGGCCGTTCCGGGAGCGGGGGAGCAGCACCGGTTGTTGCAGTTTCCGGGCGCGGAATCCCCGCACGCGGGGAGGAGCGCATGAGTACCCCGACGCTGCACCCTGTGGCCGAACCGGACCCGGAACCCAGCTCGCCGCCGGAAGGCCGGGATGGTCGGGCTCGGCGGGCCCGTGCCGGTGTGGAGCGCGGACTGTCGGCGGTGTGGTGGCGTGCGGTGTGGCCGGTGGCCACGTCGGTGGCCGCCTCCCCGGGGTGGGCCCGCGCGGCGGCGCTGGCCGCGGGGCTGGTGTGTCGCTGGCAGGTCCAGCTGGCCGCGGCCGCGGCGATGGTGCTGGGAATGGCGATGTGCTGGGCCGCGCCGTCCGCGGCTGACGCTGGCACCACCGCGCTGCTGCTGGCGGCGGTGTGGTGGCTGGGCGCGCTGCTGGTCACCGCCGGGGTGGCGATGATGTCAGTGCCGGTGGCGCGGGCGGCCTACGCGCACACGATCCGGGGTCGGGTGCGGTCCCGCTACGGCCTGGATGGGTGGGCGTCGTGGTGGGATCTGCACCGATATGTGTCCGCGGCCGCGGTCCGTCAGATCGCGGTCGGTACCCGCCCCAGCCTGGCCGACCAAGTCCGCGACGGCGATGGCAGCGACGGTCGGGTTCATCCCGGGCGGGTGGCGCGGCTGCCGGTCGGTGAGTGCGGCACCTGGCTGGGCCGGTCGGTGGTCGGCCCTGTCCTGGGGACCGAGTGTTACGCGGCTAAGCGGGACGTGGTGGGGCTGTTGGCGCCCCCGCAGACCGGCAAGACCGCGACCCTGGGCCATCACGTGCTCGACCACCGTGGCCCGGCCCTGGTGACCTCGACCAAGACCGACCTGTTCGAGCTGTGCGCGGGCACCCGCGCTGAACAGGGCCCGGTGTGGCTGTTCAACCCGGAGAACCTCGGCGAGTGGGGTTCGACGATGTCCTGGTCACCGGTGACCGGCTGTACTGATGCCCAGATCGCCCAGCAGCGGGCCGGCTACCTGGTCGGTGCCACCGCCGGTGACCCCGACAAGGGTGAGGACCAATGGGACGAGTGGGCCACCGCGGTGCTGCGTGCGCTGCTGCTGGCCGCGGCGATCTCGGGCCGCGAGATGGACACCGTGGCCCGATGGGTGCTGCGCCCGAGCCGGGACCCGGCCGAGGGCGGGGCGGGCGAGGCCCTGGAGATTCTGCGCAACGCCCCGCCCGGACTAGTGCCGCCCAGGGCGGTGGACTCGTTGT
Source organism: Pseudonocardia autotrophica (assembly GCF_003945385.1). Lineage (NCBI taxonomy): Bacteria > Bacillati > Actinomycetota > Actinomycetes > Pseudonocardiales > Pseudonocardiaceae > Pseudonocardia > Pseudonocardia autotrophica. The sequence continues at coordinate 149,658 of NZ_AP018921.1, forward strand.
GGCAGGTGCTGGCCAGTCGGGCCCACAAGACCACCGAGTCGATCTTTTTGACGTTGTCGCGGTCGGTGCAGTTCATGACCGACCCCACCGTGGCCGCGCTGGCCCTGCCCCGCCCCGGGTTGCCCGAGTTCGACATCGACGCCTTCCTGACCAGTAACGCCACGGTGTTCCTGGTCGGATCCGACCGCGCGCATGGATCGGTCGCGCCACTGGTGGCGGCGTTTACCGGGTATGTGTTCGAGTCGGCCAAGACCGCGGCCGCCCGCCGCGAGAAGGGCCGATTGGACCCGCCGTTGGGGCTGTTCCTCGACGAGGTCGCCCTGATCAGCCCGGTGGCGCTGGACCGGTGGATCCCCGACTCCGGCGGGCGCGGGATCCACCTGGTGTGGGCGGTTCAGTCCCCCTCGCAGCTAGTGGCGCGCTGGGGCCAGGCGGGTTCAGCCACGATCTGGAATTCCACCAACGCCAAGCTCGTCTTCGGCGGGTTCACCCTCGACGAGGACCTGGACCCGATCTCGACGCTGTGCGGATTCCGGCACGAGACCGTCCGCGACCCGGACGGGCGCGAACGCTACGAACGCGTCCGGACCTGCCCCGCGGATCGGCTGCGCGTGCTGCCCGAATGGCATGCCGTGCTGATCCACCGCGCCACCCCGGCCACGATCGTGCGTACCACTCCGGTGTGGACACGTAAGGACCTGCGCCCACCCCCGCCGGTGGCCGCGGCGGCGGTAGCGCCCCCGACCGAGCAGCCCCGTGCGCCGTTACCCGACGACGAGGCGACGGCCGCCTGACCACCCGGCAGCCCTGCCCGGCCCCGGGCCCCGCCCCGAGTGGATCCTGAACCTGCCGGGTGTCTGCTCAAGGTCGGTCGCCGGGGCTACCGCCACCGATCGGGCAGCACAATGGTCCGTTCCCGAGCCGGGGCGGAGGAGCAGAAGGTTGGAGGACTACGACGTGACCAGTGACGGGCCGGCGGGCCCCCCGGAGCCGAACTCAAGCTCGGGGCGGGCCCGCCCCAGCGAGACTGCCCGCTGGGCGGCCGTCGGCGACGAACTACGCGCGCTGCGCCGCAACGGCGACGACATCGCGGGCCGGGTCCGCGAACTCACTGATGAACTATCCCGGCTGTTGCCCCGCGTGGACGAGCTCGACACCGGCCTGGCCGAGCTGTCCGGCATGGTCGCCGCGGCCGGGCGGGGCGGGGACGGCGCCGACCCCGCGCAGGTGCCCGGTCGCGACCTCACCCCGGCCATCGGGTGGTCCGAACTCGCACCGCAGGCCAGGCAGGCCGCGTGGGATGCACTCGGCGACTGGGTCGCCGACGTGCTCAACCACGAGTACCGGCTCTCCCGCGCCGAGCTGCCTGACTGCTGGGCGCTGCATCCTCGCGCGGTCCGGGAACTGGCCTGGCTGCGCACCCTGCACCGCGATTGCGCCGCCGCCGACACCCGCCCCGACCAGGTCGCCGAATGGCACACCCGCTGGCTCCCCGCCGCGATCACGAACGTGGCCGCGGCCATCGACCCCCGCGAATGCGTCCCGGGCCGCCACCGACTCACCGAAGACGAACAACGCGCCCACGAAACCGCAATCGACGCCGCCGCCCGGAACGGTGACCCGCCCCCGGCCCTGACCACCGAAACCGGACCAGACCGACCCCGCTACCGGCCCGAGTGCTTTCCCCCTCGCCGCAGCAGCGACCACAGCTACGCGACCACGTCGCAGCGCCCCCGCGCCCTGGATGCCGCGACTCCGGCACCGGCCTCGATCCGCGATGACTGGTGGGAGTTGTTCCTCGACGCCCGCCTGGCCGATCTCGGCCAGCACCAGGGCCACCCGCCCACATGAGCAAGGGGGGCGCGCACGGCGCTGCTGACTCGTCAGCACCCCGCAGTGCTTCGGCTCTTGTCCGCGGGTTGGCGCGACGGGCCAGCAAGCTACGCAGAGTCGCGTTACGCGACGTCGCCCGCACCGAGGCCCTCGAGGGCGAGCTGACCCTGGTGCGCGAGCAGCTGGAGCAGGCCACCGATGCAGTACGAGGCCTGGCCCGCCGCGCTACCGGCTATCGCGCCCAACTGCGCACGCTCGGCATCGAGCCTGTCGTCGAGGACCTGTCCCGGTGCGCGTTCTACCGCAACGAACCAGGCGGCTGCCGGGCCGGCTGCACCATCGACCCGCGGTGCCTGGTCGACGAGCCCGACACCGGGTGGCCCCTGGCCCACCGACTGGGCTCGGCCGGGCCGTCTAGAGAAGGGGACTGCGATGACCGCGGCCGGTGACGCCCGCCGCGACCGCCCAGCCCGCCGGGGCGAGACAGAGGTGCTCACCCTGCGTCTCACGTGTTGCGAGCGCACCTGGGTCGGCCCCGACCGGGCTCACTGCTGCCGACGACACCGCGGGTGCGGACACGTCTTCGACGACCCGGACCTGTGGGACGATCACCGCCGGGCCGGGCGCTGCCTCGACCCTCTCGCGCTCGGCCTGATGCAGACCGCCACGGGAGTCTGGATCCGCGCACTGGACAACCCCCACTGACACAACCACCAGAACGCCCGCTGCCGATCGGGCAGACTGGCCGAATGACCGCTGAGAACCCGACCGAGGACCCCGAACTGACCCCGACCGTGCGGACCCGAGCACGCAACATCGGCATCCCGGAAGAGCGGCTCTTGGCCCACATCGAGCGCGGCACGCTCGTCCTCGACGGCGAACCCGTCACCGACCTCGACACGCCAGCTCCTCCCGGAACGCGGATCCAAGTCGCTGGGCAGTAGCTCGCGCGCCATAGTCGCGGCGTCCCGAGAACTCCTAGAAGCCATCACCTCGAGAGGGGCGGACCCACCGCTCCGGACTTCTCCGAGGCGTCATCGAGCAACTCCCCACCGCGGCCGTCACCGCCCGCCTCGCCTGCGCCGGAAGATCACTGAGGTCGAACGCGCACGCCTCGAGCAACGCCGCGATGACGTACCCCTCGTCCGGCCCGCGCATCCCGGCGTAACCGCCCCTGATTGACCCGGTGTCGCAGCACCTGCGCCGCCTCGTGGCAGCGGCCTTGTTCTCGTGCATCAGCCGCGCCCGGCGCTGGGAAGGAGACTCGTTCGGCACGAACGGGAGTCTCGACAAACGCTCGAACGACGCGGGCGTGGCGGGGGTCCGGACGAGCAGGTCGGCACGCTCAGCTCGATGACTGTGTCCGCTGCGTAGGCACCTATCGTCCTCGGTGTGGACGTGCAGTTTCCGGTGGCGCCGATGATCGCTCGTCCCGTCGCCGAGCTGCCCCGGCGCGGCCGACATTCCTACGAGATCAAATGGGACGGGTGGCGTTGTGTAGCGGTTCGCGGGTGCAGCTGCAGTCGCGCGCGCCAGCAGCGCAGTCTCACTGCCCGCTTCCCCGGCGTCGTCGACGCCGTCGCCGGCCAGTTGCCGCCCGGCACGGTCGTGGACGGCGAGCTAGTCGCGATGCGCCACGGCCGCGTCGACTTCACCGCGCTGGGCTCCCCCGACGCCCCGCACTGGCTGGTCGCGTTCGATGTCCTGGCCCAGGACGGTCAGGACGTACGCCCGGAGCCGTACTGGTCAAGGCGAGACAGGCTCGCCCAACTCGTCGGCGACGCCGCAACCGGAGTCGTTCTGGCGCCGGCCGTCGATGACGTCGACGCCGCCCAGGCCTGGCTCGACCGCCACGCCGAGCTCGGCGTCGAGGGGGTCATGTCGAAGAAACTAAACGGGGGCTATCGGCCACATCGGCTCCGCTGGGTCAAGACACGAGCCACCTACACCGGTGAAGCTGTCATCGGCGGAGTGATCGGACCGATCGACCAGCCCCGGGCCCTGATTCTGGGCCGGTTCGACCGACGCGGGCGGCTCCGCATCGTGGGCCGTACCCACCGGCTGCACCGGGCGGCCTCGGCCGAACTCGGCGCGCTGCTCACGCCCCCACAGGGCGTGCATCCGTGGCCGACCGTCATCCCCGGCGGTCGTCTCGGTCTGGCCGGCGCAACCGACGACGTCGCGCACACACCGGTCCAACCCAGCCTCGTCGTAGAGCTCGACATCGACGCCGCGGTGGTTATGTCAACCCAAGTTGGATCTGGCCCACATTGCGTGATTGTCACTGCCCCGGCGTGTCACGCGAGCGGGTGACACCGCCTGATGATCATGCATCGGGTGCGAATCTGAGTGGTTGTCGGCGTTGGTCCCGCAGCTGGCCAGCGTGGTCGTCGAGCGGGTCGAGCGGCTGGCGGGCGGGGTGCGGATCACCGCAACCAACGGCGGGGAACAGGGACGCTGCCCCAGGTGCGGGACGGCATCCACGCGGGTGCACAGTCGCTACCAGCGGCAGATCGCCGACACGCCGATCAGCGGCACCCCGGTGGTGATCGAGCTCGGGGTACGGCGGTTCTTCTGTGATCAACCAGGGTGCCCGAAGCGAACCTTTGCCGAGCAGATCCCGGAGCTGACCTCGCGGTATGCCCGTCGCACCCCCGGATTCGCGCGGATGCTTGCGCAGGTGGGGTTGGCGCTGGCCGGGCGCGCCGGGGCCCGGCTGGGCGCGCATCTAGGCATGACGACCAGCCGCAGCACCCTGTTGCGGCTGGTGGCGCGGTTGCCGGACCCACCGGCGGGCGAGGTGGCGGTGCTCGGTGTCGATGACTTCGCGTTCCGGCGCGGGCACGTATACGGCACGGTGCTGATCGATGTGGACACCCACCGCCCGGTGGATCTGCTGCCCGACCGGGAGGCCGACACGTTCGCCGACTGGCTGCGCGAGCACCCCGGCGTGCAGGTGGTCTGCCGCGACCGGGCCGGCGCCTACGCCGAGGGCGCCCGGGTCGGGGCCCCGGAGGCGGTGCAGGTGGCGGACCGGTGGCACTTGTGGCACAACCTCGCCGAGTACGTGGAGCGCACCACCGCGCGGCACCGCGGCTGCTGGTCGCCCCACCCAGCCGAGTCGCACGAGCCGAGGCCACCGGACGGTCCGGCCGACCGCGAGGTCGGGCTCTCACCGCAGCTGTTCGCCGAGCAGGCCGCCCTGGCGCGTCGCGAGGACACCGCCCTGGCCCGCCGGACCCGGGACCGCTACGCCGCGGTGCAGGCCCTGCGCGAGCAGGGCAAGGGCATCAAGACCATCATGCGCGAGCTCGGGCTGGCCAAGGAGACGGTGCGCCGCTTCGCCCGCGCCGCGGGCGTGGAGGAACTGCTGGCCACCGCCCGCGACGGGCGAGCCAGCGTGCTCGATGAGTTCAAGCCCTACCTGAACCACCGGTTCAACGCCGGGCACACCAACGGCAGCCAGCTGTTCGCCGAGATCCGCGAGCAGGGCTACCGCGGCAGCCTGGGCACCGTGCTGGGCTACCTGCGCCCGTTCCGCGCCCACGCCGCCGCTCCGCCCGCGGTGCCGCCGCCCCCGACGGTCCGGGCGGTGACCGGCACACTCCTGCGCCATCCCGACACCCTGGACGCAAACGACCAGCTCACGATCAAGGAGGTGCGGGCGCGTTGCCCGCACCTGGACGCCGTCGCCGACCACGTCAGCGCGTTCGCCGAGATGATGACCGGCCGCCACGGCGAGCGCCTGGACACCTGGATCGCCCAGGTCGAGGCCGACGACCTGCCCGACCTGCACCGTTTCACCAACGGCCTGCGCCGCGACCACGACGCCGTGCTCAACGGCCTGAGCATGCCGCACAGCTCCGGCGCCGTGGAAGGCACGGTGAACCGCATCAAGATGATCAAACGTCAGATGTATGGCAGGGCCGGCTTCGATCTGCTCCGCAAACGAGTCCTACTCGCAGTCTGATCTTCGCCCCGGCGACCGAGCCGGAACGATCACGCAATGTGGGCCAGATCCAACTAACGCTGTCATGGCCACCGCGGCCGAGCACGGCCGCATGCGGCACGGCGCCCGCTACCGGCGCCTTCGCGCAGACCTGTATCCGACAGATCTGGCCACCGGCTCGTAGCGGTGTCGCGGCCGCGGTGGCGGCGGGCCATGTCCCGCTACGAGTCGACAGGGTGCGGGGTATACGCGCCCTGAGCCAGCCCCCAGAGCGGTCAGCTGTTGAGCCAGGCATCCCAGCGGCGAGCGTGATCTTCGTGGGAGCTGGGTCGTCAGCCAGTACTCGGGCGAGCCAGGCACCGCGGTCGTCGCGCAGAGCCCTCGCCGTCTGCTCGTGGTAGTGGATCTCAGACCGGGAGGCGTCTGCCCTCGCCTCCCGGTCGACGATCATGTCGATCAGCTCCCAGGGCCGGTTTGCCAGCGGGTGCCGGGCGAGCGCGGGCCACGAGATCCCCCGATCGACGACGGCGTTGACCGGGGTGTTGAGTGAGCGGATCAGCTGGTGGTGGCCACGTTCAAGCCGTCGCTGACCGGGACCAGGCGAGTACTCGGCCGCGGCCCGGTTGCTTGGCATGACCACCGTGTTGACCACCCGGTGATGGTGCCGCGACGAGCGGGTCAACCAGGCACGACGCCGTCGTCGCGATGTGTCGCGCGGTTGGCCGGCGTCGCGTCTGCCGTGGCCGCTGGTTGTCGGCTGCCGGCCCTACACTGTCCGGGACGCTCCGGCGACTGAGCTGGGGGAGCGGTGACACGGTGACGGGCGCTGCTGAGGCGGGGTGGGTGTGATGGCGACGTTAGGCCGCTACGGCGATACCCATGTCGAGCCGGTGGCGTTGTTCGATGTCACCGACCGCGATGCCGCGCCGCCGCCGGGTTCGATGGATGTGCAGTTCCGGGTGCCGGTGTCGTTGTCGGTGCTGCTGGATGGGATGGCCGAGGCCGGGCTGGATGACGAGGTCGCGGCGTGGGGGCAGGCCTACAGCGAGCTGGTGTCGGGGTTGTTGACCCAGGTCCAGCACGCGGGCGGCTACGCGCTGGCCGCCCCCGAGCGATCCGACACGGCCACGCCGGCACGGCTGGAGGTGGCCGGCATCATCGAGGCTGTGGTGCCCGGGTTCGAGCAGGCCCGCTGGCACTGTCACGTCTACATCGGCCCGACCGCGACCGTACTGGCGACCGGCGACCGGCGACCGGTCGCCCGCGAGCGTTCGTGGCGCGGTATCCGCTCGGTGGCTTACCCCTGGTATGCGGACCGCTTGGAGGAGTTGGCTGAGCGTCGGCTGGAAGTGGAGTGGGGCGAGCCGCGCCCCGGCGCCGAGCGGGAGATCGTGCGCCCGCCGTGGCACGAGTATGTGGGCGGCAATGACCGGGGCGTGTGCCCGGGGCCGTGGCCGCTCGACGACCTGCGCCTGACCGACGAGCTGGCCCTGCAAATGGCCGCCGACACCGAAAAGCAGCTCGCCCGGGAGCGGGCTGCGGGGATCACGGCCGAGCCCGACTGGCGCGCGATTCGGGTCGCTGAGGGCTGGGCCGGTTACGAAACCGCCCCACCGGCTGCCCGCCAGTAACCACCACTCCCGGGCACCGGCGTCGGACTTGCGGCGCCGGTGGGTATCGGGTTCACCAGTCGTCGAGTTCGTAGCCCTGTTCGGAGTCGAGTTCGTAGCCGTGCTCGTATTCGGCGGCGGGCGCGGTGCCGCGGTCGAGGGTGGCCTCGTTCCGTTCGGCCTCGAGCTGGTGCTGGTCGAGTTCGGCGCGGCGTTCGGCGGCCGCCTGACCGCGGTGCTGGGGGGTGTGCTCGGCGTCGTGGTGGCCGGTGCGTAGGGCCTGGTGGTAGGCGCGGTGGCGGTCGCTGTTGTGGACCGCGTCGCGCAGCGCGTGGGTGGCCGCGCGCTCGGCGGCCCGCTCGTCGGGCTTCGGCTCGTGGTCGGCCTCCGGGGCTGCTTCCGTCCCCGCGCCCCGGCCGTCGTCGTCGCCGGTGTCGACCTCGGCTTCGCTACTGGGCCCGATCTCGGGGTCGTTGCCGGGTTCGTCGCCGGCGCCCGGCTCGGCGTGCACCGCGGGTTCCTCACCCGGCCCGGTTGCGGCCGCCGGTTCGGTGTCGAGCACCGGCCCGGCCACGACCTCGCGTTCGGCGCTGGTGTGCTCCGGTGCCGGGTCAACCACGTGGGTGCTGGTCTCGCGGTCCGGCATGTCGGCCTCAGCGGGTGCAGGGGTGGCCTCGGCCGCAGGCTCGGCGGCGGGCTCGGCGGTTCCGGGCTCGGTGCCGGGTCCGGTGGTGTGGAGCAGGGCGAGTTGTTCAGCACCTGGGTGCGGTTCGGTGTGGCGGTGGGCCGGGAGTTTGCGGCGGGCGAGTTCGACCGCGGCGGCGTGGTCGGCCTCGCGCAGGTCGGCGGTCTGTTCCCACCAGTGTTGCCGGTCGGCGTGCGCGGTCTCCAGGCTGGCGGCGTCGGCCTGGTACTGCTCGGCCAACGCGTGGTAGCGGGCGGCGGCCTCGGCCCGCTCGGTGTGTTCGGGGGTGTCGGCCGGGTGGGTGGCGGCTTCGGCGGCGGCGAGCACGGCGTCGTCGCGGATCTCGGCGGCGAGCCGGTGGGTGGCGGCAAGTTCCTCGGCCACGGAGCGGGGCCCGTGTTCCTCGGCGTGGTACAGCGCCAGCGACCAGGCTTCGCGGGCCTGATACAGCTCGGCGGCGCTGCGGTGGCGCAACGCAGCAGTGGTGGGGTCGTCGTCGAGCCGTTCGACCGCGGCCATCCAGAACGCGCGGGCGAACTGCTGGGCCTCCGGCGGGGCCTCGCCCAGCGAGAGCTGCGCCTCGGGGATGCCGCGGTACTCGCGGTAGCCGGCGACCAGCCCGGCGCGCTGTTCCCACGCCTGCCGCCCGGCCGGGTCCTGCTCGGCGTCCGGCACGGCCGGCAGCCGCTGCTGGGCCCACTCGGGCGGGTCCGCTGCGGCCTGCGCCCCGAGTTCGGCTTCGCGGGCCGCGGCCCGCTCGGTGAGCGCGTCGAGGTAACCACGCACCGGCCCATCGGGCACAGTCTCGCTGATCGCGGCCCACTCCATGCCCGCCGCGCGCTCGGACTGGTCGTGTTCGGGGGCTCGCGCCGCGGCCCGGGCCCCGACCCGCCAGTGCAGCACCTCGGAGACCGCGCGGGCGGAGTCGAGCTCACGCATCTGCACGGCTTCGGTGAGCAACGCGCGCGGGTCGTGCCCGTCGAGCTCGGCGGCGTAGACGGCGGCGAGCATCCGCCCGTAGGCACCCTCCTCGCGCACCCCAGCCGCGGCATCCGCGCCGAGCTGTTCGGCCAGCAGCTCGTCGACGACGCCCGCGTTGTGCTCGTGCGCGTACTCCGACGACACCTGATTGATCAACGCGCCGAGCATGCCCATCGAGGTCTGTTCGGCCGCAGCGGCTTCCTGGGTGGCCAGCGCGGCCTGGTCGATACCGCTACGGCTGATGATGTCGGCCAGCCGCTGCACCGGGGTGTCCTCGACCCGCTGCGGGGTGTGTGCATCGGGCGCCTGCTCGGTGACCAGATACAGCAGGTTCTGCCTCGTGCCGCGGGTCAGGGCGGTGTAGACCTGCTCACGAGTCGCATCCCGCCCGGCCAGGGCTCGCCCGTTGCCGTGCACGGTCACACCTTCGGCGGCGTGCCCGGTCACCGCATACGCCAACCCCACATGCTTACGGACATAGGACTCGGGTAGGTGCGCGACGGCGCCGTGCTCGTCGCGGCCCAGCAGCTGCCCGTCCCGGTCCCGGCCGAGCACGGTGTAGACCTCCTTGTTCGTGACCGGGCGCAGCACCCCGTCCGGGCCCGGGTCGACCCGCAGCCCCCGGGCGTTGCGCCCGGCCAGGATCCGGTCCCCGACGCCGATCTCGGTGCGGTCGGGTAGCCGGAACAGCACCTGCGACTCGACCCGGCCGAGCTCGACGAGCTCGTCGTGAATCTGCTTGGATAGCTCCGCGGCTAGCCGGTTGGAGTCGACCACCAGCAACGCCTCGGTGCCCGAGACGAGGTCGGCGACATGCCCACGCACGGTGTGGGTCTTCATTTCCTCCAGGGTGCCGGTGCGCACTCGCCCGTGGTCGACATACGCACTCGCCGCGACCGGGTCCCCGGTGCGCAGCTGCAGCGACGCCTCGGCCTCCCACGCTTGGTCGAAGCGGTGCACGGTGTCGAGTTCGAGTGCCCCGGGCTGGTCGGCGAGGTGGGCGAACATGCCCCCGGCCCCGACTCCTTGCAGCTGGTGATGGTCGCCGGTGTAGAGCACCTTTGCCCCGGCGGTCTCGGCGATCGCGGCGATGGCGTGCATGTCGGTGGTGGTGCTCATGCTGGCCTCATCGAGCACCACGAGGTCTCGCGTCCCGAGCTGGTCCAGGGCTGCTCCGGTGCTCGGGTCGGGCTCGAACCGGCCCCGGAATCGGGTCGTGTTGAGCGCTTCGAGTCCGAGCCCGGCCAGGTTGCGGGCGGCGATCTCGGCGGTGGCCACCCCGACCACTCGGCCGCCGATCGTGTCGGCCCACTCACGGGCCAGCGCCCCGACGGTGTGCGACTTACCCGTCCCGGCCGGCCCGACCAGCACATCGGCCCGACGCCCAGAGGTGAGCACCCCGGTCACCACCGCGGCCTGATCCGGCGACAGACCGCGCCGGTCAAGCCGCCCGGCCACGGCGGCCAGCTCGGCGTCATCGAGCCGTGGCGCGCCGGGAGTCTGCACCCCGGCCAGCAGCCGCTGCTCGATGCTGATGTGGGCGGTGGTGGCGTAGCGCTCGTCGCTGTGCGGCCGGAACTTCGACCGACCGTCACTGGCCCGGCGCAGCTCGTCCGGTACCGGCACCGGGTCCCCGGCCGAGACCTGCACGATGCCGTACTGGCCGGGCTGGGCCAGCACCGCGTCGGTCACGGTTTTGAGGAACGCGGGCCGGGCCGCGGCGGCCACACCGACCGCGCTGGCCGCGTCGCCTAGCTGGTGGTCGATCGCCCGGGCGAGGTTGGCCGTGGTCCAGGTCGGATAGGCCGCTTGCACGTCCCCGATCCCCGCGGTGATGGCCGCGGCCACCCGCCCGGCCACGGTCCCCGCCTCGGCCATCGAGCGGTCGTGGCCACCGGCCACCGGCCGACCGGCCACCCCGGCCGTCTGGCCGGTCACGCCCGACTCGTCCACGGCCACCGCGGCCGCGATCTCGGCCAACACCTCCAGCGCGGCCTGGCGGCCATCGGTGGCCAACACCCGCCCGTGCTCCTGTCCGGCCACGGCGCCGACCGCCTGTCCGGCCACCGGGCCGGGATGGTTGGGGTGGACACCGGCCAGCGCGGCGGCCGCGGCCGCCGCGTCGACCGCATCCAGGGCGGCCTCGAGCCGCTGCCCCCGCCCGGCCGCCCGGCCGACCCACTGACCGGCCCACGCCTTGACCGCCGCCGGACCGGCCAGCCCCGTCTTCGGCGACCGCGTGTCCTTGACCGCCTGCTGCGCCAACGCCCGCCGCGCGACCGCCCCGGGCTCGCGCCCGTGCCGGGCCACATACCCTTCGACCAGTTCGGCCACCCGTGGCCGGACATGCTCGGCGGTACGGGTCGAGGCCTCATCAAGCAGCTCCGCCTCGACCCCGACGATCTCGCGGGCTTTCCCGTCCGCCCGCAGCCCCCACACCACATCGAGACGCTCGGTCAGCAGCTGCTGATAAGCCCGCGTGTAGTCCGCAGTGAGCTGGTTGGTGATGGTCTTGAACCCGTACCCGTCGATCGCATAGATCGCCCCGTTCGCAGCCGCAGCCCGGGCCAGCACCGCTGCGTGCGCATGCAGCTGCGGCTCCCCATCCCGGTTGGTGTGGTGCTCGAACACCGCCACCGACAACCCGCCGGCCTGCTCATACGTGCCGACACTGCGCCCACCCGGACCCTTGCCCTCATGCCGCCCGGTCCGCACATACGCCAGGTCCGACTCCGCGGCCTCGACCGCGATCCGGATCGCGTCGAAATGCGCCGCCCGTACCGCCTCCGCGCCCCGCTCGTCCCCCGCCGCCAGCAGCGCCGTGTAGTACACCGACACGCTCTTGACCGGGCTGAACGTCACGTCGTACCAGGCGTGCGTGGTCCGGGCCCGCTTGGTCGCCGACCACTCGATCTGATCACGGCGCTCCCGGGTCGCCTCCGGCTCCGCCTTGAGCGCATCGGCCACGATCTGCGCCGCCGTGCGGTACTTACGCGGCGCCGACCCCAGATACACCGGCGTCTTCTCGGTCGACCCTTCGACCTCGTGTTCGGGGTAGCGCAGCTGCCCGAAAATCGCCCGCACATCCACCGACTCCGCGGTGTCCCCGGCCTGCATCGACAGCCCCAGACTGGCCATCCCGGACCCCAGCCAAGTGCCCTGCGGCTCACCGTGTTCCAGGCCCTGTTCGAGGTAGGCGGCCGCGCCGTGCCGCTCCAGACCGGCGCTCTCGACGCCCTGCTCGGGCGTCGAATCGCAGCCGTGGAGCAGGTACTCGACAGACCCCGGCCCCATCGCGGTGACCCGGACAACGCCCACGATCACGACGCTACCCGAGGCGACCACCAGCCGGCAAGATCATTTGATGATAACGTGTGAGGCGTTGGAGAAGTCAGTAGCAGCTCAAGACAAGAAAAGCAGTAACCACCAAACGGTTGGTAGAAACAAGAGGAAGGGAGAACGGATAGCTGCAGTGACGATCGATGGAGGCAAGGCCTAGTTGGAAGCAGGTAGGAAGTCGTGCAAGGAAGAGATCGGGAGTGAGCATGGACAGCGCGGGCTGCCCGAGAGTGAGCTCCGGGCGCCACTGTGTGGTGGCGCTGGGCAGCCGGTGAGGGTCACCATCTGGTGACCTGACAGGGGCGGCGCCAGGCCATAGCGTGGGTGCCGAACAGTCGGGCCGGGAGGCACCGACCGGACAATCTCGGGGGTGGCTCACGGTGGCGGGGAAGAGCAGGACCAAGAACGACCGGCAGATCCGGGATCGGGTGGCCGAGCTGGCGGCGGCCCGGGATCGGCTCGACGTCGAGGAGGCCGAGCGCCGCCGGCGCGAGGACGAGGCGTTCGAGCGCTACGCCCGCGCGGACGCCGACGCCGTCCAGGTCGCCGCGGAGCGCGACCGGGCGCTCGCCGACCTCGAGGTACAGGCGCAGCGCGTGCGCGACGACGCCGACACCCGGCTCGGCGAGATCGAGCAGCGGCAGCGCGAGATCCTCGCCGAGCTCCACGGCGCCGGCCGTAAGGCCGACGACTTGGCCACGATGTTCGGGCTCGCCGTCAAGCGCGTCCGAACTCTGCTGCGGCAGGCGCGGCCCCCGGCCGGGCCTGCCGCCCCGGCGGCCACGCCGCCGCCGGCGGCCGCCACGCCGCAGGCGGCGGCCGCCACCGATCCGGCCGCTTCGACGATCGAAGCCGCGGCGGCCACTCCGACGGATCCGGCAGAGCAGGCGAGTGCCTGACCCGGTGGCCGCGGCACTCGTGTCGGCCACCGGGGTGGCCGCGCGGAAGGACTGTGCCGCCGCAAGGCGGGTCCGCCGAACGCTCGGCCCGGCGCGGTCCTTGAGCGCCTCCCGCGCCGGCCCGGCCGGCGGACATCCGCACCGGTGCACGCGCCGGCCGCACGGGCGGGGGCTGGTGGCCTGCTCGGCCGGCGTGCCGGGCTCGGGTCAGGTGCGGTGGGCACACAGAGAAGGGGCCCCGCCGGTGGCGGGGCCCCTTCGGGTGCTGAGTGGGTCAGGCGGGCTGGCGGGCGTGCCAGTCGGACACGGTGAACCGGTCACCGGTGAGCAGGCAGCGCCAGTCACGGTTGAGCCGCGCGTTCCGCTCGTCGGCGGTGGCGGACGTGGCGGCGATGTACTCGCAGCGGGCAATCAGCACCTCGGCGCGGGTCGCGGTCGCGGGCAGGATCGCCACCCCGGCGGTACCGCTGTCCCGGCAGTCCTCGCACAACCCGTCGTCGTGGCTGCGCTGCTGGTCGCGGGTCGACCGCTCGACCCCGCATGCGGCGGCCACGCAGGGCAGGCCGCGCATCGGGGCGACCGCGCGGCGGCAGTCGTCGCACACCCCGTCCTCGCGCGTCGCCCGGTCCCTGACGCACGCCGTGCACGGACGCCCCTCCGGCTCCGCGCCGTGGCGGCTCGCGTCCCGAACGTCCGCGGTCGCGTGGTCGTCGCGCTCGGCAAAGTAGCGGCGCGTGGCGGTGTCGTTGTCGGTGGCGCGCTGGCTGCGCTGCTGCTGCGGGGTCCCCTGGCTGGTGACCACGGCGCCCGGGCGACGGCGGGCGTACTCGCGTCGCTCCGCGCGGGTCGACTGGGCCATCCGCTCGGCCTGCTTGGCGGCCTCGGCGCGGCGCTCGGCGTGCGGGGCGCACGCCTCCACCAGAGCGCGGCCGTCCTCGTCGGTGACCTTCCACAGGTGCCGAAGCCGCGGAACCGCTACCGCCGGGTGCTTCTCCAGGGCGGTCAGGATCTCGCCCAGCAGCGCGCGGGTCATCACGTCCGCCGCGTCGGCGAGCCGCGCGGTACGGCGTCGCGCCTCGCGCGTCGCGCCCCGCTCGATCAGCTCGGCCACCTGGCCCATCTCCTCGGCAGCGTCGAGCTTTGTGGTCTCGGCGGTCTGGGTGTTCATCGTGACTGCACTCCTTCGCTGGCCGGTGCTCGGTAGCGGGTGGGCTTGTCGGCCCGTGATGGGTAGCGGGCGCCTGCCCCGCTGCCGCTTCGCGGCGGTTGCACGGCCTCCGAGGCTCGACGTCAAGGGCAGCCCGAAGGGCTGTCGCCGAAGGCGACGCGGAGCGCCAGCGGAGCGCCCTTGATGTTGAGTGAGGCCGTGCTTAGCTTTAGGGCCGACAGGCCCATCCGCCCCGCCGCCAGGCGGGTCCATCGGGGTTCTCGGCCCGCCGCGGCCTTGAGCGGCCCCACTCCGCCGCGGGTCGCCCGCGCCGGCCGAGATGCGCCCTGGGTCTGGCGCGCGGCCCGGTAGGGCCGATGGCCGCGCCCGGCGCGGCCGCTCTCCTCCCAGCCGGCCCGATGGCGGACCCACACGGCTACCGGCGGGTCGCTCCCCGCATCGCCGACCCGCCAGCGATCCCGACCGGGTCTGCATCGCTGGCGGGTAGCCACCGCCGCGCGGGGCAGCGGCGCCTACGGCGCCGGCTCGGTGCCCTCCGCGCCGGGGTGTTCGGGCATCTCGACGATCTCGTCGCGGCGGGAGTCCCAGGCGGTGCAGTGCACCCGTGACCGCCCCGCTCGCGGCCCGGTGAGGTCGACCTCGACCAGGACGTACTCCGAGAACGGGATCACCGCCCAGGCCGCCTCCCCGGTCAGGACCTCCTCGACCCGGTACTGGCAGTCCAGGTACCCGTTGCGGTAGATCCCCCCGACCCGCCGCGGGCCGATCGCGACCCGCGTCGCCTGGTCCAGCCCGCCGAGCGGGTCCTTGCTGTTCGCTGCTGATGCCATCATGGCTTCTCCCACCGATCGTGAGTGGCGCGGTGGCCGCGCGCCCTCGGCGTGCGGCGCGGCCCGGCAGGGCCGATCGCCGCGCTCTGCGCGGCGCTGCGCCACACAAGTGGCCCCGCCGGTGGCGGGGCCCTTGGGGCTGCCGTCAGAAGGCCGGCTCCTCGTCGCCGTAGCTGGCCTCCGCCGGCTCCAGCCCGCCGAGGAGCTCGTCGTCGGCGAGATCGGCGAGGATCTCGGCCTCGCGCCGGGTCAGAGCCGGAACGTCAGTCCCGGCGTAGACGTGGTGCCCCAGGACGGGGCAGAACTCGAGGGCGCTGGAAGTGGTGACCGTGCTCATCTGGGCCTCCGGTGGTCGGTGCGGCTGGAACGCGGCGCAGCCTCAGCACACCCGTGTCGGGGTCCCGAAGGGACGTCGGGGAGCCGGTGCTGGCCCGTGCGGGTGAGACCGCCTCCCGGCCCCGACGAACCCGCCCCCGCCCGCCGGTTGCGGTCCCCGCTCCTGGCCAGCGGCCAGCGCGGGCGACCACAGGACCGAGCCGGACACCGCCGCGCAGCCGGCTACGGGGAAACCGCCGCCGTACCCGGGTGATGTCCACGGGGCGGTATCACCCGCACGGGTCGGCGGCGGCTCATCGGCGCTTGCCCCGGCACGGGTGTGCTGACCTTCGGGCGATCCAGCCGTGCCGACCACCGGAGGCCCCGCCCGCACCGCTACCGCCGCCACCCCCGGTGCCCACCGGCACCGAACCGGCGACCACTCGACACCCGCCGGCACCGGGCTGGCGACCACCGCCACCCGACCGGCACCGCGCTGGTGACCTTCCGGTGCCCGCCGGCACCGGTGTGCGCGCCCGGCGCCGACAGGCGGCCTGCAGCACGTACTCTGCCCGGCCGGCCCGTCGACGACGCTGCTGTGCACGCGACCGATCACGGCGTGAGCGGGGTTCAGGCCCCGGCGATTGCCGTGGTCTCGACGGCTGGTGCGAGTGCCTCGAGCACATCGGCGGCGCTGGTGACCAGCGTCGCGCCGTGGCGGATCAGCCGGTGCGGGCCGACCGACAGGACCGAACTCGTCGGGCCGGGCACCGCCAGGACCGGGAGACCGAGCCCGTCCGCGGCCGCGGCGACGTGCAGCGCGCCGGAGCGTGCTGCGGCCTCGACGACCACGGTGGCATCCCCGAGCGCGGCCAGCAGCCGGTGCCGGGCCAGCGCGCGGTGCCGACCCGGTGTCGTGCCGGGCGCCACCGCGGACACCAGCAGCCCGGTCTCGGCGATCCGGGCGAGCAGGTTCTCGTGCGCGGCCGGGTAGGCCCGGTCGATACCGCAGCCCAGCACCGCCACCGTCGGCGTGTGCGCGGCCAGGGCGCCGCGCACCGCGGCGGCTTCGATGCCGAACCCGCCACCGGCGATGACCGTGCGGCCGGCAGCGGCGAGCTCGCCGGCGAGGTCGGCGGCTACCTGGGCGCCGTAGCTGGAGGCGGCGCGGGACCCGGCCAGCGTGATTTCTCCGCTGAGTTGCATCAGATGCGGGACTGGCCCACAACGTCGGCGTCGGAGTTCCCGGACGTCTTGCCTCAGGACCGCAGGTGGCGCTCGGAGCATGATCGTACACAGCTACGATCTCGCGTCAGATGAAGGATCGGCGCGTTTGATGACTGGGGCGGTGCGGGTGCGGAAGGGTGTGGCGCACGGGACGTCGTCGCTGTATCTGGCCTCAGGAGTGGTGTTCCTCCACGAGGAGGAGACCGTGTGGGAGGCGATGCTCGAGGGCTGGACGATGCAGCAGATCGGCGGCCGGAACTCACTGAAGTCCTCGGTGGACCAGCTGGTCGCGGCGGTGCGGGCGTATCAGCGGTTCAGCGGTGAGTGGCCGTGGCAGTGGAGCGCCACCTCGTTCGACGAGTGGATGGCGCATCTGGTCGGGGTACGGCATCTGGCGGTCTCGTCGCTTCGGAAGTACCAGCAGGCGGTGCGCAACTTCTGCGAGTTCCTCTGCTCGCCGCACTACGGGTGGGCGTCGGAGTGTGAGCAGCGGTTCGGCACACATCCGGTCCAGGTCTGCCACGAGTACAACTCCGTGCGGCACCTGCAGGCCTACGAAGGGGACCCGGCTCGTCGTCCGCTGACCCGAGATGAGCTCCAGCGGCTGCTCGACCACGCCGACGATCAGGTGGACGTCCGGTTGGAGTCGGGCCGCAAGGGAGCGTTGCCGGCCTACCGGGACGCGACGTTGCTCAAGGTCGTCTACGCCTGGGGACTGCGGGCACGGGAAGCGACGATGCTGGACGTGACCGACTTCTACCGCAACGCCCACGCTCCCGAGTTCCGGGAGTACGGCGTGCTGCAGGTGCGGTGGGGGAAGGCGTCGCGGGGCGGGGCTCCGAAGCGCCGGGCGGTGGTGTCGCTGTTCGACTGGGCGGTGGACGCCGTCGAGGACTACGTCGAGAACGTGTGGCCACTGATGCGCTCGACACGGACGAACGCGTTGTGGTTGTCCGAACGGGGAGCACGCCTGCGACCTCGGGAGCTCTCGGATCGGTTCAAGCAGTATCGCGACGTGCTGGGCCTGGACCCGGTGCTGTCCCCGCACGCGCTGCGCCACAGCTACGTGACCCACCTGATCGAGAACGGCTACGACGCGAGATTCGTCCAGGAGCAGGTCGGGCACGTCTATCAGTCCACGACGGCGATCTACACCAACCCTCGGGAATTGCATCAGACGAGCGAGAATCTGCAGGTCGCCTGGCCAGCATGGCTCGGCAATGGAGATCCTCGTACCTGGCAGGCCTGCGCCTGACCTGGCGATTTGATCAAGCGGTCCCGTCTGCTGCATGATCCGCCCACTGTTCGAAGGCGTTGGGGGCGGGGTTGCGGCGGGTTGATCTGGCGGGAGCGGCGCATCTGGAGCTCGTCGACGGTGTGGTGGCGCTGCACCCGGAGGACGCGATGTTCGAGGCGATGCTGCGCGGCTGGCGCGCGCAGCAGGCCGCCCGCGGTTTGCGCGAGGATGCGGTCGGGGCGCGGGAGCGACTGATGCGCCGGTTCGGCGAATTCACCAACGAGTACCCGTGGAACTGGGAACCGTCGCATGTGGACGAGTGGTCGCTGTCGCTGACGGCCGAGCAGCACCTGGCGCCGTCCACGATCCGCACCTACCAGTGCAGCCTGCGCTTGTTCAACGACTACTTGTGTGACAGCCGCTATGGGTGGGTGGCCGCGTGTCGGCGGGAATTCGGGCCGCAGACGCACCCGGTCCCGATCGTGCACGAGTGGAACACCATTCCCCACCTCAACGACTACGAAGGCGACCCTGAGGCGCGCCCGTTCACGCGGGAGGAACTACAGCGCTTCCTCGACTACGCCGACGAACAGGTCGAGCGCGCGGTGCGGGCCAAACGGAAGGGCGCGTTGGCCGCCTACCGCGATGCCACGCTGTTCAAGGTGCTCTACGGGTGGGGGCTGCGCCGCACAGAGGCATCCAAACTGGATGTTGTGGACTTCGGTCGGAACCCGGCCGCACCGGAGTTCGGCCGGTTCGGCACGCTCAACGTCCGCTACGGCAAGGCCAAGCGGGGTCAGCCACCGCGACGTCGCAACGTCGCCTCCGTGATGGGATGGGCGGTCGACGCCGTGGCAGACTATGTGGAGAACATTCGTCCGCGATTCGACTGTGCCGAGCATGCGGCATTATGGGTGACCGAACGAGGGGGTCGGATCAAACCCGCGGAGATCAACGCCCGGTTCGTCGCCTACCGTGACGCTCTCAAGTTGCCGAGAGCGTTGGTGCCCCATTCGATGCGGCATTCCTACGTCTCGCACCTGACCGAGGACGGAGTGGATCGTCGGTTTATTCAATGCCAGGTCGGGCACGAGGTGGATAGCTCGACGGCCGTTTACACGCATGTGAGCAGCGATTTCATGAACACCGCGCTCCGCAGAGCCCTCGCCCCCGCGCTCGGGCACGGGCCGGCGGGCCAGGAGGGGCGATGATGACCAAGCTCGACTACCGGTGGCACCTGCGTCAGGTCATGGCCGCGCGCGGCATGTTCGCCACCACCGACCTGATCGAGCCGCTCGCCGAGCGCGGCATCCGGCTGTCGTCGAGCCAGGTCTACCGGCTGGTGGTGGAGCGCCCCGAGCGACTGAGCCTGAAAGTGCTGATGGCGCTGCTCGACATCCTCGACACCACGATGGACGAGCTGATCGAACCCGTCGCCGCCGAACCGGCGAAGCAGACCAGAGCAGCAGGCAGTAGCGGCGCTGGGGCCGGCGGGGCTGCCGGGGTCGGGGGCCTGCGGCCGAAACGTGCGCAAGTTACCCGGATCGACTCATGACCGTCCCGCCCAGAGCACCGGAGGCGCCAGAGGCGCTGCTCGACCCGATCGGCACCGTCGTGGCGGTGGTGACCTCGATCGACCCCTGCCTCGACCACGACGACGTTCACCGTGTCGTCGAGCGGGTCGGTGGTGGGCGCGCCAAGCGCCGTCGCCTGGCCACGACCTTGGCCCGGGACGCGTCGGTGATGACCAGTGGACGCTCACCGGCTCCTCGGGTCGTCGGGGACCTCCTACTTGCGCTCCGCGCCGCCGGGGCGAGCAGGATCTCGCCGCCGTGGTGCACCAGCTGCGGGCGGGAGCTGTCGGCGATGCAGCTGCGCGGCCAAGACTGGTACTGCTCGCCCTGCTACACACGCCCGCAGCCCTGCGCAGCGTGCGGAGAACAACGACAAGTCACCTTCCGCGACCGACACGGGCGGCCACGATGCTCCCAGTGCCCCGACCACGACGCCCGCGACCCGCGCCAGGTTCTGGTCGGGCTCATCACCGCGATCGATCCCGGGCTCAGCGCCGACGCGGTGACCACCGCGATCACCGACACGGTCAGCAAGCCCGCGCACGCCCAGAAGCTGGCGTGGGCCCTCGAGGACGCGCCCGAGCTGCTCACCGGGGACGGGGCGAAGGCCCCCTTCCCCATGGTGCTGCGGCTGATCGACGCTCTCGGTGATGCCGGCGCGACCCGCATCCAGCCGCCGGCCTGCCCACGCTGCCGACGGGTGATCGCCTTGAGCAAGCGACGCGACGGGCTGCGGATCTGCCGCAACTGCTGCGCCCGCGCCAACGCCGTGGCCTGCTCCGGCTGCGGAACGGTCCGGGAACCGGCGGCCCGGGACGTTCACGGGAACCCGTTGTGTCCGAACTGCCTGGTCGCTGCCCCGCTCAACCTGGAGGAGTGCGTCCGCTGCGGGCGCCGCCAGCGGGTCAACACCCGTGTCGCGGACGGGCCGATCTGCGCGGCCTGCATCCCGCGCACGACCGCGACCTGCAGTATGTGTGCGCGAACCGCGCCCTGCATGATCTCCAAGACCACCGGGCAACCGTGGTGTCGCGCATGCGCCCGCGCCTGGGTGCAATGCTCGCGCTGCCGGCGCTGGGATGCGATCCGCGCCGGCACCCGCGAGGCACCACTCTGCGCCGGGTGCGCGGTCCCGGACCCGAACTTCTGGACCACCTGCCCGAGCTGCGGAACCGGCGGACGGCTCATCGCCGGCCTCTGCCGCCACTGCCGGCTGCACCGCCAGCTCGGTGAGCTGCTCGCCGACACCACCGGGCAGATCCGCCCCGAGCTACAGGCCCTGCACGACAGCCTGGCCACCGCCGAGCGGCCCGACACGATCTCGAAGTGGCTGCAGCAGTCCACGGTCAGATCGGTACTTCGCGATCTCGCCGCCGGCCATCGCCCGCTCACTCACTCCGCCCTGGACGATCTCCCGCCCGGCAAGTCGATGGACCACCTACGCAGCGTCCTGGTGGCCACCGCGGTCCTGCCCACCCGCGACGAGCAGCTGTCCCGGCTCCAGCGATGGGTCAACCAGACCCTCCACGAAGACGCCGACCCGCAGGACCGCGAGGTGCTGCGCCGCTACGCGGTCTGGCACGAGCTGCGGCGGATCCGGCAACGCAACCGCAGCGCCGAGGCCACCTACGGCCAGCTCGACATGGTCCGCCAGCGGCTGCGCGGCGCCATCAACCTGCTCGCCTGGCTACGCCCCCGCGGGCTCACCCTGGACACCTGCCGCCAACCCGACCTCGAGGCCTGGCTGACCAGCGACGACGCCAGCCACCGGGCCGAGGTCGGTCACTTCGTGCGCTGGGCGATCTCGCAACGCATCAATCCGAACCTGCAGTTCGCGGCCACCCGATGGACCGGTCCGGCTCGGCCACTGGACCAGGAACAGCGCTGGCACCAGGCCAAACGCCTGCTGCACGACGACACCCTCGACACCGACGACCGTGTCGCCGGCCTGCTGGTTCTGCTCTACGCCCAGCGACCCGCGACGATCAGCCGGCTCACCCTCGACGACATCGACGCAGACGCCGCCACGGTCGAGCTCCGCCTCGGCTCCGTGCCCGTTGAGCTGCCCGAACCCCTGGCGGCCCTCGTCCGGGACCTGGCCGCCACCCGACACGGCCACGCCGTCACCGGTCACCACTCGACCGCACGATGGCTGTTCCCCGGTGGACAACCCGGCCGCCCGGTCAGCGCCGACAGACTCGGCGAACGGCTCCGCCTACTCGGGATCCGACCGGGCCAGGCCCGCTCGACCGCCCTGTTCCAGCTCGCCACCGAAATCCCCGCCGCCGTCCTGGCCCGCATGCTCGGCATCCACATCAAGGTCGCCGTCCAATGGCAACACGTCTCCGCAGGCGACTGGACCAACTACGCCGCCGACGTCAGCCGCCGCACGAACGAGGCCCAGGAGAGGCATTCGGACAGTTCTGATATCTGACTGTGCCGTTAGCGGTCAGCAGCGAGTTCGCGAACGCGATGATGCGCCAGGCGGTAGACCATGCGCTCGCGGATCAGAGGGGGAAGTCGTGATGAAGGTGATCGGCTACCAGTGGCGGCTGCGCGAGGTGATGGCCGCGCACGGGATGTTCAGCACGACCAAGCTGGCCCCGCTGCTGGCCGAGCGGGGCATCAACCTGTCGACCAGCCAGGTCTATCGACTCGCGGCCGAGAAGCCCGAGCGGCTGAACATGCACGTGCTGGTCGCGTTGATGGACATCTTCGACTGCTCGGCCGACGAGCTGATCAGCCGAGTCGAGCTCGGCACGGCGGCCGCCACCGGGACCGACGACGAGTCGCACGAGCAGGCTGCAGGCGCCCAGGTCCTGCGCGACAAGCAGTTGCGGCCACGACGAGCCAGGATCGTTCCGCGCGGCGATGCGTGAGCAGACGCTCGAGGAGATCAGCCAGATCATCTCCACCGCAGAACCCGCCGTTGCCCTCGCAACGATCCGCGAGGTCGTCGGCGCGGCCCTGCCGAAGCACCCGCCGGCCAAGCGACTGCTCGCGCTGCTGCGCACGGAACCAGACCTGCTGACCTCAGCGAGCTCGGCGATGCCCCGCGCGCTCGACCGCCTCGTCGGCGCGCTGCTCGACCACGGTGCCGAGTACCTGCAGCGACCGCAGTGCGGGCACTGCGGCGCGACCCGCCCCCTGTCGAGCCGCGACGGAACCTCGCGCATCTGCTATTCCTGCGCGGCCCGGGCCGCCCGGGCCGACCGGGCCGACCAGCAGCCGGTGGCCTGCCACGACTGCGGCCGGCACGCCCCGGCGAAGGCAACGGTCCTGGACAGGCCCTACTGCAGGGGCTGCTGGGCCCGCACGACGGCCAGCGCCCTCGACCGCATCGCCGCGGTGACGCGACGCCATCTGGCCGAGGCAGGCGACCTCGCCGGCACCAACGGCTCGAAGAACGACCCCGAGGCCGTGATCGCCGACGCCGTCGTGGCCGGCGTTGGCGGTTCGCCCAAGCGGGCGCGGCTGGCGCTGGAGCTCGAGCAGCTCGGCGCGATCTGGTTCGCCGATCCCGCACAGGGCAACAAGCTGTTCGGGGTCCTCTACGACGCCCTGCACGAGGCGGGGCTGCCGTTGCCGAGGCGACGCTGCGGCCGGTGCGGCCGGGAAGCAGCTCTGCCCGGGATCATCGACGGCCGGCGCTGCTGCCGGCGCTGCCAGCGCCACGGCTTGCGCACGGTCTGCGACGGCTGCGGCGAGTTGGCCAGCCTCGAGCGCCGCGAGCCGGACGGGACCCGCTACTGCCAGCGCTGCACGAACACGTTCCCGGACGAGTCCGCGATCTGCATCGTCTGCGGGATCCACCGGTTGATCAGCCACCGGGCAGCGACCGGCCCGGTCTGCGGAAGCTGCCGCGGCCGTGAACTGGTCGCCACCTGCACCCGCTGCGGGCGATCCGGGCCCTGCCGCTTCGCCGGCACCGCGCACGCCGTCTGCGAACCCTGCGCCGTCACGAGGGAAGCCTGTCACCACTGCGGGCGCGTCCGGACGGTGCACTCCCGCACGAGCGAGGGTCGCGCCGTGTGTCCCGGCTGCGCCCCACCGGTGATCGAGACCTGCACCGGTTGCGGCCGCGCCCGCCGCGTCGCCGGCCGCGGGAACGCAGCGGCCTACTGCACCTCCTGCTACAGCAAGAACCCGGTGTCGTTCCGAGACTGCCGCCGCTGCGGCCGGCACGCCTACCTGACCGCCGAGCGGCTCTGCGACCGCTGCGACGCCCACGACAAGATCACCACACTGCTGCCCGACACCCTGATCGCCACCCGCCCGCCGCTGCGCAACCTGCGCGACACCTGCCTGGCCGCCGACCCCGCCACCGTCCGGGGAGTCTTCCGCCGCAAGCGCTCCACGACGATCCTGCGAACCCTGCTGGCCGCACCCGACGCGATCGATCACGCGGCACTCGACGCACTGGACACGCCGCAGGCCACCCGCGCGGTCCGGTCACTGCTCGTCGAACACGGAGTCCTCCCTGCCCGCGACGAGCACCTCGCCCGGCTCGAGACCTGGGTCGAGCACGCCTGCGCGCGGATCTCCGACCCGACCGAACGACGGGCATTCGTGTCCTTCGCACGGTGGCGACACCTGCGGCATCTCCGCAACCGCGAGACACCAACCAGCTACGGCCAGGCCGCCAGCCGGCGCCGCGAACTCCAGCTGATCATCGACCTACTGCTCTGGGCCCGGCAGAACGCGACGTCGTTGTCCACACTCACCCAGGACGACCTCGACCGCTGGCGCGCCGGCGGAGCGACGGACCGTTACCAGGTCAAGGCGTTCCTGCGCTGGACGAACCGCAACGGCTACAGCAGACGCTTCGAGCTCACCCACGTCTGGAACTCCAGCGTCACCGCGGCCGGCGTCGGCGAGGACAAGCGCTGGCAGCTGCTACGCCATGTCCTCGACACCGACCGGGCCACCGCGAGCACCCGGTTCGCCGCCGCGCTGCTTCTGCTCTACGGCGTCCGACTACACCGCATCGCCACGATCACCGTCACCGACGTGACCCGCGGCGATGGCCTGGTCCACGTCACGCTCGGCTCCGAGCCGCTGGCGCTGCCCGACCAGCTCGACCCACTGGCCGCCGCCGCGCTGGACGACCGCGGCGCAGCACGGCTGTTCCACACCGCGCAAGACACGCATTGGCTGTTCCCCGGCACCAACGCCGGCCAGCCCATCTCGGCCGACACCCTCACCGACCGGGTCGCCACACTCGGGATCTCGGCCATCAACGCGCGCCGGACCGCACTCGCGTCCCTGGCCATGCAACTACCACCAGTGATCATCGCCCGCCTGACCGGGCTGGACGTCGCCACCGCGAGCCGGTGGGCCGATGCCGTGTCCGCCAGCAATGCGAGATACGCCGCGGTCGCAGCGAACAGATCCCCTGGGCCGCACCAAGATTGAGGGGCCCTATGGCCGACCACGAGCGCACCGCCGACACGATCCGCATCGATGCCGGTGACGCCGCCGAACTCCTCGAGGTTCTCGGCTTCATCAGCGACTGGCTCGACGGACCCGACGCCACGCAGCTCGACCAGTCGCTGACGCGCTTCGTCGGCCATCCGGCGGCCTACAGCCGCGATGCCCTACAGGCTGACCTCGACCGCCTCGCGTTCCTGCTCGGCGACGACAGCGACCGCCTCTTCGGCACCAGCGAATAGCACGGAGGTCTGACTGCGCGCGCTGCTACTGCAGCAACCCGATCGGGACCGCCATGCCCAGAAACAGCACGAGCTGATAGGCGCTGTTGATCATAGTGAGTCGACCAGGCTTCTGCTCAAAGCCGTTGTGCTGCACCAGGGTGGACAGCGAGAAGCCGAGCCACGCCACGAGTCCAACCGCCAGGGCGACCCAGAAGGAGTCGGTTCCGAAGAAGCCGGACGCGATGGAGCTGGCGGCTGCGAGAGCCAGTGCGGTGACGACGATCGACGCCACCAGGACCACGAACGGACCCTTGCCACGTCTCGCAGAGTCCTCCTTGCTCACCCCGGTCAGCTTCCGCCAGACGCCACCGGCCAGCCCCCAGTCGCTATACCAGACCCAGGCGATCGCCATTCCGACCACGATCGCGGCCACGACGGCCAGCCAGCTGGCGCTCAGCTCCACGGAATCTCCTCTGCTCGACCCTACGAGAACTTGATATAATCAAGCGTGATGGAAAACGTCAACCAGAAGGCCAAGGGTCCGCGCACCTACGGGCAGTTCTGCGCCCTCGCGCGCTCTCTGGACATCGTCGGCGACCGGTGGACGCTGCTCATCGTGCGCGAGCTACTGCCGGGTCCGATGCGCTACACAGAGCTGAAGATCTCGCTCAAGGGCATCGCGACGAACCTCCTGTCCGAGCGGCTGAAGACCATGGAGGCGAACGGAATCGTCGAGCGACGTCTCGAGGACGCGGGCGTCGTCTACGCCCTCACGCCGCGGGGAGCGGGACTGCGAGAGCCGATGGAGGCGCTCGGCCGGTGGGGCGCGCCGCTACTGGCGACCGGCCAGGGCGACGACGCCTTTCAGCCACGCTGGCTGACCCTGGCGCTGCCTGCCCTCCTCCGCGGCGCGACCGCCTCTCCTCCCGTCGAGCTCGGCATCGAGACGGACGGCTTCCTCATGGCTTTGAGGGTCGACGAAAACGGTCCGAGTGCATTCGTGCCCGATCGCGATCCGGCCTCAGTATTCACTGCCGCTCCCGACGTGGTCGTCGCTCTAGCGGCTGGAGCGATCAGCATCGAGCAGGCCGTCGCCTCGGGAGAGTTCCGGGGCGACTCGAACGTCCTCCGAGCCGCGTTCGTCCCTGTTCATGCGAACGTGACTCCGCTGACCAACGGCGACTGACGACCACGGAGAAGCGCAGGCTGCCGCGGGTGCAAGCATCCTTGCCCTCGGCTGGTGTGGTCACCGGGGGCTCTACTCCGCGCATCGCTACACCGCCGCTCACCCATACGGCGCCGCGGAGAGGATCTCCAGCGCGGCGTGGCCGCGCACCCACAACCCGACGGCCCCGGCCCCGCCCGCGCGGGTGGGCCACCAGGGGTCCTCGGGGATCAGCAGCCGGGCCCCGCACCGGGTGGCGGCCTCACCGTCGACAGCCGCCGCGGCGGCCGCGGCCCGCACCCGCGCCAGGGGCAGATGCGCGGCCAGGGCCTCGGGCACCTCGCCGCGGTCCAGCTGCTCGGCCGCGGCGAGCGCCCCCGCCCGGGCGATGAACTGCTCCAGGCCAGGGGCCGCGGGCTGGTCGACCAGCCGCATCAGGAACGCGCGCGCCGCGCGCAGCTCGGCCAGCGGGTCCGGGCCTGAGGTCGGGGCGGGAATCGACGGGCGAGTGGGAGTGAACATCAGGGCACCTCGCAGGACTGCAGGGGATGGGTGGAATGGGGCGTGCAGCCGGTTTCGCTGATCTGGTCAGCGTTCGGGCTCGAGGTCGAGGTCGTGCGCGGCTTCGCGCGCGGCCCGCTCGCGCAGGGCGAGGCTGGTGTGTAGGTGCTGTTCGTCGTCGGCGAGCTGGCGGCGGGGATCGCCGCCGGCGTCGTCCAGCTCGCCTGCGGCCTCGCGCTGTTCGGCTTCGGCGAGGGCCTGCTCGGCGTGGTGCACGGCCACGTTGGCGTGGCAGATCGCGTTCAACACCGGCAGCGACCGGTCGCCATGGTGGTCGCGGGCGTCGCGGGCGGCCATCAGGTCGTGCTGGGCGTCGTCGAGTGCGGCCGCGGCGCGGCCGACGGCCGGGGCGCGGAACGATCCGTCGGGCATCAGGCCCAGGTCGCGCACGGCGTTGGCCTCGTACCATTCGCCGGGCAGGATGTCGCCGTAGTAGTAGCCCGACCCGGGCGAGGTCTCCTCGCGGTCGGTGATGCCGAGTTCGAGCATGCGGGCGTCGATCTTCTCGTCGAGGTGGTCCCACCCGGCTGCGCTGGTGTCGATCATCGGAGTGGCTCCTGTTCGTCGTGAGGGCCGCGCGCCACCGCGCGCGGGCAGTCACGGCCCCCGGTGTGGGGCCGGGCCGTGGAGGAACTGGGGCACGCGCTGGGGTTGGTCGCCGTGTGTGGTCAGGGTTCGGGCTCGAGGTCGGCCGCGGCCTCAAGCTCGGTCAACTCGCCCCGGTCCAGCTCCCGGGCCGCGCTCCACTTCTCGACCGTGGCGAGGGCCTGCTCGACCGTGGCGAGGTCCCGCTCGGCGTCGGCGAGGGCCTGCTCGGCGCGGTGCACGTCCACCGCGGCGTGGCAGACCGCGTCCAGCGCGGGCAACGACCGGTCACCTCCCTGGTCGCGGGCGGTGCGGGTCGCCGCCAGCTCGTCGCGGGCGGCGTCGAGCTCGGCGGTCCTGCGGGCGAGCATCGCCGGTGCGCGGACTGATTCGCCGAGCAGGCCGAGTTCTTCCCACGTGTAGGGGCGGTTGATGTCCATCGGTGGACTCCTGTTCGTCGTGAGGGCCGCGCACCACCGCGCGGGAGCCGCCGGCCCGGCCCCGGTGTGGGGCCGGGCCGTGCGGTGGCGGGTGGTCAGGCTTCGGGCTCGTCCTGCTCGGGCTCGGCCTCGGTGATGGTGATGTTGTGCGCGGTCGGGATCAGCAGGGCGCTGGTGATCCGGTGCTCGCCGGCGCAGTCCGGGCACGGCACGACCTCACCGGCCTCGTGCGCGCCGGGGACGATGCCCCCGCCGTCGGTGCAGCCGTCGGCGAACTCGACCAGGGTGTGGTCGTCACTGAGCAGCAAACCGTTCTCGATGCGGAACTTCTCGGCCATCTCGGATACCTCCGTGTGCTCGGTCGGTGCGGCTGGAACGCGGCGCAGCCTCAGCACGCCCGGGCCGGGGTCCCGGTAGGGACGGCGGGGATCCGGTGCTGGCCCGACCGGTGTGAGACCGCCCGGCGTGCCCACGACGCACCCGCCCCACCCGCCCGGGTGCACACGCGGCCACGGCCGGCACCGGAGGTCAGGTGGGGCCCACGCCGACGGGGCGCGGCCGCGTCTGGTCGGGGACCCGGCGTACCGGCACCGGCCGCCCACCGGAACCGATCGGCGGTCTCACCCGGTCGGGTCGGCGGCGGATCATCGGCGCTACGCCCCGGCCCGGGTGTGCTGACCTTCGGGCGGTCCAGTCGCACCGACCGAGCACACCCCAGGGGGCCCACCCGGACCCGAACTCGCCGGATGCGGGTGGCTGGTCAGATCAGAACGGGGCGCGGCCCCCGGCCCGCCAGACCGCGGCCGCATCGAGCAGCTCCGCGGCCATCGAGTCACCCCAGCCCTGCACCACCCGCAGCGCGAACACCGCCTCCTGCTGATCCCGCACGCCGCCGCGGCCGCCGAGGAACTCGAGCAGCTCACAGACGTCGCCGTGGTCGGCCTCGGCCGCGGTAGCGACGGTCACCGGTCCGCGGCGCAGGCCGCGGCGCAGCCGCCGGGCCTCCCGGGTGGCCTCTACCGCCGACCGCGCCGCCTCACGGCCCCTGCGCCCGCTCGACGGGTCGAGCAGCCGGCTGGCCCAGTGCCGCCAGATCCGGGTCGTCGAGGGAACGTCGCCGAGCAGCGCTGCCGCCTGGTACACCGCCGGCTCGCCGTCGGCCGGGTGGTCGAGGCCGGGGTGGGGGTCGAGGACGTCCTGGCCGGGGCAGAACGGCTCCCGGCAGGGCTCGCCGTGCTCGGCGCCGCACTCGCGGCAGCCCGCGGGCAGCGGCGCCCTGCCGAGCACCACCACCGTCGCGTTCTCCGGGTCGTCGGGGTCGAGCCGCCCGTAGCGGCCGCACTGACCGCAGGTCACGCTCTGGTGCTCGCTCCAGTCGGGATCGGCCATGATCCGGCCCGCACGATCGGCCGGGTGCAGGACAGCAGACCGGGTCGAGCAGGGGCACCGGTGCACGGTGACCCGGTCCGGGATGAACTCGCCCAGCGCTGCGGGGTCTTGCGCGGGTTCGGTGGTGGGGTCGTGAACGGTCATGTGCTGCCTCCAGGTCGTGGCGGTGGGTGACAGCACCTGCTCTGGGCACGACCGGGTGGGCCCGGGCGGGGGTTCGCGCTGGCCCATCCGGTGTGGGATCACCACTGACCACCCGCCGGCGGTGCCCCGCCGGCGCGGTGATCCCGCCCGGATGGCGTCAGCACGCGGTTCATCGCCTCCGGGGCCCTCCCGGGCGTGCAGGGTGCGGCGATCACCCCCCCGCCACGGCCTCGAGGCGCACCCCGCCGGCTACGTGGTGGTCTCGCCGTTCTCGGGATCGCGGTCGCCGCGCTCGGCGGGGTGGGGGAGGTACTCGATCCGGTCCGCGCGCCCGTGCGGGTTCTCGGTGATCCAGTTGGCGGTCGCGTTGTCGACGGCCTCGGCGGCGGTGCGGCCGCGGACCTGGTCGTCGTGGGTGCGGCCGTCGGGCCAGTGCACCCGCACCCGGTGCCAGCACCCGGTCACGACGCCTCCCCACCCTCGACACCGTCGCCGGCCTCGTCGGCGGGGGGCGTGTGGCGGCGGTCGATACGCCTCGGAGCTCGAGCGCCGTACGCCATCCCCCGGGCGACGGTCCGTTCTGCTTCGACCTGGGTGAACTCGTCGACGCCGATGTGGACCGCGGCGGCGTCGAGCAGCAGGGCGTGGGCGTTGTCGGCGTCGAGTTCCCCGCCACCGACCAGCCGGCCCAGGGTGCGGGCCGCGGTGAGCAGGGTGATCTGGCGCTGGCCCTTCGGCGCCTGTTCGACAGCGGCGGTCTCGCCGGCGAGGATCGCGGCGACGTAGGCATTCGCCCGCCGGGTCGGCAGGACAAGGGGCTCACCCCGGCGCGGCTCCGGCGGCGGGGGAGGGGTCAGCAGGGTGGCCAGCCAGTCGGGCAGCTCGGCGATCCGGCCGTGCTCGGCCACCAGGTAGGCCCCTTCCGGGCGGACACTTCCGGCCCCGACCGCGAACCCGCCGGCGGCCCTGGTATCGACGAGAGGTCCGAGGCTGTGCCCGTGCCCGCCGTGGGTGTTGCGCAGCTCCAGGCCCTCGGGCATCCGGTAATAGAGATGTTCCCCATCGGTCGGGGTGCGCGTCGAGTAGGTGTCGGGCAACGTCTGGCCGTGCCGGGCGGTCAGCTGATCGAGCACCTCGCGGCCAGTGGTCGCCCCGCCCCAGTCAGCGAGGGGTTCGGTGCTGGTGTCGAGGTCGATGACCACGATCCCCGACGGGCCGCAGGCGATCCCGACGTTAAACCGAGCCGATGCGTCGCCGGACCACCAGCGACAGATCTGGGCACGGTCGCGGGTGGCGCGCTGCTCCCATCCCTGATGCCCCTCGGCGCAGATCCCGCGTCGCCGGCAGCGCTCGGCGCTGTGCCGGGGCACGGCCGGGAGCTTGCCCCCGGGCTGGACCGGGAACACGAAGAGCCCGGCGGCGGCCGCGTCGAGCGCGACCCGGCGCAGCCGCACCACCTCCGGATCCTGCCGTCGTGTGCGGCGTCGCGGGCGTGGCATGCGGTGGTCTCCCTCCCGACTCCGAGGAGCAGCATCGCACCGACCGGTCCGGGTGCGGGACATATCAGTGCTGGTCTGGGTGGTCATCAGTGCTGGTCTCCGTTCGTGAGGGCCGCGGGCTGCGCAGCGGGGAAGGTGGGGTGGTGTCGGGCCGCCCGGTGGGGCAGGCCGTATGCGCCTGCCCCTTGGGGCGTGCCGCAGGGTGTGCCGAGGCTCGCGGGTCCAGGGCAGCCCGCCAGGGCTGTCGCGACAGCGACGCGACAGGCGCCCTGGACGCGGGAGAAGCACGCCCGCACCCTCGGCCCGACACCGTCGAGCCAGAGGCAGCGCGGCGTAGCCGCTCCCTCAGCGCGGTGGTAGTTGCTGCAGCTCAGTTGCGGTGGAAGGGGTGCAGGCGGTCCACGTCGAAGGAATCCGACACAGGCTCGGCGGTCGGGGCGGTGTCGTCTCCTGCGGGACCAGCAGCCGCGCGGGCGTCGCCCTCGGTGCAGTGGTGGACCAAGCCCAGATCGTCGTCCTCGACCAAGTGGCCGTCCCGGGCTGCGGCCCAGCACTCCCGGTCGAGCTGCCGGATGGGACGGGGGTCGGTGCCGTCCTCGGCGGCGGCCCGCTGGGCGGCCTGGGCGGCGGCGAACGAACCGGGGTAATGCGGCTGCTCCCACCCGTCGTTGCCGTCGACAATCCAGCACGGGCCGGTGATTCGGGCGACCCACGACGCCGGTGCGTCGCCTCCTGCCCGATCAGCAGCCGCGCCCTCTGCGATCTTCGCCAGGATCTCCGGGACACCCCACGTCGCGTTGACCCCGGGACGGGGCAGCCCGAGCGCCATGCCGATCTCCACCAGCGCGGCGCCCATCCGCTCGTTCGCGTCGAGGAAGTGCTCCTGCATCTCGTCGGGTTCGGCTGCAGGTCGGCCGGCGGACAGCACGGCCTCAGCAGCGGCGGGGGACAAGCACACCGGGCTGTCCTGAGCCATCTGTGCGTCGAGGAGGCGTGTCACCGCTTCTGCCACCTCGACCGCCGCGTCGTCGCGGGCGTGGTAGAGCCGATCCGGAGGGCAGCCCGCCTCGAACTCGGGGTGGGCGACCAGCGCAGCGCGCGCGGTCGCATACTGCGTGACCAGCCCGGTGAGGTGAGTCAGATCGCTGCTCACGACGCCACCGCCGTCAACTCGTCCTCGGCCGCGCTCCAGGACCGCACCGGTGGATCCGGCCGGCCCAGCACCACCGCCAGGGCGGCCGGGTCGACCGTGCCGGCGGCGAGCCGGTCGAGCGTGGTCGTGGTGGCCGGGAAGGTCTCGCGCAGCGCGTACTCGTCGGCGGGCAGCGCATCGTGCAGCGCCTGGCGCAGGACCTCGACGATCGAGCCCTCTCCGGCCAGCATCAGCGCATAGTCGCGCAGCGCGGCCGTGGACAAGCCCCAGTGGGTGTCGTCCTCCTCGTTGTCGGCGGCCGCGTGCCCACGCAGCCACACCGCGGCCTCGTCGATGTGTCCACCTGCGGCGATGGCTGCGGCGAGCGCATCAGCTTCCATGCACGCCATCGTCGGACCGGCCTCGCCGGCGGTCCAGCCGTTACCGAACACCCACGCCAGGTGCGCGATCACGACCTGATCGGTGCTGCTCTGCTGGTTCATGGCAATTCCCTTTCGCATTGGACGGCTCAACGGGTTGCCCCGCACGCGGGGCGGCACGGTCGGCGGCGTTCAGCAGGTGGCCAGGCCGGCCGCGGCCAGGTCGTAGGCGCTCAAGGCAGCCGATGCGTTCACCGTTCGCGGCGGTGACCACGTATCCATCGGCGACCGGGGCGATGCCGAAGGGCTGCGCGCGTTGCCGGGCGCGGTGGCAGCCGTCCGGGCACACGCCCTCGATGAGGGCCAGGCGGGGTATCGGTGAGGCGGACCGGGGCCCGTCGCAGCGCACCCTGCTCTGCGGCGGTGAGCCGGGCGGTGCGGGCGGTGACCAGCAGGTCGACCCGCGATCAGCGCGCGGGTGGGAGCGGCGCCGGTTGAGGGTGGCGACCACGCTCACGAGGCCACCGCCCGATCGGTGAGGTCGTCGAGGGCACAGCGCCAGGTGTCGGGCCGGGCGGCCGCGGCGTAGGCGTGCAGCGTCTGCTCGTCGACCGGTTCCGGGTCGAGCACCTCGACGCTGCCGGCCGGCAGGAACCGCAGCCCGTCCTCGCCGGCGGGCTGAATCCCGACACGCTCACCGGTGCCGCGGGCGTAGCGGTCCGGGCCGATCCACCGGACCTCACCGGTGACCCCGATGTTCTTGCCGCGCCGGGTCAACGACCGCACCCGGCGACCCACCCGGGGTGCGCGGGAGCGCGCCCGCGCGCGCTCGATCAGCTGCGGCGCCAGCTGACGCCGGTACCAGGCCAGAGCGGCCTCGCGGACCTGCGGCGTCGCGTCGACCGACGCAGCGTTGTGGTAGGTCCAGCCCCGCGTACTGGCGTACTCGCGGGTGGTGACCTGCTCGCCGTCCCAGACCACGGCGATGAAGTCACTGTCGTCATAGCCGTTGCGCTCGTAGGTCTCGAGCACCGCCCCCACATGGGAGCTCTGGGGGTCCCCGCAGCCGCGGCCACTGTTCTTGATCTCTGTGGTGCAGGCGGGCCCGCACACGGTGATGGACATCCGATACCTCCCGTGGGATGTGATCTGCCTCGTCAGCGCTGGGGAGATCAGCCCCGGCGGACGCCGCCGGCGGCGGCGTTTCGGCTCAGATGTCGTCGGGCGCGCACGAGCCCCGGCAGGGGGCTCGGGGCGCAGCGCCACGTCCGGTGTCGCCACCGGCGCTCAGGCGCTGGCGGCGGCGAGCCAGCGCTGCAGCGTGCGCGGACTGACGCCGTACTGCTCGGCCACAACGACGCGCTGAGTGCCCTGGCGGACACACGCCACCGCGGCGGCCCGCCGCGCCTGCTGCGGGCTACGCTGCGCAGCAGGCCGGCACGGGGTGCGGGGCCGCGACCGGCGGCGCTCGTCGTCGGTCGTTGCGCCCCACACCCCGACCTCGCCGGACCGAACCGCCCAGTCGAGGCAGGCCGCGGTCACCGGGCAGCGCCGGCACACGGCCTTGGCCTGCTCCACCTGGCGGGCCGCAGGGCGGCCGGTACCGACAGGAAAGAACAGCTCGGGGTTCTCTGCTCTGCAGGGCAGAGCGTGGTCCAGGAAATCCATCACTACTCACCTCGCATGCGGGCTGCGACTGGACCGGCCCCGGGGCAGGGCCGGTGTGGAGACCGGGCGGGGCGCCGCCGCTGTCGGTGGGGCGCCCCGCCCGGTAGCCGCCCGGGGGTCAGGCGACCGGCTCGGGGGCGGTGGTCGACCCGGTGTGCTCGCGCCGGGGCTGGCGCGTGACGGTGATCGCCGCCTTGCGGGTGTCGGCCGTGACGATCTTGGCCTGCACCTCGGTGCGCGCGATCTCGCGTGACTGGCCGTCGTCGTCGGTCACGGTGAACGAGTTGTCGGCCAGCTGGCCGATCACGACGACCGGGTCACCGGAGCCCAGGTTGCTGGCGTTCTCGGCGACGGGACCGAACGCGACCACGTTGAGCCAGAGGGTCCGGCCGTCGCGCCACTCACCGGACTCGCGGTCCTGGTAGCGCTTGTTGATCGCGAGGGAGAACTGCAGCCGCGCCCGCCCGGTGTGCTCGTGGAACTCGAAGGTGGGCTGCTTGCCGATGTTGCCGATGTAGGTCTGGTCGTTCATGGGGTGCCTCCCTGAAGGCGTGTCGGGCTGGTTGGTGACGCGGCCCTGCCTCAGCGCGCCGTGGTGGGGCCCGTCAGGGGCGGCGAGGGTTCGGCCTGGCCCGAGCGGGTGGGATCGGCCGCCAGGCCGACGAGCAACGCGAGCTCGTCTCACCCGCTCGGCGTCGGCGCCGGTTCATCGCCGCGACCCCCACCGCGGTGTGCTGACCTTCGGGCGTCTCCACACCGAGCCCCGACACGTATTCAGGGAGGCACCCGGTGGCGAGCCCCAAACACCAATGACTCCGATGTCCGATGACGTCCGGCCGGAAGCCGGGACCGGCGGGGGAGCCGACCGTGCCGCCTCGCGGCGCCCGCTACCGGGGGTGCCGTACCCCGGCCAGCACGGTTCGGCCCTGGGTGATCGCGTCGTCGACGCCGTAGATGCCCCAGCAGGCCTCGACCTCGGCCCAGGTCCCGCCGCCGCAGGCGCCTGCCGGCCCGGCCGGGCACGGTGCCCACTGTTCGGCGATGTAGCCCACGACCTGCCCGCTCGCCCACTGGTCATAGACCTCGACCTCCCCGCGCAGACAGGCGCGGGCCTGCTCGTCACCCGGGTAGCGACCACCGCAGGCGGTGCGCAGCTCGTCGCGCAGCAGGTAGGCCAGCCCGGCCTGTCCGGAGTCCCACGGGTCGGCGAAGCACCCGACCCGTGCCCCGGCGTGCAGCGCGAGGTCGCCGTGGGCGTAGCCCCAGACCGGCACGACGACGGCGTCGTGGAACACCGTCGGGTAGCGGGCGGCCAGCCCCCCGCCGCCGCGTTCGCACAGCTCCCGCAGCCGGCCGGTGTGGTCCTCCCACGGCAGTGAGTGCCGGGCGAGGTCGAGTATCAGGTGCGCGACGGTGTCCCAGTCGCGCGGCGACTGCGGCGCGTCGTCGGGCAGCACCCGGACCCGCCCACCGGGTACCTCGACAATCTCGATCTCTTCCATGGCTGATGTCCCTTCACAGACGACGACGGGGCGCCCTCCGCGTGTGCGGTGGGCGCCCCCGTCGGGAGTGCAGTGGTGGTGGTCAGTGCCAGATGACGTCGCGGGCCTGGTCGCGGGCGAACAGGGCGACCTCGCGCAGAACGATCAGCCGGTCCTGCAGGTAGCCCGCCTGCCGGCCGAAGTCCACGACCGTGCCGGCCACGCCCCGGTCCTGGACCGGTACGCCGGCATCAGCAGGAGCCAGGGCCAGCGCCAGCTCGACGCGGCCGAGCATCTGCTCGGCCGTGAGCTCCCCGACCAGGGGCGTGTCGGCGTCCGGGGGCGGTGCGGTCGCACCGCCGGGTGGGGGCTCGTGGACGTCGGCTGCGCCGAGCTCGGCGACCAGCCCGAGCGCGCGCAACAGCAGCATCGCGTTGCGGTTGCTGACGTTCAGGCTGGGGTCGGTGTCGGTGCTGTAGTGCACGACCACGAACGGGCGGTAGGCGTGCTCGCCGCAGTCGGGGTCGGTGCAGTACCGGTCATGGTCGGTCAGCCCGGCGACGGCGGCGTCGTAGTCGGCGAAGTAGCGCCGGTCGGTCGGCGGATACGCCGGGCACTCGAGGCTCGCGCCCAGCTCAACCGGGCCGCCGGCGGGCGGGGCAGGGCAGAAGGTGACAGACATGGCGGGCACTCCCAGACGAGAGGGTCAGTAGTCGCTGGACAGGGCCGCGTACTGGGCGGCGGTTTCGAACCGGTCGTGCAGCGGGATCGCCGACCCGCCGCAGCCCAGGTGCGCCGACAGCGCGCGGAACCGGGAGTCGCTGCTGTAGACGAACGCCCCGGAGGCCATCGGCCCGACCCGGTCGGTGCGGGCGAGGTCGGGCACGGCGATGCCGTACATTCCGGCCCGCTCGATCAGCCGCACCGCCGGCGCCTGCTCGTCGGGCTCGAGCACGGCCGCGGCGTAGTAGTCGACGAGGTCCCCGACCAGGGTCACGCGGGTGACCCGCCCGGAGATCCCGCCGTTCGAGCAGTCGGGCAGGTCCGCCGCGCGCAGGATGCTGACCCGCAGGCCCCGCCGGGCGTCCTGCGTGCCGGTGTTCGGCGTCAGGGCGTTCGTGGTCCGGGTGTTCGTGGTCATCTGGCCTCTCCTGTGGTGTCGGGCTGGTGGGTGACGCGGCCCTGCCTCAGCACGCCGCGGTGGGGCCCGACCAGGGGCGGCGGGGGTTCGTGCTGGCCCGAGCGGGTGGGAACCGCGCCAGCGGTCCGAGCCCCGGGCGAGGCTCGTCCCACCCGCTCGGTGTCGGCGCCGGTTCATCGCCGCGGACCCCACCGCGGTGTGCTGACCTTCGGGCGTCACCCACCGAGCCCCGACACCCCGAGAGGGTGTGTTCACCCGGCGCGGGCGATGGCCAGCAGCGTGTCCGGGGCGGTGAACCAGGCGCGCACGACATCGCTGGCGTCGTGCTTGTCGAAGCGGGCGGCGAGGCGTTCGAGACCGCCGGGCATGCGCACGTCGATCTCGGCGACCAGGTCGGTGATCGGGTAGTCGAACCCGGCACCGCCGTAGAGCTCGGCGTACTCGGCCAGCGCGAGCTGTTGGAACAGCTCGTGGTCGGCGAGCCCGCGCACCCCCTGCTCGATGCCGGCGTCGGGTGTGGGCAGCTGATAGATGAGGGCGTCGTTGAGCGCGACCTGCATCGGTGGGTTGTCCGGGAACTCGGCGGCCAGATCCGTGGTGTCGATGCTGATCCGCAGCAGCGGGCCGGGCTGCCAGTACGCGCTGACCAGAACGTCGCCGACGCGCAGCGCGGGGCGCTGGTCGTCGGTGGTCTGCGGCAGGAACTGGGCATCGCGGTTGAGCTGGTCGTGGACGTGCTCCGTCTGGGGCATCTCGATCTCCTTCGTGAAGGGTGCGCAGACACGCCCGGGCGGGACGGCTGTGCCGCCCCTGCCCGGGTGTGTGGTGGGTGCTGGGTCAGTCGGACTCGTCGTCCGGGAGGTCACCGGGCTCGGCGCTGTCGAGCTCGGCGGCGGTGTCCGGCTCGCAGTCGGGGGCGGGCCCCGCGGCTGCGTCCTCCTCCTCGTCCGCGTCGCCGCCGTCGGCGTTGTCGCCCGGGGCGAGGGTGGCGGTGTGGTCGGCGTTCGGGTCGAGGGCGAGCTGTTCGACCTCGCAGAGCGTGTAACCCCAGTCGCGCAGCTGGGACAGGTAGCGCTGCGTGGCGGGGTCGGCGTTGCGCCAGTTGCCCTGGTGAGTGCCGGCCTCGTAGGCGCCCAGCACGAACGCCAGCGACAGCATCGTGGCCCGGGCGGTACTGGTGGCCCGGGCGGCCTCGGCGAGCGGGTTGACCCGCCCGCTGTAGTAGCCGCCGCCGTCCGGGGCGGCGAGCCCGAGCAGCTCACAGGCCAGCGAGTTGCCCGACTCCATCGCCTTGCGCAGGGCGTGGGCGCCCTGGCCGAGCTCGGCGGCGACATAGACTGCCGCGCCCTTCGGCGCGGACTTCTTGGCCAGCAGCTCGGCCAGCCACTCCCGGCGCACGGTCTCCGCGGAGGCCCAGGCCTTGTTGTTGGCGATCACCCGCCGCCGCTCGATGCGCGCCGCTTCCTTGTCCCGGGCTTCGCGTGCCGCGCGCTCCTCGTCGCTCTCACTCGCACTGCCACCGGCGGCTCCCGTGCGGGTGCGCATGCTCTCGCGCAGCGGGGCGTGCCCGTGCGCGGTCGGGTCCAGGCACAGCCAGTTGACCCGGGCCTGGTGGCCCTCGCCGTAGCGGCGGAAGGTCACGATCTCGGCGGCGTGGCCGGGGCAGTCCTGGTGGGTGTCCTCCTCGATGCCGGTCCCTTCCGGGTCGTCGGCGCTGGGTCGCAGCCAGGCCAGCCCGGTCGCGGCGGCGTAGCGGTCGTCGTCGCGGTCGATGACGGTCACCCCGGCCTGGGTCAGCTCGGCGACCGCGGCCGCATGCACCTGCTGCGCGGCGCGCTCGTCACGCAGCCGCTGCGCGACGTGGCCGAACTGGCCCGGCTCCCGCACCGCGACGGTGGTGAGGGTCTTGACCGCCTCGTCGTCGTCCTCGAACTCGGCGATCATCGACATCTGCACCAGGTCCAACTCGTAGCGGGACCCGATCGCAACCGCCCGCGTGCTCTGCGCGGCCTGGGTGGTCGCCCGGACCCGATCGGCCTTGGTGCGCACCACTTTCGCGATGTCGGCCGGCTTGAACCCCAGCCCGAGCAGCTGCTGGTGCGCCGCGACTTCCTCGGCATCAGCGATCCCACGCCGATGCTGATTCTCGACCAGTTGTTCGACTATCCGTTCGGCCTGCCCGGCCCGGTAGTCCTCGCTGCCGGTGTCGACGTCGTCGCCGTCCTCGGAGGCCGGTTCGGGGGAGATGATGACCGGCACCTGGGACAGACCGACCCGGACCGCGGCCAAGGTACGGCGCTGACCGGTGCGCACGATCAGGGTGCCGTCGCTGGCGCGGCGGCGCACGGTGATCGGTTCCTGTACCCCGCGGTCGCGGATCGAGGCGCAGAAGTGCGGGTCGAGGTTCGCGTCGAGGCGGGTGTTGACCTCCAGCTCCAGGGTGTTCGGGTCGACCAGCGCGAGGCGGCCGAACGCCGCCGCGTCCAGCACAGCCGTCTCGGGGGTAGGGGTCGGTTCTACGGTCATCAGACCTCCCACAGGGGAAAGCGGCCCGCCCCGGGGCACGCGTGCCCTGGGGCGGTGCGCCCCGCGAAGCCCGGGGGCGCACCACGTGGCTCGGGCAGCGCCGGGGGCCGGGCCGGCGGGGGTTCTGCCGTGGTCACCCCGGTGTGGACCCGCCCGGCCGTGCCCTGCCCACCTGCTGTGTGTCGTGGGGCGGGTTCACCCGGGGGGATCGCGCGGCAGGTTCATCGCCGGTTTCGGTCCCGGAGCTGCCAGCGTGTGTCCGTCCCCTGGCCGGGGGGCGGACACAGCCGCTGAGCCGACCCTCACTGCACCTGTGTCAAGCCCCGAGTTTTGTAGAGGGATTTCTATCTGGGAATTGATGCCAACGCTCGAGCAGGCTGGGGCGTGTCATGGCAGGTGTGTAAGCCATGGGTGGGCCAAGATCGACCGCAGTGATCAACACAGCGGTCGGGAAGGACACCCACGTGAGCGAGAACCAGCCCGACCCTGACGGCGAGACTGCAGCGGCTCGCCGGCTCGCCGAGGCCCTCGACCCGTCGGCGATCGACGCGCTGTTGGCCGACGCGAAGGCCGCCGGCACTCCGATCGACGGCGTCGACGGACTGCTCAACCAGATGACCAAGGCCGTGCTCGAACGGTCGCTGCAGACCGAGATGACCCATCACCTCGGCTACGACCGCGACGACCCCGCCGGCCACGGCACGGGTAATTCCCGTAATGGCAGCTCGACCAAGAAGGTGGCGACCACGAACGGGTCGGTGACGATCAGCGTGCCGCGCGACCGCAATGGCGAGTTCGAGCCGCAGATCGTGCCGAAACGTGCCCGTCGGATCGGCCAGATCGATGAGCTCGTGCTCTCCTGTTATGCCCGCGGAATGTCGACCCGCGACATCGAAGCGCATCTGCAGGAAGTGTACGGAGTGGAGGCGTCGCGGGAACTGATCTCGAATATCACCGATGTCGTGACCGACGAGATCGAAATCTGGCGGAATCGGCCGGTCGACGAAGTTTATCCGATCGTCTATATCGACGGTATCCGTATCAAGGTCCGGGACAAGGCCGCGGTCACGATCAAGAGTGCGCACCTGGTCATCGGTGTCGACGTGGAAGGCCGCAAGCACGCGCTGGGCTGCTGGATCGCCGAGACCGAGGGCGCGAAGTTCTGGCACTCGGTGCTCACGCAGCTGCGCAACCGCGGGCTGCGCGACATTCTGATCGCTTGCTGCGACGGCCTGAGCGGTCTTCCTGAGGCCATCACCAGCGTGTTCCCCGACACCGTGGTGCAGACGTGTGTGGTGCACGTGATCAGAAACGCGATGCGGTTCGTGTCCTATCAGGACCGGAAGAAGATCGTGAAGTCGATGCGCACGATCTACACCGCGCCGACCGTCGAGGCGGCCGAGCTCGCACTGAAGGATCTGGACTCCGAGTGGGGACGCCAGTACCCGGGCGTGATCGACGTCTGGCGCCGCGCATGGAACGACTTCATCCCGTTCCTCGACTACCCACCGGAACTGCGGCGCATCGTTTACACCACCAACGCCATCGAATCCATCAACTACCAGCTCCGGAAAATCACCAAGACCCGCGGGCACTTTCCCTCCGACGAGGCAGCGATGAAGCTACTCTACCTCGGACTCCGGAACATCTCGAGCAGAAGGGGAGGTGAATCCGGAACTGGAACACACGGCTGGAAAACGGCTCTGAACACGCTGGTCGTCCTCTTCCCCGGACGACTTCCTCTGTGATACATTAACGGCATCAGCCACCCGTGGCTTACACGGGAATCGTGACAGGCTCAATTGATGCCAACGCTCGAGCAGGCTGCTCCGCGTGGACTGCTTCGAACTCGACGGGAGGAACGTGCCCGATCTCGCCATGAAGACGGCGATGGTTGTACCAATCGACCCACTCCGCGATCGCGACCTCGACATGCGACACATCCCGCCACGGCCCGCGATTGCGGACCAACTCAGCCTTGAACAATGAGTTCAAGGCCTCCGCCATCGCGTTGTCATACGAGTCACCACGTGACCCGACCGACGCGACAGCATCCTCCACCGCGAGTCGCTCCGCGTAACGCACGGCACGATACTGAACTCCGCGGTCGCTGTGATGGACCAGACCAGACAGATCAGCACCATCACGCCGACGCGTCCAGATCCCCATCTCCAACGCATCGATCGCCAGCGCCGTGTACAGCCTCGTGGACACCTGCCAGCCCACGATCCGACGAGAGAACACATCCAGGACGAACGCGACGTACACCCATCCGGCGAACGTCCGCACATACGTAATGTCCGCGACCCACAACTGGTTGACCGCCTCTGCCGTGAAGTCACGATTGACGAGATCCGCAGGTCTGCTCGTCTCCGGTGCCGGTTTCGTCGTCCGGGGCCCCTTCGCTCGGCTCACGCCGCGGAGTCCTGCCTTTCGCATCAGCCGCTCGACGGTGCACCGGGCCACCTCGTGGCCCTGCCTGCGCAGCTCGGCATGGACCTTTCGCGCCCCGTAGACGCCGTAGTTCTCCTCATGCACCTGTGTGATCTCCTGCGTCAGCTCCTCGTCCCGCTGCTGCCTGGCTGAAGGCTTGCGGGTGCGGTGGGCGTAGTAGCTGCTCGGGGCGATCTGCAAGATCCTGCAGATCGGCTCGACCCCGTGCTCATCCCGGTGCGCGTCGATGAACGCGCACATCACCGCGAGGGGCGGTCGAGCTCCGCCGCGAAGAAAGCCGATGCCTGCCGCAGGATCGTATTCGCCCGCCGCAGCTCGCGGACCTCCCTCTCGAGTTCGGCCATCCGGGCTGCGTCGTCCGACGTGGTTCCCGGTCTGAGTCCTTCATCGATCTCAGCCTTCTTCACCCACGTCCGCAGCGCTTCAGGGTGGACACCGAGTTGCTCCCCGATCCGACGGAACGCGCCGGCTCGAGTCGCCGGGTCCTGTCGCGCATCAATCGCCATCCTTGTCGCTCGCTCGCGTAGCTCGTCAGGGTACTTCCGTGGTGCGACCATGCCGCCCATCCTTCCGGGTTAACGATGTCTCCATCAAACCCGGGGCGATTCAGCCCCAACCCTGGCAGTGACCTCCGCCGACGACCCGTACGCCACGCTCGAAGCAGTCGACCGCGCGTTGTCTTATAGCCCTCGGATTCGCCCGTACGTGTGGGAGTTGCGCCCCGAGGACCTCGGGGTTCACGAGATCGGCCACTTCGGCTTGTTCCACAGCCGTTTCCGCAGCAGTTTCTGGCCAGCCACGGTCGACTGGTTGTGCCACGGGACCCTTCCGGGCAATGGGCGCGAAGAGCCGGTGCCCGCAGGTCCTTGGCCATGACTCTCGATGGTTCCTTGGATTACATACGCGTCGTGAGCCGGTCGATCGGACCGGTGAGCCCCTATCCGAGATGGGATACTCGCGACGTGCCCCTCGACTGCCCCGTCGCCATAGCTCGGCGGACTTGAGCAGCAAAGCCCCGGTCCCTGAACCCGTTTCGCACTGAGAGAAAGAAGTCGTTCCATGAGCCTCCATCCCGGCGGCGCGAATCGCCCGGTGGCAATTGTGACAGGCGGTACGCGCGGCATCGGACGCAGCATCGTCGAGGTGCTCTGTCGCGACGGATTCGCAGTCGTGTTCACCCATTCGAACTCCGATGCAGACGCCAGAGACGCCGAGAAGTGGGGCCGTCTGCGGGGCTACTCGCTGCGCGCTGTGCGTCTCGATGTCACCGACGACCACGCGCCGCAGACACTACTCGATCGTGCCGAGAGCTTCGGACAGGTCGCTGCCCTCGTCAACAACGCCGGAATCACCGGCTCAATAGGTGCTTTCACCGACCTGACCGACGAGGACTTGCGACGGGTCATGGAAGTGAACCTGGTCGCTCCTACTCGCCTGTGTCGGGAGATCATCCGCCGCTGGACGAGCGACGAGTCAATAGGGCCATCAGCGTCCGGCCGCAGCATCGCGAACATCTCCTCGATCGCGGCTCGCACGGGCTCTCCCGGAGAGTATGTCGCCTACGCCGCAGCGAAAGCCGGTGTCGAAGCCTTGACCACTGGGTTGGCCCGGGAATTTGGTCCGGTCGGTATTCGCGTCAACGCAGTATCCCGGGTTCCGCAGCTGGTGTTGAGCCTGGACACGGAATCTAGGGTGTGACCTGCGGGAACGCGAGAAGCCGCCCGGACAGGCGTGTGTCCAGGCGGTGGTGTTCGTGCTGGTCAGGACGTTGCAGGCGGGCCGAGTTCGAT
This sequence comes from Pseudonocardia autotrophica, assembly GCF_003945385.1. Taxonomy (NCBI): domain Bacteria; kingdom Bacillati; phylum Actinomycetota; class Actinomycetes; order Pseudonocardiales; family Pseudonocardiaceae; genus Pseudonocardia; species Pseudonocardia autotrophica. Next base: position 193,314 of record NZ_AP018921.1, read on the forward strand.
GATCTTCTTCGGTGCGTTGACGACGAGCTTGCCCAGGATGTCGCGCTGGGTGGTGGTGAGCTCGGTGCGTTGCCGGAAGGTGCCGGCGGGGCCTTCGAAGGTGCCGACGTGGAGTTCTTGCAGGTCGTCGCGGACCTGGTTCCAGGTGCGCCCGGTGGTGGTCTCGACGATCCGGACCAGCAGCAGCGCGAGCCAGCAGAGGATGACGTGGGCGCGGATCCGGTCCTCGAGTCGGTGATAGACCGGGCGCAACTCGAGGGTGGTCTTCATGTCTCGCCAGCCGCGTTCGACCTGCAGGAGCTGCTTGTAGCCCAGCGCGATGTCCTCGGCCGAGATGGTGGGGTCCGAGCAGCGCAGCAGGTACTTCCCGTCCAGGTGTGTCTCGCTGGTGACCTTCTTCTTGTCGACGCGGAGCAGCCCGCCGGGTGTGGTGCGCAGGTACCGGTTCAGCCCGGGCATGGTGGAGATCCGTCCCCGCAGCTCGGCCCGTTTCTCGGCGGTCAGCCGGTCGCTGGCGGCGATCAGCGCGGCCAGCTTGCCGGTCATGACCTCGCGCAGCGCGGCGTCACGCTCGGCCTGTTCGGGGTTGAAGCAGAGCACGAACCGCTCATCGTCGGCGATCCGTACCTCTTTGACCTGCAGGTTGTCCCGAACATGCTGGTAGCGGCCCGGTCGGGACAGCGCCGCGGTGGCCTCCGCGGAGCCGGAACGCAGCTTCTCGCCGATGATGTAGTGCCCGCCGCCGCGGCGCAGCTCCCGGCGGTTCTGGGCGGAAGAAAAGCCGCGGTCGGCGACCCACATGACCCGGGCCAGGGTCCAGTCCCGCATGTCGGCGCGGGCCTGGCGGATCAGGGCGGAGTCGGTGGTGTTGCCCGGCCAGCACCACACCCGGACCGGGATCCCGGCCCTGGTGACGGCCATGCCGATCACGACCTGGGGCAGGTCGTCGCGGGAGTCCTTCGACTTGCCGTAGGTCCGGAACCCCACCGGGTCGCCTGCGGTGTCCCCACCGGCCGTGCCGGTGCCGTCGTCGCCGACCGGGCCGCTGGCCGGGTCGCCGGCCAGGTCGGGGACCGGGCGGCCGTGGGCGTCCCGGGCGACTGGGTCGTCGGGGCCTTCGGTCTCGAAATAGGTGGAGGTGGTGTCGAAGAACAGCAGGTCAACCTCGTGATCGAGCAGCGTGGCGACCTGCCAGAACACCTCCCGCTCCAGATCCGGTGCGATCTCGAGCAGCCAGTCCATCGCCCGGTAGCAGGCATCGTCGCTGGTCTCGGGCAGGCCGTCGATGTGGCAGCGCCGGTTGATCCACCCGGCGGCGGCCAGCTTCGAGCCCGGTTCCAGTGCCCGGTTCGCGACCAGCGCGAACAGCACCCGCTCGGTGCGCGGGTCACGCTTGCACCCGTCCAGCAGCCGTGCCATGACGGTGTCGATCCCGAGCCGGCGCCACAGCGCATCGAGTACCAGCGTGCCGCCGACCGGGCGCGACGAGGTGAACGCCAGATCCCCCGGATCGGCACCGGACGATGTCCGCAGGGCGGTGGCCGGATCGAGTAGCCGGGAGAGCGACGCGACCAGGCGCTTGATGGCGTCGCGGTCGAGCTGGTCCTCGCGGCCGAAGCTGTGCAGCACCTTCGGCCGGGACGTCTTCGTGGCCGGGTCCCACTCGTTGTGCGTCAACTGCAGGTACCGCACGGCTGCGCCGTCCTTGTTTCGCCGTGTCGCCACCCGTACGTGCACGTGTCCAGACGATACACGAATACCAGCAGTTCAACGATTCGAACATCTATCGAACGTGTGTCCAGGACTTCTGCCGGTATCAGGCCTACTACGACACACTGACCTGGGACGATACCGCACCGTGTGTCCAGATCGGGCCATCAGCTGCGGAACGCGGGAGTATCGCCCGGCACCACCGACACCACCATCCACGCCCGCGCGGGAGAGCCGGGGCGAGCTCAGAGAGTCGGGGCATCGGTTCCGCTTGGCCGCCCTGGGAATCCGGTTGAGATCGCCGAAGCCGTCACATGGCTGCTCTCACCCCGTGCCTCCTATGTCACCGGTGCAGTGCTGAACGTCTCGGGGGGACTATGAATCACTAGACTGGGAAAGCCCGCGGAATTGCTCACTCCTGCATCGGTCCGGGCCGGCTGCCCGGGTCCGACTCCATCCAGAGAGACGTGATCTCCGCAACAGGAGTGAGGTGCAGCTGCGCACCTGGATCGAGGCCGTGGTCGCCGAACCGCAGGACCATGAGGGCATCGGGCTCCTGCAGGCGGGCACCCTGCTGCTCGCAATCGTGCAAAAGTGCGAGTCAAAGGGAGCCTCGGGCTGCGATCCTGGTACGGGGCATTCGTGTGGAGAAAGCGTAGTCCAGGTTCTGACCCTGCAGCCCTCGGGTTGTCGACTCGACTAACGCCATCTTTGGAGCTGGCCTGCAGGGCGCGCTGACGGTGGGTCAGGGTTCGCCTGCGGAAAGGCCTACGCTGGCGGACTCATGTGTCGAAGTCGATCTCGATGCGGAATACGTCGGCCCTCAGCCACGAAACCGTGAGCTCCACCGGCTGGTGGTCTCGTGCTGCGGCATCTGTCCGTGAGCGGATCGAGATGACCGGCGGTCGGCCGCTCAGCCCGAGGTGCTCGGCGACCTCGGGCGGTGCGGGATCGATGGCCACGCCGAACCATCCGCGAACCGGTCGGAGCCCGTAGTGATCATCCAGGGTCTCGTACAGCGAGGCGAACGGGTCGAGAACCTGGGGCAGGTCCGGCACCAGCTGCGTGTCGAAGAAGGACTCGGCGAAGCCGACCAGCTCGTTGTCGATGTACCGGTCACGCGAGAGCGCCAGCACCTGCCGCCTCGGTCCCATCCTCATTCGCCGGCGCACCTCGGGCGACGGAGTCTCGAGTCGCCATTCTGTGGTCCGGACGTCAGGTGTGAGTCCCGCATTGCGGACGCTCTGGCTCCATGACGGCGGATGGCAGCGGCTGATCGTGTAGTCGACCCGACGGGAGACGTACGTGCCGCTGCCCTGCCGTCGCCGCACCAGGTAGCGCCTCTCCAATTCCGCCAACGCCGCCCGCGCGGTCAGTCGGCTGACACCGAGCTGACCGGCGAGCGCGTCTTCCGACGGAAGCCGGGTACCGACCGGGTGATCTGCGATCTGCTCGGCGAGAGCGTCTGCCGCGGCCAAATACACCGGGACCCGAGGTGAGGGCTGCTTCGACGTCACGTGGTTGATGGAACTGATCATATCGCAGGCGTCGGAACGGGAGATGCGGTGCGCTGGGGACGGTTGACAGCGCCGTCGGGCACCTCGCCGGCAAGCGCCTGCAGGATAGCCTTGGCAGCATGTTCCTCAATCGCGAGCCTCGCGGAGGCCACAGCGGACCCGAGGTGCGGAGTAAAGAGAGTGCGGTCCTGCATCGCCCGGAGCTCCTCTGGCACGTCCCGAGGTCGGTCCGGGCGCGAGAGGTCCTCGAACTCGAACACGTCCGAGGCGAATCCGCCGAGGTGTCCGCGACGTAGCAGCTCAGCCACGGCGACCTCGTCCACTACGGAGCCGCGACCGACGTTGACGAGCAGTGACCCCGGACGCATGGATTCCAGTCGGGGCCGGTCGAGCAGGTGCAGGGTGTTCACATCTAGCGGTGCGCAGACCACTACTGCATCGGTGCGCGCCAGCAGCTCCGACAGCTCCACACGCTCCATCTGCAGATCTTCCTCACCGGACACCGGCGAGGGATCGCAGTAGAGCAGATTCGCCTCGAACCCGCTGAGCAGTCGCGCCACTGCCCGGCCGAGCCTTCCCGCGCCCACGAGGCCGATTGTCGAGCCCACGAGCGTGCTTCCATAGAGCGTCGGTCGCCATCCTGCGAGGCGGGCCCGCACCGCGCGGTCTCCTACCGCGATGTTGCGCGCGAGTCCGATGAGCAGACCGACGGCGAGCTCAGCCGTGGGTTCGGTGAGGAGGTCCTCTACCCGCGTCAGCCAGATCCCGCGCTCGGTGCACGCGTCGGCATCGATGTTGTCGTGGCCCTTGAGAGCGCCGGCGACCACCTGCAGGCGCGGACAGGCGTCGAGGAACTCCGCGGTGATTCGATCCGGCATGAACGCCATGAGGGCGTCCGCGTCCGCTGCCCTTCGTCGCAGCTCCGAGGCGGGCAGGCTGCTGTCGCTCTGGTTCGCGATCACCTCGCAGGTGTCAGTGAGCATCTGAAGGATCAGGGGATGCACCCGGTGGGTGAGGACCACCACCGGGCGGTGGCGGGTCTCCGTCATATGCGCATCCATCGGATGTTTGTCTGTCATTGGAACCTCTTCCGCAACGCTCCGCCGAGGGCGTCGACCAGGGTGACTGTGGCTAGGATGACGAGCAGGATTGCGGCGACCTCGTCGTACTGGAGGGTGCGGAGGGCAGCGATCAGTTCGAAACCGATACCGCCGGCTCCGACGACGCCCACGACCACCGAGGCCCGGAAGTTGAACTCCCAGCGGTAAACGGTCGTGTCAGCCATTTGCGGCAGAACCTGCGGCAGGATGCCGTGCAGGATCACCTGCGCCGGGCCGGCACCAGTCGCGCGGGCGGCCTCGACAGGCGCGTGATCGGCATGCTCGATCGCCTCGGCGAAGAACTTGCCCACCATCCCCGCGGAGTGGATCCCCAGCGCCAGCGCTCCGGGCAGAGCGCCGAAACCGACGGCCGCCACGAAGACGATGGCCAGGATCAGCTCCGGCACGGAGCGCAGCACGTTGAGGATGAGCCGGGCGACCCAGTAGACAGCCGGATGCGGCGCGGTGTTGCGCGCACCGCACAATGCCAGCGGAACGGAGAGCAGCACCGCCAGTGCGGTGGCCGCGATGCTCATCGTCATCGAGTCCCACAGCGGGCCCCACCAGCTGTTGAGGTTGGTGAAGTCCGGGACCCACATCTCGCTCAGCAGGTCGGCGATGTCCGTCAGTCCGGTGATCATGCGGGCGCCGTCGAGCATCCCGACGACCCACGAGCTCACCAGCACGGTGACGAGGACGAGTCCGGTGACAGCGACCGAGCGCCTCCAGCCGGACCGTGCCTTGTCGGAGATCCGCAGGTAGTCCTGCTCTCGCCGCTCGTCCACCAGGCCGACGGTGCTCGCGCTTTCCGTGCTGGTGCTCACTGGTAGTCCTCAAGGTCGATGTCGAGCAGAGGTGCGAGCTCGCGCACCGCGTCATAGTCCGCGTCGGTGACCTCTTCGAACCCGGCGGCGTCGAACGGTTCGAGCACCGCCGGGTCCTCGAGGTCCAGGAACGTTCTCCGCAGCTTCTCCTTCAGGTCTTCGGGGAGGTCTGACTGCATGGTCCACGGATAGTTGGCGTAAGGCTCGGACTCCTGGACCTTGACGACCGTCGTGGGGTCGATGAGTCCCTCTTCGGCCATGCGCTCATAGATGGGCAGGCTCATGCCCCCCGCATCCGCATTGCCGTTCTGGACCGCCAGGGCCACCGCATCGTGAGAGCCGACGTGCTGCTCTTCATATTCGCCGTGGTCAACTCGCAGGTCCGCGCCTTCGGCGAGCATGGCCTTGGGGATCAGATGGCTCGACGTGCTCGCCTGGTCGCCCCACGCGACAGTCTTGCCGGCGACATCGTCGAGGGATTCGATTCCGGACTCGCTGTTGGCGATGAAGACCGACTGGTAGGTGGGGTCCTCGCCCTCGACTTCCTGCAGTGCGGCGAAGGGTTCAATGTCGGCCTTCTCCTGCGCGAGGACGTATGACAGCGGGCCGAAGTAGCCGAGTTCGAGGCGGCCGCGGGCCATCGCCTCGATCATCGAGGAGTAGTCGGTCGTCACCACGAGCTCGACCTCCAGCCCCAGCTGCTCCTCGAGGTGACTCTTGAGTGGTTCATTGTTCTTGATGATCTCCGAGGCATTCTCATCGGGAAGCAGCGCAACCCGAAGGGTTTCGGGGGCGGCGCTTGCCTCGGAGGCGGCAGTGCAGCCGGAGAGGAGAAGGGCAGAAGCCGTCAGGGCTGCTGTTGCGGCTGCGGTGAGGCGGGGGCGTCCAAGCACGGTGATTCACTCCTGTTTCAGTTGATCGAGGGCGATCGGGTGGGTCGATTTTCAGGTGACGGGTGGGTGCGGAGACTGGGGTCAGGGAGGCTCGATCACGAGTCGGTCGTCGACGGGAAGGGAGGCATCCTGAGCCTGCGGCTCGTCGCGTGCGTCTTCGTAGATCACGCGGAGGTCATCGTCGTCGACTTCGTCTGCGGGACCGTCGTAAACGATCCGGCCATGGGCGAGGCCGACGATGCGGTCGGCGTGCTCGAGCGCGAGGTCGACCTGATGAAGGCTGGCGACGAGAGTGATGCCGCTCTCCTGGCAGACGCGGCGCAGCAGCTCCATGACGCGACGTGCGGTAGCGGGATCGAGGCTGGCCACGGGTTCATCGGCAAGGATCAGATCCGGTTGCTGGGCGAGTGCGCGGGCGATCCCCACACGCTGCTGCATGCCGCCGCTGAGGTTGTCGACTCGGGTGAGGGCCTTGTCCAGCAGTCCGACACGGTCGAGCGCCTCCAGGGCGATGCGCTCGTCGGCGCGGCCGAACGGCAGGAGGCTGCGCCAGAAGCTGTAATATCCGACCCGGCCGAGCAGCACATTCCGCAGCGCTGTGTAACGCGGGATGAGCTGGTGGTGCTGGAACACCATCCCGGTGCGCCGGCGATGCCGTCGAAGGTCGCCGCGCGTTTCGAGCGACGGCACGCCGTCCGCTCGCACGCCTCCCGTGCTCGGCTTCACGAGCAAATTCATGCACCGCAGCAGCGTGGACTTGCCAGCTCCCGACGGGCCGAGGAGCACGGTCACTCTCCCGGCCTCGATCGAGAGGTCCGTGGGTCCCAAAGCCTGCACGCCGCCCTTATAGGTCTTACTGACGTCGACGAGTTCGATCATGTCAAGTCCTCTATATGACTCCTGGTTGCCTCCGCAAAGGTATAGAGGATTTGCGAACTCCAAGGGGGGTGCTGGACAACGGTGTGTGAATCAAGGACGAACAGGGCATTCTTGTGGGCAGCCGTTCATGAGGCAGGGGGTCGGCAAAGTCAGATGATCTTGAGGAGCTGGAGGGGCCGCAGTGCGTCGCGGCTGTGATGTCGTAGTGCGGCGGCGATGTTGGTGGCGCCGGCCAGACGGTGCAGGCTGATCGCCAGGTTCCGTAGCGCAGCCATGACCTGCGGTGCGGCACCGGTGCGCACGGTGGAGAGATCTTCAGCGAAGGTCACGTCGCGGACCCAGTGCAGCCCGTTCTCGATCTGCCAGTGTCCGCGGATCCAGCCGGTGAGCTCCTCGGGACGGGCCTGGTGCGGACCGAGGTCGGTGATCGCATAGACGGTCTCGGTGCGCCAGCGTGCCCTCCGGCCTGATCGGGTGTTGGCCGGGCGGGTCTTGCGGATGAGCTGCACGGCTTGACGGGCGTGCGGGAACTCGATCCCGGCCGCGATGGTGACGACCCTGAGCGTGCGGATCTCCCGGCGTCCGTGCGCGGTCTCGACGCTGCGGTGGTCGGGCTCGACGCCGCGCCACGGGAGCCCGGCGAGCTGGCGGCGTAGCCGGGGCTGGTTGCCCTTGACCGTGAGCACCCAGTGCGCTCCACGGCCGGCGAGGTACTCGACGTGCTCGCGCTGGGTGTGCAGCGCGTCCGCGGTGATCACCACCCCGGCCAGGTCCAGGCCGTGCAGGGTGTCGAGCAGCGGGGCGAACGCGGTGATCTCGCTGCCCTTGCCCGCGACTGCGTTCGCCTGGCGCTGACCGAGCACGACCCGGGTCTGCTGGTCGATCACCGCGAACAGATGACGAGCCGGACCGGCGGGGCCTCGTGAGCCGCGCACGGTCTTGCCGTCCACCGCCAGCACCCGGCGCCGCCCGACCGGCTCGGTCGCCGCGCACAGGCGCTGCACGAACGCGCCGATCGCGGCGTCGAACCGGTCGGCGTCAACCTGGCCCAGGATCCGGCGAATCGTCGACTCCGACGGGCATCGGACGTCGGTCCCGAGCACGGCAGCCACCTCGACCGGCAGGTCGGCGACCCACTCGGCAACCGCGACGAACGAGCGCGCCCCGGCCGCGACCGCGCACACCGCGGCCGTGAGCACCACGACCAGCCCATGTCGAACCCCCCGACGCCGGCGCGGGTCAACCACCCCGGCCAGGGCATCGGTCAGTCTCGGAGCCAGCGCGACCGGATCGGGTAGCTCCACCCCGCCCACCTGATCGGCGACGGCAGCGATCGACAATGATGCAGGCGCGGGCACGGCTCTCTTCCGATGATCAAGGCTGGCGTGAGAACCGCCATGATCACCACCAGGGTCGTGCCCGCACCCCTACCTCGACCGCGTGTCGTCGCAGCTCAGCACCCACTCACCGCGACTTTGCCGACCCCCTGGTTCATGAGGCGTCCACATGAGGGTCAAGACCGGATGGAAGGCTGTCTGGCCATGACATCCTTCACCTCGGACCGCCCAGTCTCCGATCTCGTGATCGGCCACGCCACAGCAGTGCTGCCCAACGGGGTGATCGACGACGCCCGGGTGGTCGTCCGCAGCGGTCGAATCGCTCACGTCGGGCCGCATCCACGCGGCACTGCCTGTGACCTGGATGCTCGCGGCGCACACGTGCTGCCCGGGCTCGTCGACGTCCACAGCGATGTGCTGTCGCGAGATATCCGTCCACGGCCCGGTGTCGTTCTCGATCCCTCCTTCGCGGTTGCGTCTGCGGGTGCCCGGCTTCGTGCGGCAGGCATCACTACCGCGTTCCACGGCCTGGCCTTCCAGGAACGGTCGATCGTGGGAAGACCGATCGATTCTCCCGCAGCGTCCGAACTCTCGGGAGCACTCCGTCGCACTGACGACACTCAAGTCGATCATCAGGTTCTGCACCGGCTCGATGTGCGCTGCGAATACGGACTTGCGCTGCTCACGAAGGAGTTGGAGTCATCGGAATCGGCACCTCAGGACGAGATGTGTGCACTGCATCCACAGGGGCCGAACGATGGTGATTCGTGTCTTCCGGGTGGACGAGTGCCCGTCGTGTCGCACGAAGACCACACGCCGGGGCAGGGACAGTTCGCCGACCCAGCGAAAATGCAGAAGTGGCTGGTTGACAGCGATCGAATGAGTGACGACGACGCTGCTGATCATGTGGAATGGTGGCGCAGCAGTCGTGACGAGCGCCTTGCTGTGCGTGACCGTACTCTGTCGTGGTTGGAGGGCTTGGTCCGGGCAGGTTCCATTCGACTTTTCGCCCACGACCTCGCGACACCGGAGGAGGTGTCGGCGGCTGCCGACCGTGGCTGTAGTGTGGCGGAGTTCCCGACAACAGTCGCGGCTGCCCGTGCGGCCCGGGATCACGGGATGCTCATCGTCGCGGGGGCACCGAACATCGTCCGGGGAAGATCTCACACCGGCAACGTACCGGCATCCGAGCTCGCATCTGCGGGCCTGATCGACGCGTTGGCTAGCGACTACATCCCCACATCGATGCTTCCGGGCGCACTGCGACTAGTGCGTGATGGAATTGCAACGCTTCCCCAGGCGGTGCGGCTCGTGACTTCCGGTGCAGCCGCCTGTGTGGGTCTTGACGACCGTGGCTCTCTGACCGAAGGACATCGAGCCGACCTGATCCTCGCCGACCTCACCAAGAGGTGGCCCTCCACTCTCTCCCTCACAAGAGGAGTTCTTATTGGTGGGCGACCAAGATGAGAGGATCAGCTGATCTCTGAGGTGGAGCAAGCTCACCCGCAGGGAAAGAGTGGGGGAGGTGTCAGTTTCAGAAGTCGCCTGCACGAATGTCAGAGGTCCTCTTCACACGCCTCGTGATCGGGCGGGAGCAGCGCTCATGTTCGGCATGTGAGGACAGCTGCACCGGTGAGAAGAAGGGCCATGACTGCAGCCATCATCGGGTAGCCGTTCAGCAGACCGGCGACAGCTGGGCCAGCCACTGGCGCGAAGGCTCCGACGAATGTCATCGGTGCGGTGAAGACACCGTTGATCGTCCCGAAGTTCTGCGTCCCCCACCGATCCGACACCGCTGTCGCCTGGAGAAGCGTGTGGCATCCGCGCACTGCGCCTGCCAGCACCGCGACGGCGATCAGCAGCCAGACCGGTCCTGGTAGCAGTGCCAGTGCCCAGAGCCCGGCCGCACCGGCGCCGAAGATTACGCCCGTTCGCGTCTTCGCACTGGTCACTCGCGCGAACTGCGGATATCCGACCCGTCCGACGACCTGACCCGCACCGATGAGCCCCAGTGCCAGTGCGGCGGTGCCGTAAGACATGCCGCGTTCCAGGAACATCGGAATGATGTTGATGGTGACTGCGAAGAGGGTGAAGGTCGCGATCGCCATCGTGATCTGCAGGGTGATGAACTGCCGCGACCTCGTCACCGTGCGGATCGCAGCGGTCGGATTCCCCTCCGGGCGCGATGCGAGAGTGGCGGTCCACCGGCCGTTGAGGAAGAGCGCGTGCAGAGGCACCGTGGTCACGGCCAGGATGCCAGCTATCAGCAGATAGCTGACTCGCCAGCCGAACTGGTCGACGAGATACGCGACCAGCGGCGCGAACACCGTCGAGGCCAGCCCGCCGACCAGCGTCAGCGTCGTCAGCGGGCCGACCCGGCGCGTTCCGTACCAGCGGGTGATGACCGCGAAGGCCGGCGGATAGAGTACTGCGGCCTGGGCGAAGCCGGCCACGACCCACGCGAGGAAAAACATCAGCAGATTCGGCGACCATGCGACCAGCAGCATCGCGCCGACTCCGACGACGGAGCCCGTCGTCATGACAGCGCGTGGGCTGTGACTGTCCAGGAGTCGACCCACCCGGATCCCCGCCAGGGCGGACACGATCAGCCCCGCAGACAGTGCTGCGGTGATGACGGTATGGCTCCAGCCGGTCTCTTGCGAGATCGGAGCGACGGCCACCGGGAGGGAGTAGTAAAGCAGTCCCCAGCTGACGATCTGTGCAGCACACAGTGCGGGGAGACCGCCGCGAGGACGATCGGTCATGACAGGTCAGCAGCAGGTGGGTGATGTCGGCGCGGGTGTCCCGGCCGTCACCAGCTGGGGCTCTGTCGGAGCGTCACAGGATGCACTGAGGTCGGCGCTGCACACGCCTGTCTCGGGAAGGTCGAGGTGCACAGCGTCTGCAGCCTCGCGGTCGCCTGCCAGTGCCGCTGCGATGGAGCGAACCTGTTCATATCCGGTGGCCATGAGGAAAGTCGGTGCCCGGCCGTAGCTCTTCATCCCCACGATGTAGAAGCCCGGTTCGGGGTGGGACAGGGCCTTCTCACCGTGCGGTTCGACGCTGCCGCAGGAATGGAACTCCGGGTCAATGAGAGGTCCCAGCTGTCGGGGGGCATCGACGGCGGGATCCAGTTCGAGGCGCAGCTCGCTCAGGATCGATAGGTCAGGACGGAAGCCGGTAGCGGGCACGAGCACGTCCACGGTCAAGTCGTCGGATCCGGTAGCGCCTGTCGCCAGGACACGGAGCCGGTCATTGGCGACGTCGAATCCTGAGATCATGAAGGAGGTGTGATAGTTCTGCGGTGGATTGTGGATGAGGGTGCGGGTTCTGCTGCCTGGCGGTCGCGTGGTCGTGACCGTGCGGGCAGACCGGCTGGTGGGTGTGTGGGCACTGGTGTGCCGGCACCGCATCCACCGCGGTGGCGGCCGCGACCTCGGCCAGAGCCCTGGTCAGGGCGGGCAGCAGCCGAGGATGCACCCTGAGCTGCACCCGCGCATACAGCGGCCAGCGCCCACCGCCGAGCCGCACTGCCTGTTCGGCCGGGCCGGTGACCTCGTGCCCGAGCCGGACGTCGCTGATCCGGACCTGCTCGACCGCGCCCCGGTAGGGGTGCTCGGTGGACAGGGTCAGCGCGGGCAGATGCGGCGAGCCGGAGCGCTCGACGGTGCCGGGCAGCGCAGCGAGGTGCTGCTCGGCCTCGTCGAGGACAGCGCTCTCGGCCGCGGCGAGGGCGTCGGCGGCGGCCCGCCGCGTGCGGCGGGCCGCACGGCCCGGTAGGCCCGCAGCAGTCGCCGGGACACATCAGCGGCGATGTGCTCGGCCGGGCGGGCCGGGGACACCGTGATCGTCGCGCCCAGCTCGGGCATCGGCACGTCGCGGGCGTCGTCGGGGTCGCCGCAGCCCACGATCACCCGCCCGGCCTGCGGACCGTAGCCGCGCATGTGCAGCTCCAGTCGGTCCCCGCCCGCGCTGACCAGCCCCACCCGCCCCTGGGGCTCGGTGACCCGCCAGGTCTGCTCGTCGAGGGTGCTCAGCGCGGCCGCGAGGCGCGCGCCGATCTCACCGACGCTGCACTCGGGGCGGTTCACGTGTTCACCGCCCCGGCCGCCGGGGACAGCAGGCCGCTGCGGCGCAGGTCGGCGGCCATCTCGGCGGCCAGGTCGTCGACGGTGAGCACGCCGAGCTGGTGGTCGAGTATCCGGTCCCGGGCCGGTTCGAGGGCCTGGTCCAGAGCCTGGGCGAGGTAGGCCGCGATCATCGGCACCGCCGGGTCCTCACCATCGGGTGCCGGGCCGGGGTCGACGTGGGCGGCGAGCTCGTCGAGCGGGGCGTGCCCGTCGTCGTCGAGCTCGACGTCGGTCAGCCCGATCGCGGCGAACGCCTCGTCGAGATGATCGACCAGGTCACCGCCGCAGACGCCGCCGGCGTCGGCTTCGCGCAGCTGGGTCCAGGCCACGAACAGCCCCAGGATCCACCGATCCGCCGGCACCTGCGTGCTCATCGCCCACGGGCTGTGCCCGCCAGCGGGGGCCAGCGCGAGCAGGGTGTCGTACTGGCGGGGGCTGGCCGGCGCCGTGGCGGAGCTCTGGTGGCGCCCCAGCACAGGCAGCAGCCCCTCGGGGGCGGTGGTGTCGGTGCACCCGGCCTCGGTCAGCTCGCCGTGCCGGTTCCACGCGCTGTAGGCCCAGCCGATGCGCTGTCGGTCCTGCTCGTGCGGGGCGAACCACACCTGCCCGCCCAGCCGGGTGGTGAACAAGAACGAGGCCTCCCCCGGCGCGGGGGGCTGGGTGATCCGGTCCGGGTCGAGGCCGCGGACGGAGAAGATGCGGCGAATGTCAGCCAGGGTCGTCATCGACAGGGGTCCAATCTCTGCAAGCGATGCGAGGAGACAGCGGCGCCCCGAGCCCGGTGGTCCGGGCTCGAGGCACCGCACTACGTGCGACGTCAGGTCGCGGCTGGAGCCGGCTGGGGCGCGGGGCGGTAGAGCTGCGCGACGTGTGTGGCGTGCCCGGCGCGCTGCCATGGCGGCCCGGAGATCGCGGTGGGCATGAGCTGCCATCCGGCCTGGGCCAGCGCGGCCGCCGCGGTGCGGGCGGCCGGTTCGCTGATGTGTCCGAGCGCCGGCCCGGGTGGGGCGTGCACGATCTGTGTCCCTGCGACCGGATCGTCGATGTAGATCAGCCCACTCGGGCGGTCCCACTCGGCCTCGACCGGCGCACAGACCGGCACGAACCCGGCGGCCGGTGGCCCGGCCGCAAGCTCGCGGTGGCGAGCGACGATCCGGTTCTGCCAGGTCAGCCCGGTGACGGCGGCGAGGGCGGACGGGTCGGCCTGCAGGACCTCGGGGCCGGGGAGTGCGGCGGCCGGGACGTAGATCTCGCCGGAGCTGTCGCACTCGCCGGTCCACACGCCCAGGTCCGGGGCATACAGCGCCGCGGCACCGAGACAGCCCTCGTGTGGGTCGTCCCAGGCCAGCCAGGTCGCGCCCGGCGCGACGGCGCGCAGCACCGCCGGCAGGTGCTCGTCGGCCACCGCCCCGTATCCACCCTGGGTGCTGGTGTAGGTGGCGCCGAGATAGATCCCGGCCCGCGCCGCGGGCGGGTCGTCGTCGACACACGCCAGCTTGAGCTCGTCGAACACCACGCTCAGCGGGGTCGCCTCGCCGGCCGGGAGGTCGACCACGGTCACCGCGAACTCCACGACGGCGCTCACGCCGCCACCACCGGCGCCGGGGTGTGGTCCTCGGGTTGCGGGTCGCGTGTGCCGTCGAACGGCGCGATCGGGGCGAGCTCGTCGACGATGTCACGCGCCACCCGCAGGACGGTGGCCGCGGCGGCCCGCACGATGTCGATGTCGCCGTCGGCCCAGCCCATCACGTAGGCGTCGGTGTAGGGCTCGGAGTCCAGACCGAACGCGGCGCACACGATGTGGGCCACCGACTCGGCCTCGGTCTCGGCGCGGCCGCGGTGCTGTACCGGCGCCACGAAGCTGACCTGGTCGAGGTGCCCGCACCGGATGTGGGCGAGCTCGTGGATGGCGGTCTTGATCCGCTGGGCGTGGCTGACGTCGTTGCGCACCCGCACCAGCCGGGTCCCCGCACCGGCCACGGTCACCCCGTTGGCCGTGCCCAGGTAGTCGCTGCCGGGTTCGGCGAGGGCGTAGTCGTAGCCCTCGGCGCGGATCATGGCGACCACGTCGTCGTAGATCCCGGTCGGGTCGTCACCATCGAGCAGGACCGCCTGCTTGCCGCCGTGCAGCTTCACCTGGCGCCGCACCTGCACGGTGGGGACCTCGTAGTTGTCGGCCCACGGCACGATCGGCGCGGTCTGGGACAGCTCGAAGGTCCGCTCGAACTTCCAACCCACGACCACCACCGGCAGCCGGTTCTGCGCGTCGCGCACGATCTTGCGACCAGTGCGCTGCTCGTAGTCGGTGACCTCGTCCTCGCGCAGCCGCCGCTTGACCGGCGCCCAGATCTTGAACCCGGTCTCGCCGGCCATCACGGTGCGCTTGTGCTTGCGCCAGCCCGAGCTTCCGTCGTGGGCGCCGAAGGCCATGAACATCCGCGGCTCGATGCCACGCTCGGCAGCCTGGGTCATGAGCAGGATCTGGTTGCCCAGCGAGTAGCGCGCGCCCCACTCGGCGACGGTCTCGAGGAACTCCAGCCACTCGACCGGGTCGGCGGCCAGGCGCTCGAGGCGGGCCATCATGTCCTCGTGCGCGGCCGCCATCGCCTCACGACGTGCCTGCAGCTGCTCCTCGGTCGGCGCCGGCCGCGCGCGCTTCCGGGTCTTCGCCGCCGCGCGGGTGCGAGTGCGGGTGGTGGTCTGTCCCATGAGGGGCTCCGATCAGACGAATCAACCGCTCCCACCGGCCCCTGGGGAAGCAGGGCCGGTGGGAGCCCCACCGCGGTCGCGGTGGGACGTGACTCGCCCGCAGACCGGCGGGCGGCGCGGCGGGGCCGCGCGCTCACCCGACCGGCGTGACACCACCCCGCCCGCCCGAGGCGAGCAGACGTCGTGAAGCCGGTGGTGTCACCCGCGTCGGGTGCGGCAGGCGCGGCATCGTCGGGAAAGCCGCCCGACGGGCTGCAGAGTCACCACGGCCCACCCCGCCCGGCGCGCGGGGCCTGCACCGGTCTGCCTGGCATCTCAGGCGACCAGCCCACGACCGGGGCAGGGCTTTGTAGTGTGCTCTGGACGTAGCCGCCTCCGAGGTCCGGCTTGTGAGCCGGGCGCCTCAGCAACGACGTCGATTGACCATCGCGCTTCCGCAGCGGCCCCGCTATGCTGGAATGCAATGCGTTGCAATACGCTACGTGTGTGGCATGGCGGGAGATCCGATGGACCGAGGACAGCGAAACCCACATCGCTCGGCATGACGTCACACCAGACGAGGTTGAGCAGGTCGTCAACACCCGGCCCCGCCTGGTCGAACCCGGGCCCGGCGATATCGAAGAGGTCTACGGCCGCACCGACGCCGGCCGCTACCTCGTGGTGATCCTCAGCGAAGCCGAAGACGGCCGCGACTTCGTCGTCACCGCCCGCGACCTGACCGACAGCGAACGCCGGTCCTTCCTCCGGCGCACCACCTAGGAGGTCCCCGCCATGAAGCCCGACGAGCTCGAACGGCTCCGCCAGCACTATGACCACACCGACCTCAGCGGCAGCATCGACCGCGCCCGGCTCGACACCGATGTCGACCCGAATCCCATGGTCACCACCTCGTTGCGGCTGCCCAAGGACGTTCTGGACTGGGTGCGCGAGCAGGCCGATGCCCAGCACGCCAAGCCCACCGCGCTGATCCGGCAGTGGATCGAGGAACGCCGCAGCCAGACCCGTGATCTCGAAGCCCGTCTGTCCCGCCTTGAGCAGGCCGTGTTCGACCAAGCCGCGCACTGAGGGCGGCGCCGGTGGTTGGGAGACTGACGCGTACGGAGGGGGGGTCGCGACCGCTTCTGGCCTCATCCGCCGATCGAGTTCCATTCTTCGGGCTGGCCGGCTGGGACGGGCCGATCTGGGTCGAGTTCTTCGAGGGGCCGGTGGGCAAGCCGGTCGAGACACTGTGGCTCGGGCATCGGGTCCCTGATGGTCGGGCGCATCTGTCGGTGGGCTCGTGTGGGGTGCCGCTGTCCGGACCGGCTTCCGGGGAGGATCTTGCCTTTGGTGCGCTTTTCTCGTTGTCGGAGCGGATGCGTCCTGATCGCACCGCGGTCACGTTCCCGGCGGGGTTCAACACCGTCCAGCTCGATCACGTCCAGGCCACGGCCGAGCAGTGGCGAGCGTGGCCGCGCACGTCGTGCCAGGTCGATGGCGACACGCATACGTTGGCGTACTGGCGCTACGCGTGGGGGTGGGCCGGGTTCCTGGTCGCTGCCGGGGGCCGGCGGCATGAAGCTCGTCGAGTGGCGTCCACCAAGGTGGTGTGCGACCCGGTCCTGGTCAGGGCCGTGGCGTCGAGGTGTGGGGCGGCCACCGCGTGATCTTCTGGAGACCTTCCACAGTGCTTCAGGAGTTCCACGCGATGACCGCACCCTCCAGTATCGACCCCTCCGAGTTCCTGCACGAGCAGCTGTCCCAGGCGAGTCCCGATCTGCTGCGCCAGATGCTCACCACGTTCATCAACACACTCATGTCCGCCGATGCCGACGCAGTGTGCGGGGCAGCGTGGGGCGAGCGCAGCGAGGCCCGCACGAACATCCGCAACGGCTACCGACACCGTGACTTCGACACCCGCGCGGGCACCATCGACGTAGCGATCCCGAAGCTGCGCAACGGTTCCTACTTCCCCGACTGGTTGCTGGAACGTCGCCGCCGGGCGGAGCGGGCACTCACGACGGTGGTCGCGACCTGCTATCTGCTCGGGGTGTCGACGCGGCGGATGGAGAAGCTCGTCGAGTCCCTCGGGATCACCAGACTGTCGAAGTCGCAAGTCTCGGAGATGGCCCGAGACCTCGACGGCCAGGTCGAGCAGTTCCGGACCCGCCCGCTCGACCAGGGCCCGTACACCTTCATCGCCGCCGACGCCCTGGTCTTGAAGGTGCGTGAGGGCGGGCGGGTGGTCAACGTGCACGCTCTGCTGGCCACCGGCGTCAACGCTGACGGGCACCGGGAGATCCTCGGCCTGCAGGTCACCTCCGCCGAGGACGGAGCCGGCTGGCTCGGGTTCTTCCGAGACCTGACCGCCCGCGGCCTGTCCGGGGTCCGGCTGGTCACCAGCGACGCTCATGCCGGGCTCGTCCACGCGATCGGCGCCACCCTGCCCGGCGCTGCCTGGCAGCGCTGCAGGACGCACTACGCGGCGAACCTGATGGCCGCTACCCCCAAGTCCAGCTGGCCGTGGGTGCGGGCGCTGCTGCACTCGGTCTACGACCAGCCCGACGCCACCAGCGTTCACGCCCAGTTCGACCGGGTCCTCGACGGCGTGGCGGAGAAACTCCCGACGGTGTCCGAGCACCTCGACACCGCCCGCGCCGACGTCCTGGCCTTCACCAGCTTCCCGAAAGAGGTCTGGCGACAGATCTGGTCGAACAACCCCTCCGAGCGACTCAACCGCGAGATCCGGCGTCGCACCGACGTCGTCGGCATCTTCCCGGACCGCAACTCGCTGATCCGTCTCGTCGGCGCCGTGCTGGCCGAGCAACACGACGAATGGGCCGAGGGACGCCGCTACCTCGGCCTCGAGGTCCTCGCCCGCTCCCGCGTCACCGCAGTCCCCGGCACCGGCTCCAGCAGCGAGGAGGTGACCTCAACAGACACGATCCCGGCGCTCAGCGCCTGACAGAACTAGAAGATCACGCGGTAGTCGTCACACACCACGCCAGCGGACTTGACCGCTCGTCGGAGTCGGGACCGGACCAGCGAACGTCTGCCTCGCAGACCGTGCAGACGCCGTCGCAGTACGGGTTCGATCCCACAACGCCCCTGTTCGGCAGCGATCTCTACGACCGCACCGACCTGCCGGCGGAGGCACAGCTCCCGCTGCCCTGGTCGAACACGATGCACGACGACCACCGCGCGTTGATCGAGCAGCACGGCCTCGGCGACGAGTAGAGGAGTCAGGAGGCGCCGCCTGAAGCTGTGCAGGTCATCAGGGGACACGAGTAGACCACTGGATGTGCGCTCGGTGCCAGCTAGCGTTGCCGGAGGTATCGGAGCTGGTCACCGGTCTGTGTCGGGGTGTCCTGGCAGGCTTTCGGACGTGACCGATAAGGACTCCCACCGCCAGTACGGCCCTGGCAGCCTCGTTGCGATCTCGTCGGCGCCCATGGACGGATGGGTCGCGAAATTCGTCACCGATTACGGCCGTGAGCAGCACTACTCGCAGGTTGCAGCGTGGATGATTCGCGAAGACGAGAACGGGCGGACCGCCGTCGCTGGTATCGCCCCGTGGGGGAGCGGATGCTGGAGTGCCGGGCCGGAGCATGGTGTCGCTTACCTCACTTTGCGTTGACCAAACACAAGGCGACGGTGTCCGCCATCTCCTCGGGACGGCCGGGCCTTGACCCCGGATAGTGGACACGGGGTGGATTACGCGGCGTCCGGAACGGTAGCTGCGAAGTCTGCCTCGTAGGTGTTCGGGGTCTGGTAGCGGCAGTAGGAGTGGCGGCGTCGGGTGTTGTAGCGGGTCAACCATCGGAACAGTTGCCGACGGCAGGTGGCCTGATCGGGCCAGAACGCGTTGTCCTGCAACACTTCCCGCTTCAGGGTGGCGTTGAACGACTCGGCGAGGGCGTTGTCGGCGCTGGACCCGACCGCACCCATCGACTGCTGGACGTCGAGTCGGTCGCAGAGGTTGGCGTAGGCGCGGCTGGTGTAGACCGAGCCGTGGTCGGAGTGGAAGATCGACCCGGCGAGGGAGCCGCGGTCCGCGGCCGCCGCTCGGAGGGCGTCTGCGACGAGGTCGGTGCGCATGTGGTCGGCGAGCGCCCACCCGGTCAGGCGCCGGGAGTGGCAGTCGATCACGGTGGCCAGGTAGAGGTTCCCGCCATCGGCCAGGGGTAGGTAGGTGATGTCGCCGACATAGACGATGTTCGGGGCGGGCGCGGTGAAGTCGCGCCCGAGCAGGTCGGGCACCGGGCTCTGGGCGGGCTCGGGGATGGTGGTGCGCACCCGGCGACGGCGGCGGTAACCCGCGATGCCGTGCTCGCGCATGACCCGGCCGATCCGCTTGTGGTTCACCCGCTGCGCCGGCTCGACGCCGTCGTTGATTTCGGCGGTGATCCGCGGCCGCCCGCAGGTGCGGTCTCCGTCGTGCACGGCGCGGATCCGCTCGGCCAAGGCGGTGTCCGCGGCAGTGCGCTTCGCGCGGGCGGGCGCGGCGGCGAGCCAGGCGTAGAACGAGGAACGTCGCACGTCGAGTAGTGCGCACAGCCGCTTCACCGTCCAGCCCCGGCGGGGGCTGGAGGTCGTGTCGGAGTGGTCGGCGACGAACTGGAAGCGGGTCACCAGTTCGTCGCCCCGGCGAAATACTTGGCCGCCTGGCGAAGGATCTCCCGCTCGGTCTCGAGTTTGGTCTTCTCCGCCCGCAGTGCCTTGTTCTCGGCTTCGAGGCGGGCCAGACGCTGCTCGGGCGTCTCATCCGCGACGGGCACGACACCGGCGTTCTGGCGTGGCGCACGCACCGAACGTGCGCTGCGGGTGCGGGTGCCGTCGGGGGCGGTGCGGGTCCCGGTCCCGAGGTTGTCCAGCCACAACGCCAGCGTGGCCCGCTCGACGCCCAGGTCGGCGGCGATGCCCTTCACCGTCGCCCCGGGCGTGGACTCGTACAGCTCGACGGCCTGCCGACGGAACTCGTCGGAGTAGTTCTTGCGGGCCATGGTCAGACATCATCTCGCTTCCCCCGACCGTGCGGGGATCAGCGTGTCCACGGAACGGGGTCAGGGCCCGTACCGCCGTTCCGGGCCAACGATGACTCCATTCCACCCACGAGGTCTCGGTGCGACGAGCCCCTCACACGGCCGCGTCCGAACACAGTGTGACCTAACGAGGCGATCATGGTCGACGCGGGAACGGCCATAGGACGCAGGCGACACAGCCAGCATTACGCTGCGCCTGCCCACGAGGACACACCGAGCAGACGGAGCTGCGACAGTGATGACGAGGTGACCACCGCCCGCCGACATCTGCGTCCGTCGACGGCGCGACCGGCGCGTGCGGTGCTGCTGGCGTTCGGTCTGGCCGCCGTGCTCGGCACGGTTCTGCTGATGCTGCCGGTAGCCACCGACCACGGCGAGGCCACCAACTTCGTCAGCGCACTGTTCACCGCCACCTCCGCGGTGAGCATCACCGGCCTCGCCGTGGTCGACACCGGAACCCACTGGTCGATGTTCGGAACGCTGGTCATCCTCGGCCTGATCCAGGCTGGCGGGCTCGGTGTCATGACCTTGGCGTCGCTGCTGGGGCTGCTGGTGTCGCGACGGTTCGGGCTGCAGATGCAGCTCTCTGCTCAGCGTGAGACCAAGAGCGTCGCCCTCGGCGACGTAC
This sequence comes from Pseudonocardia autotrophica, assembly GCF_003945385.1. Taxonomy (NCBI): domain Bacteria; kingdom Bacillati; phylum Actinomycetota; class Actinomycetes; order Pseudonocardiales; family Pseudonocardiaceae; genus Pseudonocardia; species Pseudonocardia autotrophica. The sequence continues at coordinate 214,062 of NZ_AP018921.1, forward strand.
GCTCCGTGGTGCTCGGGGTCCTCAAGCTCAGTCTCATGTTCGAGACCGTGATCTCGCTGATGCTGACCCTCCGTCTGCTGCTCGGCTACGACTACTCGTTCACAGCGGCCCTGCAGTCAGGGATCTTTCACGGGATCTCCTCGTTCAACAACGCCGGGTTCTCCCTCTACGACGACAGCATGTCCCGGTTCGTCGCGGATCCGTGGATCTCGCTGACGGTGTCGTTCTCGGTGATCGCCGGCGGCCTCGGGTTCCCGGTGTGGTTCGAACTCGGTCGCAGGCTTCGGCGCGGTGGCAGACGGAGACGGTGGACAATCCATACCAAAATCACGGTGTTGACGACCGGTGTTCTCGTGCTGGCCGGCTTCGTGGCGATCACGGCCAGCGAGTGGAACAACGAGGCCACCTTCGGCGCCCTCGGCGTTCCGACGAAGTTCCTCGCCGGGTTCTTCGCTGCGGTGATGCCCCGCTCGGGCGGGTTGAACTCCGTCGATATCGGCGAGATGAACTCGGTCAGTCTACTGGTGCAGGACGTACTGATGTTCATCGGCGGTGGCAGTGGTGGTACGGCGGGCGGCATCAAGGTCACCACGTTCGCGCTGCTGGCCTTCGTCATCGCGACCGAACTCCGGGGCGAGCCGAGTGTGCATGTCATGGGGCGCAAACTGCCCGCCGCCGTGCAGCGCCAGGCGTTGACCATCGCGCTGCTCAGCGTGGCGCTGGTTGTGCTAACCACCACCACGATGTTGGCGATGACCAACTTCGGCTTGGACGCGGTCCTGTTCGAGTCGATCTCCGCGGCCGCCACCGTCGGGTTGTCGACCGGGATCACTCCACACCTTCCGCCCGCGGCGCACGTGCTGATGTCGGCGCTGATGTTCATCGGCCGCCTCGGGCCGATCACACTGGGCGCAGCCCTGGCCCTGCGCGACCGTCCTCGACGCTACGAACGACCGGAGGAACGACCCATCGTGGGATGACCCGAACAGACGGTCAAACGGCCGGTCACACGTAGGCAACATGGCGCGTGTCACCGGGACACGGGGGAACTCCGGCGGAGCGCTCCGTGGCCTGTGTGCTCAGGCAGGTCGAGGCCGGTGACGTCCCGGCGCTGCTGGCCACCGCGGCCCGGCTGCTGGAGGCAGGCGAAGGCGAGGCCGTATGCGGTGACGCGCGCCGAGAGAGCCGGGACAGGTGCCGCGAGTAGACCGCAGTGAAGATCAACCCGTGGGTGACGCGCCGGTTCCCCCGGAGTGGTCCCATGATCGTGGGCACCGCTGGCACCGGCTTGAACGAACGGGAACGCCGTCCACCCCGGCGGCGCACCCGCGCCGCGGGAGGAACCGCCGGGAACCACACCTGGCACCTGCCGCCGGAGCCGGGAGCGGCCACCACGGCCGGCCCAGATCCAGCGTCGTGACGAACGACCGCCTGCGACCCCCGGGCGGGTGGCGCACGCCACGGTCGCCGTAACCGCAGCTCACCGTGCGTCGTTACCCCCCTGAAGGTGTGACCCGATCGAGGGTGGCGGTGGCGTGGCTCGCTGCTGGTGGCTCGACCCGCCATCCCGGTCCGAACCCGTCGTTGCCGACCGGACACCCGCGCGTGGCCACCGCCCGCGCCGTCAGAACGGTCCGCCGGCCGGGGCCGGCGTGGGCACCGGCAGCGCGGGACGAGGGTGTCGTAGCCGGCCCAGCGCAGGGCGTGCGTGCTCACCCCCGACGGCGTAGTGCCGGCGCCGCGGCCGGGCGGCGCGGGTGAGGCCGTCGGCGTGAGCCAGTTCGGTGATCACGGCCAGGACAGTGACCGGGCGGGCACAGCCGTGCCCGGTCAGCGGGCCCGAGCCCCCGGCGATCAGCCAGTCCAGGGCCGCGGTCCCGCCCGAGCAGCCGGCGACGGGCACCCCGCCGATCGCCCACCGCGCCCCGCCGCACCGGACCGAGCCGTGACCCGGGTCGCCCAGGCCCATGCAGACTTCACCGCGCTCCAGGCGAACACCTGACACGGTTGGAGCTGCCCCGAGTTACCGCTGGTCAGCCATATCCGCCCGATCTTCGGCGAGTCCGCGACCCCGTTCAGGCCTGAGTCGCCGGGGGAGTGGAGGGTAGGAGGGCGTCGACGGCGGCGCGGCGGTGTTGGTAGTCGGCCAGGGCGTCGGTGAGCTCGGCGGCGGAGGTGTCGTCGTCGGCGGTGAGCACGCATTGCAGGACGGCGCCGGTGGTGGCTTCGGCGTCCAGGGCGGCGGCGAGCGCGGGGTGGGCGGCCTGGCGGAGTGCGGTGGTGATGGCCTGGAGCCGGGCCTGGGCGGTGGCCAGTGGTCCGGGGTGTTCGGCGGCGAGCGCGGCCCGGTGGGTGGCCTGGGTGGCGCGGTGGGCGTGGGCGAGTTGGAGCGCTCGGGCCTGCTGCTGCGCGGTCGGCCGGTGCTCGCCGCCAGGCGTCCGGGCCGGTGGGATGGTGGTGGTCGGGGTGGTGGTGACCATGGCGCTACTCCTGCGGCTGCTCGGGTGCGTCGGTGCCCGCCGGTGACCGGCTGGTACGGCCGGGCCGGCGCCGGGGTCCGGGCGGGGAGGCCTCGCCTCGCGCTGCCGCATCGGGCGCGGTGGCGCGTGGGGTGCGGAGTTCGGCCAGTTGCTGGTCGTGGCGGGCGGCCTGGTCGTTGAGGCGCTGCTGGGCGTGGGCGCGTTCGGTGGCGATGTCGTGCTCGAGCTGGCGGGTTAGAGCTTCGTGTTGGGCCTCGGCGACGGCCTGGGCGGTGCGGGCCTCGCCGGCGTCCCGGGCGGCCTGGTCGGCGCGGTCGCGGGCCTGGTCGCGTTCGGCGCGCAGGTCCTGGGCCGCCGCGGTGGCGGTGTCGCGGTCGTGTGCGGCGGTCTCGGCTCGGCGCTGCTGCTGGTCGGCCTCCTCCCGGGCGGCGGCGAGGTCGGTGCGGGTCTGGTCGCGCTCGGCGGTGACCTGCTCGTGCGCGGCGCGCAGCCGCTCCAACTCGGCGCGGGCCTGCTCGAGGTGCTCGGCCAGCCGGGCCCGGGCGGTCTCGGTGTCGTCGCGGGTGTGCTCGGCCTCGGCCAGCCGGGTGCGGGCCGCCTCGAGCTGCTGCTGGAGCTGGTCGCGGTCGGCGTGGGCCTGGTCGCGCTGCCGGCGGGCCTCGTCACGCTCGGCCTGGGCCTGGTCGCGCTCGGCGCCGGCGTCGTCGGCCTCGGCCAGTGCGGTCTCGGCGGCGGCTTCGGCGTCGGCTTGAGCCCTAGCGGCGGTGGTGGCCGCGGTCTCGGCGGCTCGGGCGCGGGTGGCGGCGTCGTCGCGGGCGGCCTCGGCGGCGTCGATGCGGGTGCGGGCGTCGCGGTGCGCGGCACTGATTTCGGCGGCGGCGGCGTCGGGGTCGGCGGCGGTGGCCAGCTGCCGCTCGAGGCGGGCGGCGAAGTCGGCGGCCCAGGCCTGGTGGGCGGCGAGCTGGTCGCGCAGCTCGCCGCCGAGGGCCTCGATCGAGGCGCGGGCGTAGGACACCGGCCGCACCGGGGCCGGCTCGGAGTCGGGGCGCGAGCCGGGAGCGGGCAGGGTCAACTTGCCCTCCCGGACGCGCAGCGCGGTGTAGCGGGTGTGCGGGACCCCGTCCACGGTCAGCCCGCAGTACTTGGGCTTGCGCCCGCCGGTGCCGGCGTACTGCTCGATCACGTTCGGGCAGCCGCCCGGGATCCCGGGCATCAGGCAGGCGATCCGCTCCAGCCCGGCCCCATTGACAGCAGCCCCACCGACCGCAGCAGGCCCGCCGCCGATGTCGCCGTTTCCGGCATCGTCGCGGTGGTCGCGGAGCTGGTCGCTGTCGGGCACGCCGCGCACGCTAGCGCCTACGTTGCGTTCCGTCAATAGTAACGTTTGATTGCGTTATTGCATAACGCTACGCAATAAGTACAGGATAATGCCCCTTATCCCGTCATCGTGACCGATGACGGATCGCACGTACTGGTGAGGGGTCGCACGTACCGATGAGGGGTCGCCTGTACTAATGAGGGCTCATCAGCTACGATGGAGCCATGAGCATTACGCGCCCAGCTCCGCTCTCGCCCGGTGCCACCGTGACCGTCCGGTGGGCAGCCGCGGACCGCGACGGGGTGCGCGGCGAACTGCTCGGGTTCGGCGAGGCACCGTCCCCGCACGTGCTGATTCTGCTTGACGGGGGTGAGGAGGTGGCCGTGTTCACCGGACCCGGCGTCGAGCTCTACGCATCCGCCCTGACGTCGGGAGGCCCGCGGTGACCGGTGAGCGCGCCCGACCCCCGGCTGCGCATCTGCGCCTGGTCGGCGCGACGGAGGACCGAGCAGACGCCACCGGCCGGCCGCGCCCGTCGACTGAACCCCACCGCCCGAGCACCCCGGGGACCTCGGCCGCGGTGACGCTGAGCGCGGCCGAAGCGGCCATCGGCCTCGGTATCACCGAGGACCAGGTGCTGAGCCGCCAACGCCGCGGCGCGCTCCCCGACCCGATCACGGCGGCCGATCTGGCCGAGCACGGCGGCTCGGACCTCGGGGGCCGGACATGACCATCTGACCTGTCCTTGTTCTTCACCTCGAACCGCTGCCCGACGACAGGACCGTGATGCACCCCGAATCCGCGGCCCCCGCCCCGGGCCCCTCGTCGAGCCCGGTGACCACGACGACGGCGATGACCCGGCTGGGCTGCAACCGCGATCAGGTGGTGCGCCTGGTCGCGACCGGGCTACTGCCCGAGCTCGGCCGCCGCGGCCGTACCCGGCTGCTCGACCCCACCGCGCTCGCCGCGCTCGCCCACCGCCCCGTACTCCCCGACGCCGGCGCCGACCAGCCCGCGGCAGCGACCTACGCCCTGGCCCTGCACCTGGGCCCGCGCACGGCCGAGGAGCGCCCGGACCTCTACTACCGCGACACCCACGGCTACTACGCCGACCAGAACACCCCGGACAACGCCTGGACCGGGTGGTGGAACACCGGCGAGCAGATCGCCCGCGACGCCGTCGCGCACACCCTGCCGGTGCTGCCGGCGGTCAGCGGGTTCGTCGTCGACGTCCGCGTGATCACCAGGTTCGACGTGCACCCGCTCTATCCCGGCCTGATCCGCTTCGACCTCGCCGCAGCCTCGGAACCAGTCCGGGCGCGCTTGACCGGCACCCGATTCCGCCCGGGCGCCGGAACACCCTGGCAGCGGCTCCGCCAACCCCAGGCCCGCCGCGAACTCGCGGCCAGCGACACCCCGACCGGCGCCACCGCACCCGCGCCGGCGACCGAGGACCGGGGACCGTGGTGACAGACCAACCGGCAGACCGGCCGGCGCACCTGCCCCACCCGGCGGGGCCGCCGGAGGCCCTCCCGGCCGTTCCGGCCGGGGACCCGCGGGAGGATCCGGCCTGGCGGCTGGCCACGGCGTTCGTGCTCTCGCGGCGCTCGGCCCACACCCGGCGCGCCTACGCCCGCGACATCCGCGACTTCTACACCTGGTGCGCCCAGGCCGGGCTGGATCCGCTACGGCTGCGGCGGGTACACATCGACGCCTACGCCCACGAGCTCGCCCAGCCGGGGCCCCGCACCGGCCGCCCGGCCGCCGAGTCGACGATCGCGCGCAAGCTCTCCACGCTGGCCGGGTTGTATGCCTACGCCGTCGGCGAGGACGTCCTGGACCGGTCCCCGATGACCGGGGTGATCCGCCCCCGGACCACGCAGGACTCGGTGTCCACCGGGCTCGACCGCGACGAGGTCGCGGCGCTGCTGTCCGCCGCGGCCGCCGACGGGACCCGAGCCCACGCCCTGATCAGCCTGCTGGTCCACAACGGGCTGCGCATCGACGAGGCACTGTCCCGCGACGTCGAACACCTGCAGACCGAACGCGGCCACCAGGTCCTGCGGCTGCGCCGCAAGGGCGGCCACACCGCGACCGCGCCGCTGGCCCCACCCGTGGTCCACGCCCTAACCGTCTACCTGGCCGGGCGCACCAGCGGCCCGCTGTTCAGCACCCGCACCGGGCGCAGGGTCGACGAACCCGCCGCCTGGCGGCTCATCCGGCGCCTGGCCCGCCGCGCCGGGCTGCCGCAGGCCGACCGGATCAACCCACACAGCCTGCGCCACACCTTCGTCACCGCCGCCCTCGACGCCGGAGTGTCCCTGCGCGATGTCCAAGATGGAGCCGGTCACCGCGATCCGAGAACGACACGCCGGTACGACTCCTCGCGGCACAACCTGGACCGGCACCCCAGCTACGCCGTATCCACCTTCTACGCCGCCGGCCGGTCCACCGAGACGACCGGGCGCCGGGACAGCTGACCGCCGGCTGCGAACCTGCCGGGGGCGGCTGCCTCGCCCCCTATGGTCAGCCGTCTTCGTGCTCGTCTGGCTCGAGCGTGATCCCGGCCTGATCGAGCAGCGCCTGTACCGCGCGTTTAAGCCACCGCACGTCCTCGCGGGTCTCGATCACCGTGGTCACGATCGCGGTGACATCCTCCTCGGTCCGCTGCGCGCGGGACTCAAGTCCGCGCACTCTGGCTTCGAGGTCGGCGAAGGTGGTGGCCACGACGGCGATCCTCTCACCCCGGTCCCGGCGGTGGCGACGGCGGTGCGGCCAGATCGAGGTAGTCGGGTTCGGGCGGGGCTAGCCGCGGTGCGAGGCGGACCCCCTCGCCCCCGACCGCTACCTGCTGCGGCACTGCACCGCGCTCGCAACCTGCTCCATCGGCGCCGCGAGGGTGGTGGTAGATGGTGGGGCCGGGTGACGCTCGATCCGCATGCCCCGAGCCGTATCGCGAACCCCGAGGACGTGACGTAGCCGCGGCCACGGGTTCCGTTACACCTGCCGACCAGGGGAGAACGGAGGCAGTCCGCGAGGTGTCTCGCGAACGATCGTTCGCGGACGATGTGATCCCGTGGTGGCTGCCAGACAGCCCCTCCCGACCGCAGGCCGGAACCGCGTAGCGGGTACCTCGGATGGTCCGGCAGGGAGGACCTGTGCCGTGAGGAGATCACCGCCTGGACCGCACACGAGGGATGGCCACGGCCTATGTGCCGCTGGTCGAGTTGGCTCCAGTGCGCATCGCCGTCCAGCCGATGACGGCCGCGAGCAAGAGCAGCGCGCCGCCGAGGTAGTAGACGGCCTGGATGCCGATCGCGACGGCGAGCAGGCCGCCGACCAGCAGCGATACCAGACGGCCGAGCTGCCAGAACACGTCAAAGCTGGCGAAAATGCGCCCGCGCAGGTGCTCGGGGGTGTGCGCCTGGAGCAGCGAGTTGAAGGTGACCGCACCGCTGGAGGTGCCCAGGCCGTAGACCGCGAGGGCAACCAGGGCCACCGGCAGCGTGGCGAAGGTGGCGAGCACGACGTCGACCACGCCACGGACGACGTACGGGCCGAACACGAACGCGGGCCGCCGAGGATTGCTCACCAGTCGGGTCAGCACCAGCGGACCGAGCTCGGCGCCGACGCCGATCGCGCCGAGCAGGAACCCGTAGCCGGAGGGCGGTAGCTCGAAGTGCTCGCGGGCCAGTACGACCAGCAGCGCGGACGTCGCGCCGGCCGACAACGCGGCGAGGAGCTGCCCGGCCCCGAGCGCGCGCAGCAAGCGATCCGTTCCCAGGACTCGCAGCCCGGCGATGGCGTCGGCGAAGAAGCCGCGGCGTTCCGTCGAGCGCACGGCGGCCGGCACCCGCAGGCCGGCCAGCAGGACCGCGCTGAGCACGAAGCTCGCCGCGTTGATGCCGAACGCAGCGCCGGCGCCCAGGGCGGCGTACAGCACGCCAGCGAGCGGGGCGAGCGCGATCTGACTGAGCACCGCGGCCGTCCACACGCCGCTGTTCGCCGCGACGAGCTCGTCGTCGCGGACCAGGGCCGGCAGTACGCTGTTCGCCGCCGGGTTGAAGAACACTGCGCCGAGCGACAGCCCGAACGCGATCACATAGACCGCCGCCACATTGTCGCCGAGCACGATCAGCGCGACGGCGAGCACAGCCCGCCACAGGTCCGCAGCAACCATCACCGCCACCCGCGGCAGCCGGTCGACGATCGTCCCGGCGAGTGGGGCGAGCAGCAGTACCGGCAGGATCTCGGCGAACACCACCGCGCTGACACCCAGGGCCGAGCCGGTCAGGTCGAACACCAGTAGCGCGAGCGCAACCGTCGCGAACACGTCGCCGCACTGCGACACCGTCCGGGCCGACCACAGGCGCCGGTATCGACGCTGCGCGAAGACCGTGCGCAGACCGATCCGGGGTGCAGGATCGCTCATCGAAACCTCAACGAATCCTCGTCACCGCGCTTGTGGTGCGCGGACGGCAGGGTGCGAGTCAGGGCCGTGTAGGCAAAGGCACTACGGCAGCCAGCGATCGACTCGGCGCAGGAACATGCCGAGCGCACCGCGCTCGTGCCAGCCGCGAGCGATCACTGCGCTGCGGATGGTGTCGAGGCCGCTGCGCAAGTGGCCAGGGAGCGAGGGGTGCTGCTCGTGGCGGCGGACCGCGGCTCGCCGCTTGGCCCACACCGCGCAGTCCCGGCAGATCCCGACCTCGGGATGCGCGCCGAGACGGACCAGCTCTGCCTCCTCGAACTCGCCGCCGCAGCACCAGCACGCCGGCGAGGATGCGCGCTCTGGTCCCGCTCCTGCGGTCATCGGTACTCCCCAAGATCGGCCGTGGTCTACATCAGGTCGTCGGCATGGACCGTGCCGAGGAGCCGGCCATCCGGGTCGGTCACGATCGCGTAGGCATGGCCCTTGTCGACGAGGTGCGCCCGCACCGCGTCCACGGGCTCGTGCGGGCGAAGCGTGGACGGTCCGGCTTCCATCACTTCTGCCGTCACGGCGTTGGCGTCGGCATGGTCGAGGTGGGTGCCGCGGAGTCGGCCGAGCAGGACGCGGTCGGCGGTGGTGACCAGCGCGAAGCTGTGCGGCGACGCCGCCACGCAGGCGCGCACATCCGCGATCGGCTCGTCGGGAGCGGCGGTGACGACCTCGTCGCGTAGATGCCTGCCGATGAGCGGGGCGCCGGCGTCGGTGCCCTCGACGGGCAGGTTGCGGGCGAGCCAGTCGACCTTGCCCGGCATGTAGTCGTAGACCTGGCTGAACCCGAGGGTGTCGAGCCGGCACGCGGCTCGTGGGCTCATGTCTCAAAGGCCGTCCCAGCAGTAGACGACGACGGGGCAGCCGCGGTCGAGGTCTGTGGTGGTGGCGGCGTCGAGCGTCTTGAGCGGGATGTTGACCGCGCCGGGCAGGTGCATCTCGGCGTACTCCTCGACCGGGAGCACCTCGACCAGCTGCGTCCCCTGGTCGAGCAGTCGGCGCAGCTCCGGATAGCCGATCGTGGTCACCGCGAGCCACCCGACGCCGCCGCGGCCAGGTCCTCTGCGGCCTCCGCGGCTGTCGTCCTCAGCATCAACACGTCCCTTCTGGTGCTCGTTCGTTGTCAGCCACCGCTCCCATCGACCGGAGCAGCGCCAGCACCCAATCATCCGGCGGCATGCCGCTGACCCCACTCGGGCCGCGGTAGAGACGGCAGCTCAGTCCGTAGTCCCGCCGGGCGTCCGCGCCGGGGTCCACATCGCGGCGGTCGACACGGACCGTCGGCGAGCCGAGGAACCGCTCGCGCTGCGCCTCCTCCGCGTCGGCGACCATTCGCACCCGGACCGGGTCGGACACGCCGGCCTCGGCGACGAGCCGTCGCAAACGCGGCAGATACTCCTCGGCGTGCGGGCACCCCTCGGTGTGCAGCATTTCCACGATCATGCGCGAACCTCCGTCCGTGGCGAGACGTCCAGCCCACGCTCGCCGGCCAGCAGCGGCCCGAACGACCACTCGGCGATCTCGACAGCCCGGGCTTGGTCGAGCACAAGCCCGGTCAGCTCCGGGTGGGACCGCAGGTACGCCTCGGCCCGCTCCCGCTTCCAGTGGAACGCGATCGCCGGGCACAGGCAGTCGGCGGCCGGACCGCACCCGCGGGTCTGCGCCAGCAGGATGACTGTCTGCTCCGGCGACCAGTACCAGGTCCCGCCGCGGCGTTCGACGCGGACCGGCCGCCCGTCACCCGGATCCGCCGACTCAATGACGCCGTCCCGGCCGGTCATCAGCGGTATGCCCAGCGCGTCGAGCGCGCACATCGCGTGCACCGGCGCCCCGCCAGCGAGGCGCACCACGTGTCCCGTCGGAACCCCGGAGAACGGGTAAGCCACAGCGACACATCCGTCGTCCAGGTGCACCAGATCCACCTCATCGAGCCGGCTGAACGCCTCCGCCAGGTCGCCGCCCTCCGGGTGCACGAGGTCGTCGCGGTGCGGTGCCTGCCCGGTCGCCAGGAACGCGCGCAGCACCGTGCGGTGCACCTGCCGGGTCGTCGTGGTCAAGCCCGCCTGCCGGGCGGCGACTCCGCCCCGCCCGGTCTCGCACAACGACGTGACCCGCAGCGGCCCCTCGGCGCTGTTCACGGTCGTTCCTCCTCCGCGCTGCCGATCTCGATGAGGATCGGGCATTCCCGCCGGTCCCGCGGCTGCTCGCAGGTCTGCACCAGCCGGGCCAGCCCCGACCGCATCGCCCGCAGGTCCGCGATCCGGGCATCCAGGTCCCTGATCTTCGCTGTCGCCAGCTCGCGGGCGGCGTCGCAGCTCTGCGGGCCGCCATCGGCCAGATGCAACAACGACTCCACGTCGTCGAGGGTGAAGCCGAGATCCTGAGCCCGCTTGATGAACCGCACCAGCCGCACCGCCTGCGGGCCGTACGCCCGGTAGCCCGACGCCGAGCGCTCCGGCTCCGGCAACAACCCCCGGCGCTCGTAGTACCGCAGCGTCTGCGGGTTCACCCGCGCCCGCGCGGCCACCTCGCTCGTCCGCATGCGTCCAGGATGAACCCTGTACCGCGGTACCAGGTCAAGCCGACCGCCGCCGCATCGGCCGGGGGCCCCTCAGCCGACGGTTGGGGTGGGGATGACGACACCGACGGTGCCGTCGACGCCGTCCGCGAATCACTGGTCATCGGCGTCCTATAACGCCACATACCGCTGAAGAAGCAACGCCGCCAAGCGCTCGCGGCCACACTCATGGCGCGTGGTTGACCGGCGGGAATGCCGGTAGGGGTTCCTCAACCGGACACCGCGGAGGCGCCAAGCGGGAGACCATTCCCAGCGCTCGTGCGACGTTGCGAGCGCTTTGGGGCTGTGCTCCCGGCCTTAGAGCGTCCGGCAAATGAGGTCGCCGCGTGTCGTTGCAGGTAGAGGCACGGACCCAGAAGTGATCATGGGATTGCTGAAGTCCTGTGATCGCCTGGAGGGTCCGTGCCTCTGTTGCCAGCATCCCTGATCGAGCCGCTGTGGGTCGAGTTCGCTGACCTGATCGGGTCCGAACGACGGCCCGAGTTCTCCCCGACCCATCCGTGGGGCTGTCATCGTCGCCGGATCCCGGACCGGGTCGTGTTCGAACACGTGCTCGCCGCGCTGGTGCACGGCAGCGGCTACGAACGCCTCGCCTCACCGGGCTGCTCGGACCGCACCATCCGCCGCCGCCTTGACGACTGGGCCCGGGCCGGCGTCGGTCGAGAAACGCTGCGCCAGGCCCTGGCCGGCTACGACCAGATGATCGGACTCGACCTCGATGACCTGTCCGTGGACGGGTCGATCACCAAGTCCCCGTGCGGCGGTGAGGTATCCGGGCGCAGCCCGGTTGACCGGGGCAAACAGGGCACCAAACGCTCGGTGGCCGGCGCCGGGAACGGGATCCCGCTGCACCTGGTCGCCGCCCGCGCCAATGATCACGACTCGCCGTTGCTCGAACCCACCCTGGCCGGGGTTTGCGACATGATCGGTCCGTTGCCCGATCTGCCGGGCATGCATCTGGACCGGGGCTACGACTCGGCCAAGACTCGCGACCTGCTCGAGGTCCTCGGCTATGACGCCCACATCGCGCTCAAGGGCGAACCCGCCCCGATCCAGGCTGGGCGGCGGTGGCCGGTCGAGCGCTTGCACGCGTGGATGAACGGGTTCGGCAAGCTGCGCCGGTTCACCGACAAGCGCCGCGACATCGCCGAGTTCTACCTCAACCTCGCCGCCGCGTTGACCGTGATCCGCCGCCTGATCAACCGCGCACGCGTGCTCTACCGCTGGCCCACCCGGCCGACCACCCGCCGACTCCGCTGAACATCATTTTGAACCGCCCCGGCGTGTCCGGAGGCTCATGGGGTTGTGTGGCCGGCCTCGGTGAGGGCGGCGTGTTGACGGTAGTGGGCCGCTTCGAGTTCGGCGGGTGGGATGTCGCCGCAGGCCTCGAACAGCCGGCGGTGGTTGAACCAGTCGACCCATTCCAGGGTGGCGATCTCGACCTGCTCGACGGTCCGCCACGGCCCCCGCGGTTTGATCAGCTCGGTCTTGAACAGCCCGATCACCGACTCGGCCAGGGCGTTGTCATAGGCGTCGCCGACCGATCCGACCGACGGGTCGATGCCGGCGGCGGCGAGGCGCTCGGTGTAGGCGATCGAGGTGTATTGCGACCCGGCGTCGTGATGACAGATCAACCCGGACAGGTCCTCGACGCCTTCGCGTTGACGGGTCCACACGGCCTGCTCCAGCGCGTCGAGCACCAGCTCGGTGCGCATCGTCGTGGCGGCGCGCCAGCCCAGGATGCGGCGGGCGTAGGCGTCGAGGACGAAGGCCACGTAGACCATCCCCGCCCAGGTCGGGACATAGGTGAAGTCCGCGACCCAGGTGCGGTTCGGGGCCGGCGGGTCGAACCGTCGCTCCACCAGGTCCGCCGGGCGCGGCGCGGCCGCGTCCGCGACGGTGGTGCGGACCCGGCGACCACGACGGGCACCGACCAGGCCCAGCTCGCCCATCAGCCGCTCCACCGTGCAACGGGCCACCGCGATGCCTTCGCGGTTGAGCGCGAGCCACACCTTCCGGGCGCCGTAGACGCCGTAGTTCTGGGCGTGCACCCGGGCGATGTCGACCTTGAGCTGATCATCACGCAGCGCCCGCTTGCACGGCTGCGCCTTCGCGGCGCGAGCGGCGTAGTAGGTCGATGGGGCGATCGGGCAGCCGTGCTCGGAGAGCACTCTGCAGATCGGCTCGACTCCCCACCGCAACCCGCCCGCGTCCTGCTCGGCGTGGGCGGCGATGAACCTCACGAGCGTGTCGAGGGCCGGTCGAGCTCGGCCGCGAAGAAAGCCGACTTGGACTCAACCGGTCAGCGCAACACCGTGATAAATGATCATGGTGGAGGTGGTGGCGGTGGCGAAGTTGGGTCGTCCGGGGATGTCGGACGAGGACAGGCAGCAGCTGTGGGACCGCTGGGCGCGTGGGGAGTCGATCTCCCAGATCGCGCGGGCCATCCTGCGCCCGCCCGGTTCGGTGTTCACCGTGCTGAAGGGCACCGGCGGGTATGTGCCTGCGCCGCGGCGGCGCCGTGAGGGTTCGCTGACCCTCGCTGAGCGGGAGGAGATCTCTCGTGGCCTGGCGCGTGAGGAGTCGATGCGCACGATCGCCGCCCGCCTCGGCCGCTCCCCGTCGACGATCAGCCGTGAGATCGGCCGGAACAAGGGGCCGCGCAAGTACCGGGCCGTGGACGCGGAGGACCAGGCCTGGCGGCGGGCCCGGCGCCCGAAGCTGTGCCTTCTGGCGCGCAACGAGCGGCTGCGCCGCTTCGTGTCGGGCAAGCTCGGGGTGGACTGGTCCCCGGAGCAGATCGCCGGGTACCTGCGCAAGCACCACGAGCCGGGATCGGGGATGCGGGTGTCACACGAGACGATCTACAAGTCGCTGTTCGTGCAGGCCCGCGGCGTGCTGGCCAAGAACCTGCAACGCCACCTGCGGTCGGGGCGGCCGATCCGGCGCAACGTGCACAACACCGTGACCGGGCAGTGGCGCTCCCAGATCACCGACGCGGTCTCCATCCGTCACCGGCCCGCCGAGGTCGCCGACCGAGCCGTGCCCGGGCACTGGGAGGGCGACCTGCTCATTGGTCGTGGGCAGACTCAGATCGCCACCGTGGTCGAGCGCTCCACTCGGTTCACGGTGCTCGTCGCACTGTCCGGCAAGGACATGCGCTCGGTGACCCATGGCCTGTCGACGGTGATGACACGGCTGCCCGCGCAGGTGCTCAAGTCCCTGACCTGGGACCGCGGGATGGAGCTGGCCGGGCACAAGACCGTCAGCGCGAACACCGGCCTGCAGGTCTACTTCGCCGACCCCGCAAGCCCCTGGCAGCGCGGCACGAACGAGAACACCAATCGCCTTCTGCGCCAGTACTTCCCGAAGGGCACGCGCATCGACTTCTCTCAGGACGACCTCGACCAGGTCGCCCATCAGCTGAACACGAGGCCGCGCAAGACCCTCGACTTCGACACCCCGGCCGATAGAATCGCGGCACTGTTGCGCTGACCGGTTGAGTCCAAGGACGCCGCTTTCAGGATCTCATTCGCCCGGCGCAGCTCGGCCACCTCACGCTTGAGCCGCTTGATCTCCGCGGACTCCTCCGTGCTCCCGCCCGGTCGCTGGCCCTGGTCGATCTCGGCCTGGCGGACCCACTTGCGCACCGTCTCCGCCGTCCCAACGCCGAGTTTCTGCGCGACCGCGCCGATCGCGGCCCACTGCGAGTCGTAGTTCGGGGTCACCTCGGCAACCATCCGGACCGCCCGCTCACGAAGCTCCCGCGGGTAGGGCTGGGCGCGATAGGTCATGACTCCATCTCCTCAGAAGATCGAGTCTCCCGACACACCGGGGCGGTTCATTTGCCGGACGCTCTTAACCCTTGACCTTCGAGTCGGGTAGCGGGTTTAGCGTTCGGGATCGTGGACGGGCTGAAGGTTTCCCAGTTGGCCGAGCACGCCGGGGTGCCGGCGACGACGTTGCGGTACTACGAGCAGCAGGGGCTGCTCACGCCGCGGCGCTCGGCGTCGGGGTATCGACTTTTCGACGACGAGGCCCTCGATCAACTGCGGTTCATCGCCACGGCCAAGGGCTTGGGGCTCTCCCTCGACGACATCCGGATTCTGCTGCGTCCGTGGCAGCGCGAGGGCTGCCGGGAGGTGCAGCGGACGCTGGCGCCGATGCTCGCCCGGCGCTGCGCCGAGGCCCGCGAGCAGATCACCGCGCTGCAGGAGTTCACCGCCCGCCTCGACGACGCCCGCCGCGTACTCGACGGGATCGACCGCGAGGGCCCCTGCGACGCCTCCTGCACCTTCCTGACCCGCGCGCAGGACACCGCCCCGGGCCACTCCGCCACCGCCGGACCGCCCCGACCGATCCCCGGCCCGCGAGCGGCTGCGGGACCGATCCCGTCGCCCGCGCCGGCGGCGCTCGAGGTCCCCGACAGCGCCGGGGCGGCGTGTTCGTTGCCGGCGCCGAGCTGGCGGGGCCGGTGGGCCCGCTGGTCGCGGTTGCTCGTGCACGCCACGAGCCGTGAGCGCCTGGCCGACCGGGTACAGGTCGGCTTCGACCCGGCGGTGCTCGAGGACGGCGGCGCAGGTGAGCTGGCCGCGCTGGTCCGCGCCGAGCAAGACTGCTGCCCGAGCCTGGCCATGTCTCTGACCATCGGACCCGGAGTCGTCGTCGAGGTACGCGTACCCGACGACGAGGCCGCCGAGGTCGCCACAAGCCTGTTCGGGCCTGTCCCCGTCAGCCAGGGGCCGGCGACCGCGGCGACGGTTGCCACGATGACGGGTGGGGGCCGCTCGTGAGCGTCGAGACCGTCGTGGCGTGGTGGGAACGACACCAGATCCCGATCTACCTCACCGGGCTGGCTGTCGGTGCAGTGATCGGGGTGCTGCTCCCCGAGTCGACCGCGGCCGCGGTCGAGGTTGCGATCTACCCCGTGCTCGGACTGCTGCTCTACGCCACGTTCCTGCAGGTCCCGTTCGCCCAGATCACCCGCTCGCTGCGCGACGGGCGCTTCGTCACCGCGGCGCTGGTCCTCAACTTCGTACTCGTCCCGGTGCTGGTGGCCGCCGCGATCCTGCCGCTGGGGCTCGAGCGGGCGGTGCTGTTCGGGGTGCTGCTGGTGTTGCTGACCCCGTGCATCGACTACGTCATCGTGTTCTGCGGTCTGGCCGGCGGCGACGAACGCCGACTGCTGGCGATCTCCCCGCTGCTCATGCTCGCCCAGATCGTCGTGCTGCCCCTGTTTGTGCTCGTCGCCGTGGGCCCGGACCTGGTAGGTGCGATCGAGCCCGGCCCGTTCTTGGACGCCTTCGGGCTGCTCATCGCCGCCCCATTGGTACTGGCCTGGGTCACCGGGCGGCTGCGCGGACGCTTCCGCGCCGTCGCCGTGACCGAGCGGGCCGCGACCGCGGCCATGGTGCCGTTGATGACCCTGACCCTCGCTGTCGTGGTCACCAGCCAGGTTCCCACCCTGTCCGGGCAACTCGGCGCGATCGTGCCGGTGCTGCCGATCTACGTCGGATTCCTGGTGGTCATGGCCGCCGTGGGGATCGCGACCGCCCGCGCGTTCCGCTTCGACGTGCCCGCGACACGGGCGTTGGTGTTCAGCGGCGCCACGCGGAACTCGCTGGTGGTGCTACCCCTCGCGCTCGCTCTCCCACCGATGTTCGCGGTCACCCCGGCGGTCGTGATCGCCCAAACCCTGGTCGAGCTGATCGGTATGGTCGTATTCGTCCGTTTTCTGCCCCGCCTGATCCCCCAGCGGGCCCCCGCACCCACAGCACCGTCAGGGCAGGCCACTACGACACGCCGCACCGACGACCGCGAGGAGTCGCCGTGACCTATGTGATCGCCGAACCGTGCGTCGACGTGATGGACAAGTCCTGCATCGAGGAATGCCCCGTCGACTGCATCTACGAGGGCGCGCGGATGCTCTACATCCACCCTGACGAGTGCGTCGACTGCGGTGCCTGCGAGCCGGTCTGCCCCGTCGAAGCCATCTACTACGAGGACGACCTCCCCGAGCAGTGGAGCACCTACACCCAGATCAACGCCGAGTTCTTCGACTCCTACGGCAGCCCCGGCGGCGCCGCACGCCTCGGCCCAACCAGCAACGATCACCCGATCATCGCGCCCCTCCCCGTCGAACCCCGCTGAAGCACTGTCGCTCGACGGTCAGAGGCGAGCATGATTCGGCTCGGGTCTACGAGCGGGTCGTCCGATGATCTGTTCTACGCACGTGCGGGCCGTTCGCCCCGCGCCGATCAGGGTTGCGGCGGCGGCGCCGGTCCAGTCGCCGTAGCCGAGTAGGTGCAGTCGGGGTTCGTCGATGCTGCGGGTGCCGTCGGTGCGCGGGTGCCCGTGCGTGTCGGTGCTGAGGCCGAGCGGGGCGAGGTGGGCGAGGGCTGGGCGGAAGCCGGTGCACCAGATGATGGCGTCGAGGTCGGTGGTGGAGCCGTCGTCGCGGGCGACGCCGGTCGAGGTCAGCCGGTCGAACATGGGCTCGGCCCGCAGCACCCCGCGGTCCCGGGCGGCCTTGACGCTGGGGATCATGACGATGTCGCCGAGCGCGGCGACACCACCGGTGTCCGGGCGTCCCTCGCGCTGGGCGAGTTCGCGTTGGGTGGCGACGTCGAACAGGACCCGGCCGTCGACATCGTCGGGCAGGAATCGCGGTGGGGCCAGGGTGAACCAGTGCGTCGTCGCAACGGTGGAGACCTCGGCGAGGATCTGCGCCGCGGAGTTCGCACCACCGACCACACCGACGCGCTGACCACGGAACGGGTCGGGCCGGTGGTAGTTGACGGTGTGGATCTGGCGGCCGGTGAACTCCGCGCGGCCGGGTAGATCTGGGACGTGCGGGCAGCGCCAGGTACCGGTGGCGCTGATGACCGCCCGGGCGCGCCAGCTGCCCTGTGCGGTGCTGACGGCCAGGTGGTCCGGGTAGGCCTGTACGGCGGTGACGTCGACGGGGCGGCGGACGTCGAGTGCGTAACGCCGCTCGTAGTCGTCGAGGTAGGTGCGGACGTGGCCGGCGGTCGGGAAGGGCTCTGCGGGCTGGTCGGGCATCCACCACCCGGGCAGAGGGCTGTAGCGCGCGGGGGAGAACAGGCGCAGCGAGTCCCAGCCGTGTCGCCAGGCGCCGCCGGGCCCGGTCTGGGCATCGAGGATGACGAACGGGACCTGCGCTCGGCGCAGGTAGTAGCCCGCGGCGAGGCCGGCCTGGCCACCGCCGATCACGACCACGGGCAGGTCGCGATCGGCGGTGTCAGGGGTACGGGTCACGGGTTCGGGCTCGGCCCGGTCAATTCGGCGAGCAGGTCGTCGACCCGAGCGGCGATGTCGTCACGGATCAGGCGCATGCGGTCGAGTCCCTCGATCCCGCGGGCGGAGGGCTCGTCGGTGTCCCACGTACGGACCTCGGTGTCACCGGCGTCGACCCGCGCGTCCCGGCCAAGAGTGACCACGAGGTCGACGCGCCGGAGCAGCTCGGGGTCGATCGACGTCGGGGACTCGCCGCTGATGTCCGCGCCGGATTCGGCCAGCGCCTGCGCGGACAGGGCGTTGATCATCTCCCCCGGGTTGGTGCCGGCGGAGTGGACCTCGACCCGGTCGCCGGCGGCCTGGCGCATCAGCCCGGCGGCCATCTGGGACTTGCCGCCGTTACGGACGCAGACGAACAGCACCGCAGGCGTGTCGGTCACGACGTCGCCGCTTCGGTCGGGGTACCGGTCAGCTCGGCGAGCAGGTGGCGTACCCGGGCGTCGATGTCGTCGCGGATGGGGCGGATCTGCTCCGCGGCTTTGCCGGCGGGATCGGTCAGCTCCCAGTCGAGGTAGCGCTTGCCGGGGAACACCGGGCAGGCGTCACCACAGCCCATAGTGATCACGACGTCGGCCGCTTCGACCGCCTCGGTAGTCAGGCGCTTGGGGAACTCGGTGTCCAGGCTCAGGCCGAACTCGGCCATGACGTCGCGGACGGCAGGGTTGATGCTGTCGGCCGGGGCGGATCCGGCCGAGGTGACCCGGACGGCGCCGGCCGCGTGGTGGGCCAGCAGGGCGGCGGCCATCTGGCTGCGCCCGGCGTTGTGCACGCAGACGAACAGGACTTCGGGAACCGCAGCTGCGGTGGTCACGGTGGCTCCTTGGGATCGGGCTACTGCCGCGAGCCGCTCGCGGGCGTGGCGGGCGGCGAGCACGGGCAGGTGGGCGGTGATGCGGGCGGTCAGCGCCAGCTCGGTGAACACGTCCACGACCACGGCCTCGATCGTCTCGGGGCCGAAGATGCCGTGGAATCTGCGGCGCAGCTCGTCGACGGTCTGGTGAAGCCGGGCGTGGGGGCTGGTGAGGGCGAAGTGTTCGAGGTTGCGACCGCCCGCCGGGCGCCGTCGCGCGATGGCGACGACGACCGGCGTGGCGTCGGGCGAGAAGGCGTCCATGGCATGGTCCGCTACTGGCCGGCCGAGCGGGTGCTCATCGGGTCTCGCCCGCGCGAGGCAGGGTGTGTCGGTGGTGGCGAACAGGCACCGGCGCAGCCACAGCGACACCTCCACCAAGCCGACGAGCATGGACGCTTCGATCAGCGGCCCGGCGACCCCGACCAGGGCGGGGGCCGGGGCGGGGGCCGGGGCCGGGGCCGGTGGGAACGCCGAACGCGATCGCTACAGCGGTCATCAGGGCTCCTTGAGCATGAGCAGCGGCGGTGCGCGTTGGCACCGGTTCGAACAGTGGGGCGTCGCGATGGCAGATCACGCGCCGCGCACGCCGTCTTGCGGTGTTGGGTGTCGGCGTGGGGTGCCTACGACGGATCGGGACTCGAGCCGGTTCCCCGCAGGCAGCCCAGATCTGCGCCGGGGGCGACGCGTGAGCCGACGGCCGCCGCGGCGGCAGTCTGGTTGTTGGTGCGCGTGCCGCAGAACTCGCAGCGCAGGACCCGGCTCGCTGCACGGGCGGGCCCGGCCATCCCGGGTGGATGGCAGGCTCGGTGGTTCACCCAGGTGTGCTCAAGGCAGATAGCCGCGCCACAGCCCTGGCACACCGCGACCGCGGGTCGCGCCTGCTGGCACCGGGTGGCGCAGTCCAGGCAGTTCATGACCGGGCGTCCCGTGTGGGCTGGGGGTTTGCCTGCTCGGTCTGCGTGGTCGGTGTGGTCGTCGGTGCGAACAGGCGCCGGCGCAGCCACAGCGACACATACACCAGCGCGACGAGCACCGGCACCTCGATCAGTGGCCCGACGACCCCGGCCAGCGCCTGGCCGGAGGTGACGCCGAACGTGCCGATGGCCACGGCGATGGCGAGCTCGAAGTTGTTGCCGGCGGCGGTGAACGCCAGGGTGGTGGTGCGTTCGTAGCCCATCCCGACCGCCCGGCCGAGGGCGTAGGAGCCGGCCCACATCAGGGCGAAGTAGGCGAGCAGCGGTAGCGCGATCCGGGCGACGTCGAGCGGCTGGGAGGTGATGGCCTCGCCCTGCAGCGCGAACAGCAGCACGATGGTGAACAGCAGCCCGTAGAGCGCGAACGGCCCGATCCGCGGGAGGAACGTCTCCTCGTACCAGGCTCGGCCCTTGGCCTTCTCGCCGAACCGGCGCGTGAGGTATCCGGCGAGCAGCGGGATCCCGAGGAACACCAGCACCGATTTCACGATGTCCCAGGTGGAGAACGACACGTCGGTGACGGGCAGGCCGAGCCAGCCGGGCAGCACGACCAGGTAGAACCAGCCGAGCACACCGAACATGACGACCTGGAACACCGAGTTCAGCGCGACGAGCACGGCGGCGGCCTCGCGGTCCCCGCAGGCCAGGTCGTTCCAGATGATGACCATGGCGATGCAGCGGGCGAGCCCGACGATGATCAGCCCGGTGCGGTACTCGGGCAGGTCGGGCAGCATCAGCCAGGCCAGGGCGAACATCAGTGCCGGGCCGAGGACCCAGTTGAGCACCAGCGAGGTGATCAGGAGCTTGCGGTCGCCGGTGACGGTGTCGAGGCGGTCGTAGCGGACCTTCGCCAGCACCGGGTACATCATGATCAGCAGGCCGAGGGCGATCGGCAGCGAGATGCCGTCGATCGCCAGGGCGTCCAGGGCGGGGGCGAGCCCGGGGACCAGGCGGCCGAGCAGGAGCCCGGCGACCATGGCGACGATGATCCAGACCGCCAGGAAGCGGTCGAGGGTGGACAGGCGGGCGACGACGCCGGCCTCGGTCGGGTCGGTGGCCGCCTGCTGGGCGGCGCCGGTGGTGTTCTCCGTGCTCATGATGCGACGGTCTCCGCGGTGGTCGGGATCAGCAGGTCGGCCAGTGAGGCGAGTCGCTGTGGGACGACGCGGTAGTGGATCCAGGTGCCGCGGCGTTCACCGGTGATCAGCTCGGCCTCGCGCAGCACCTTGAGGTGGTGCGAGATCGTCGGGCCGGACAGGTCGAAGACCTCGGTCAGGTCGCACACGCAGGCCTCGCCGCCGGCGTGGGAGGCGATCAGGGACAACAGGCGCAGCCGGACGGGGTCTCCGAGGGCCTTGAACACGCGGGAGATCTCGCTCGCGTGCTCCGGGGAGATCGGTTGGCCGACCAGCGGCGACCAGCACGACGACGCCACGCCCGGCGGCTCCTTGTTAGACATGCTTCTATATTGACGTCCGTCGAAGCAGAGTGCAACCTCGCAGGATCACTGGATCGAGCTTTGTCGATTCTATCGGCAACGACTGGAGTGATCCCATGCACGACCCCGGCGAGGTCGGTGACAGCACCGCGATGTCACGACGGCGCGGCCACCCCCGCCGCGACCGGCCACCGACGCCGGTCAGGGACCCGGTCTCGCGCGTTCTCGGTCAGGCGATTGTCGCGGTCGCGCTCGCCCTGGCCCTGTGGGGTCTCCTGACCGGCGACGCCGATCTCGCAGCAGGTGGCGTGACGACGTTCGCCTGCCTGCCCGCAGCAGGGCTGGCCAAGGTCGCCCGCGCCCGGTGAGCGCACCGCTCGGAGCCACCTAGATCGAATGTTGTGGATCCAGGAGTGAGAAGTCAGGCCACGTTCACTCGGCATTCATATCGGCATTGTTCGATCCAAGCGTCTTCGGCGGACGCTCACAGCTACGGGCGCCGTCTCGACCTCGACGAGAGAGGCCAAGTCCGTGAGTGTTCGACACATGCGCAGGGCATCGGCTGCCCTGGTCGCCGTCGCTGCCAGCGTGACGCTGGTGGCGTGTGGCGGCGGTGCGCAGCAGCAGGACGGGCCGGGGGGTGAGCAGGTCTCCGGGCCGGTGCTGATCGACGGGTCCTCGACGGTGGAGCCGCTGTCGTCCGCGGCTGCGGAGCTCTACCAGGGGGAGAACCCCGAGGTGAACGTCACCGTCGGTACCTCGGGGACCGGTGGTGGCTTCCAGAAGTTCTGCAACGGCGAGACCGACATCTCCAACGCCTCGCGCCCGATCTCCGACACCGAGCGTCAGCAGTGCGAGGCGAACGGGATCGCCTTCCAGGAGCTGCAGGTGGCCAACGACGCGCTGACCGTCGTGGTCAACCCGGCCAACACCTGGGCCAACTGCCTGAGCGTGGAGCAGCTGCGCGCGATGTGGGCGCCCGACTCGCAGGTCAAGAACTGGAACCAGGTCGACCCGTCGTTCCCGGCCGAGCCACTGCAGTTGTTCGGGGCCGGCGCGGACTCGGGCACCTTCGACTACTTCACCGACGAGATCGTCGGTGAGGAGGGGGCATCGCGCACCGACTACAGCCCCTCGGAGAACGACAACGTCACCGTCCAGGGCGTCACCGGCTCCCCCGGCGCGCTGGGCTACTTCGGGTTCTCCTACTTCGAGGAGAACCAGCAGCAGCTCAAGGCACTGCAGGTCGACGGCGGCAACGGCTGCGTGGCCCCGTCCGCACAGACGGTCCAGGACGCCTCCTACACCCCGCTGGGCCGGCCGCTGTTCATCTACGCCTCCGACGCCGGGCTCGCCAAGCCGCAGGTCGTGTCGTTCCTGGAGTTCTACCTGCAGCGCAACGACGAGATCGTGCAGGCTGCGCAGTTCGTGCCGATGACCGACCAGCAGAAGCAGGACTCCACCGCCAAGCTGGACCAGCTCCGCCAGCAGGCCGGAGGCTGAGCCGATGGCGGTGACCACCGCCGGCCGCCCGCGCTCGAGCGCGGGCGGCTCCGGCCGTGACCTGACCCCCCGCTCACCCCGGGTCGGCGAGAAGATCATCGAGAGCCTGCTGGCCGCCGCGGCCGGCCTGTCGGTGCTGGTGACGGTGGGCATCATCGTCGCCCTCGTCGTCCCGCTGTTCACCTTCTTCGCCCACGTCAGCCCGATCGAGTTCCTCACCGGCACCACCTGGACCGCCTCGTTCGGCGACAAGTACTCCTGGGACAAGGACTGGGGCGTGCTGCCCCTGGTCTCGGCGACGTTCATGGCCACCGGCATCGCCCTGGCCGTGGCGATCCCGGTCGGGCTGGGCATCGCGATGTTCCTGTCCGAGTACGCCACCACCCGGGCCCGCAAGGTCATCAAGCCGGTACTGGAGCTGCTGGCGGGCATCCCGACGGTGGTCTACGGGTTCCTCGCCCTGACCGCGCTCACCCCGATCCTGCAGCCACTGCTGGGGATCCCGAACATCTACAACCTGCTCGTCGCCGGGATCGTCATGGGATTCATGATCGTCCCGACGGTCGCGTCACTGTCCGAGGACGCGATGTCGGCAGTACCCCAAGCGCTGCGCTCGGGCTCGTATGCCCTCGGCGCCAACCGGCGGATGACCACCCTGCAGGTGGTTTTCCCGGCGGCGCTGTCCGGGATCATCGCCGCGATCGTGCTGGGGCTGTCCCGGGCGGTCGGCGAGACGATGATCCTCGCCGTCGCCGGCGGCAACCTGGCCCGCCTGACCGCTGATCCCCGCGACGAGGCCCAGACGATGACCGCGTTCATCGCCCAGATCGCCAGCGGCGACGCCCCCCAAGGCAGCCCCGTCTACTACTCGCTGTTCGCCGTGGGAGCGCTGCTGTTCGTGATCACCCTGACGATCAACCTGATCAGCATCCGGCTGGTCCGCCGCTTCCGGCAGGTGTATTGATGACTGCTACCGACACCGCCCGCACCACGCCCGCTCGTGCGCTGACCCCGGACCGGCGGCGCCGCGATGTGGCCTCCACAGTGTTCGTCTGCGTGCTGTGGGCGTGCCTGCTGGTGGCCGCGCTGTTCCTGTTCTACGTGCTGATCACCATCGTGGTCTCCGGGGTGAGCAGGCTGGACGCGAACCTGATCACCCAGGCGCCCTCGACGATCCGCCCGGCGACCGCCGGCGTGCAGCCGGCCATCGTCGGCACGCTCCTCGTCGTCGGGGTCACCGCGCTGATCGCGCTGCCGCTGGGCATCGCCGCGGCGATCTACCTCGAGGAGTACGCCGACCCCCGGCGCTGGTTCAACCGGGCGATCGAGCTCAACGTGCAGAACCTGGCCGCCGTCCCGTCGATCATCTTCGGGATCCTGGTGCTGGCCTTCGTGGTACGGGCACCGCTGAACTTCGGCGCCGTCGCCCTGTCCGGCTCGATCGCCCTGGCCCTGCTCATCCTGCCGGTGGTGATCATCGCGACCCGCGAGTCGTTGCGCGCGGTCCCGCGCGAGATCCGTGACGGCTCACTGGCCGTCGGGGCGACCCGCTGGCAAACGGTGTGGCGCCAGCTGCTGCCCGCCGCGGTGCCCGGGATCGCGACCGGCTCCATCCTGGCGCTGTCGCGGGCCGTCGGAGAAGCCGCACCGCTGATCCTGGTCGGCGCGACCACGTTCATCACCTTCACCCCCGACGGGTTGTTCTCCCGCTACACCGTCATGCCCGTCCAGATCTTCAACTTCGCCCTCCAGTCCCGCGAAGCGTTCATCCCCCTGACCTACGCCGCGATCCTGCTGCTGATCGTCATCCTGCTGGCGCTCAACGGCACCGCGATCGTGCTGCGCAACCGGTTCGCACGTCGATGGTGAACCCCGGAAAGGACCAGCACATGAGCCCCACCTCCCCACCCGGGACCGCCCAGGACACCGCCGGTATCCACCTCGCGGTCGGTGACCGAGCGCCCGAACAGCCACGTTCGGCCGGGGCCGCGATGGCGACGGAGAACCTGCACGTCTACTACGGCGACTTCCTCGCCGTCCGCGATGTCGATCTGCAGTTCGACGACCGCCGGATCACCGCGCTGATCGGGCCGTCGGGCTGCGGGAAGTCCACCGTGCTGCGCTGCCTGAACCGGATGAACGACCTGGTCCCCGGCGCCCGGGTCGAAGGGCGCGTGACCTACCACGGCACCGACATCTACGGGCCCGGCGTCGACGAGATCGAGGTCCGCCGCCGGATCGGCATGGTCTTCCAGAAGCCGAACCCGTTCCCCAAGTCGATCTATGACAACGTCGCCTACGGACCCCGCGTCACCGGCGCCAAAGACCACCTCGACGACACCGTCGAGCAAGCCCTGCGCGGCGCCGCGCTGTGGGACGAGGTCAAGGACAAGCTCAAGCAGAACGCCTACGGCCTCTCCGGTGGACAGCAACAGCGTCTGTGTATCGCCCGGGCCATCGCGACCCGGCCGGACGTGCTGCTGATGGACGAGCCCTGCTCGGCGCTCGACCCGATCGCGACATCCAAGATCGAAGACCTGATGGGCGAGCTCGTGCAGGACTTCACCATCGTGATCGTCACCCACAACATGCAGCAGGCGGCCCGCGTCTCGCACAGCACGGCGTTCTTCACCGCCCAACCCGACGAGCACGGCGACCGCGTCGGCACTCTGGTCGAGTTCGACCGAACCCTGAAGATCTTCGAGGACCCGGCCGACAAGCGCACGGAGGACTACATCTCGGGCAAGTTCGGCTGAGGAAGCCGCGATGATGACCGAGACCTGGGAGACCGACGGCCGTTCTCCCGTGCAGATCCGCCGCCGAGCCTGCCTGGCCGACGCCGGCGGGCGCACAGGGCCGGCGGCGGTGCTGCTCGTCGCCGACGAACACACCGCCGAGCAGGTCGCGCGGGCCCTGACCGGCCAACCCGTCGACCTGCACCCGGTGCACGACACGGCCGCAGCGCTGCTGGTGGCCGGGCGCACCTGCCCGGATGCGGTCGTGCTCGCCCCGGCCGGGGGGCGGTTGAGCCCGGCGGACTTCCTCGACGTGCTGCACACGCTCGACCCCGGGGTGCGAGTGATCGTCGGAGTCGGTCGCGACGACGGCGAGCTGGCGGCGCAGGCCGCCGCCCGGGGCGCCACCGTCACCGCCCGCCCCTTCGAACCGAGCGCCTTGCTCGCCCTGCTCAGCGCCGCCCTCGGCGCGCCACGGTCCCTCGCGGCCCGTCCGCTGCCGATCCAGCTGGGCCGGCTGCGCATCGACAACGTCGCCCCACGGATGTGGCTCGACGACACACCGATCCGGCTGCCGCTGCGCGAACACCTGGTGCTGCGCTACCTCGCCGCGCGTCCCGACGCCGTGGTCAGCCGCCGCGAACTCGTCACCGCCATCTGGGGCGACCAGACATCCGGCTCGGACAACTCCCTGAGCGTGCACATCACGCGCCTGCGCCGCCGGCTCGCCGCCGCCGGAGCCGACGTCCGCATCGAGGCGGTACGCGGACTCGGCTATCAGCTGACCATCTCGCCGAACTCCTGAGCATCACCCAGTATCCTCGACCGCGATGGGAGAACAGCTCAGCTCGCACGTCGCCGATCTCGTCGAGGATCAACCGCTCGACGGCGTCGAGACCGTGGCCGGTGCCGCCGCCGAGCTGTTCAAGGCACTCGCCGACCCGCTACGGCTCCAGCTGGTCGGCCTGGCCCGCCAGGCCCCCGACGCCGAGCTCTGCTTCTGCGACCTCATCGAAGCCTTCCCCCAGCCGCAATCGACCTTGAGCCACCACCTGAGCGTGCTGGTCAAAGCCGGGGTCATGTCGAGGGAACGACGCGGCACATGGAGCTGGTACCGGCTCGAACCCGACCTGGTCGACCAGATCAACGACGCGCTCAGCCTCGACGGGATGCTGCACCAACTCCTGCGGCTCGAGCACGCCGACAACCCGAAACTCATCAGCCGCGACGGCGATCTCCTCTCGCGCTGCGAGCCTCCGGAATCCGCCGAGGACGACACCGAGCGCGCCTGACCCCCCGCGACATCACCCGCGGCGCGCCCGTGCGGTAACGACCGCGTCCGCTGAGGTCCGGTTCGGTTGGACCCACAGCCGGACCGGACCGCCACAGCATCCCGGCCTGCCCGGCCGCGTCGTCGTGGTCATCATTTGATCCGGGGTCGGCGCAGTCTGCGCGGCAGCACGGCCGCTGCAGGGCGGTGGCCCTGCTGGGTGCCGCGGGCTTCGCGCAGCTGCTGCAGGTGCTCGCTGAGCGCCTCTTGTGCGGCGCGTCGGGCGCCGCGGCCGGCGGGACGGTCGAGCAGTGCAACCTCGACCTTAGTTGCAGGCTTCGCGCCGGTGCCGGCGCGCATGCGGCCGATCTGTACGGCCCGGATCTCGCCGAGGCGGCCGTGCCAGGGCCGCAGCCGGGCGCCGATGATCCGCAGGGGGTCGCGGGCGCCGGAGCTGAGGTCGCCGCGCCGGTGGTCGGGTCGGTCGGGGTGGTATTCGAGGGCGTGGAGCAGCCCGGCGACGGTGGCGCCGGCGTCCCACCAGGGTTTGAGCAGGGCCCGGGCTCGCCAGATCTCGATCTTGCCGCTTTTTCGGCCTCCTAGGCCGAGATGTGAGAGCAGGGTGAGGGTTGCTGCGTTTCTGGCTCCGGGGGTGTCGGGGACGTCGTAGGGGTGCCACTCGGGCTGGGAGGTGAGGTGAGTCCGTCGGCCGCCCGTCAAGGGCTTAGTACTCACTGGAGTAGTGGGGAGGTCGCCACTTTCTTCCACAGGGGACTGACCTGCGGATGCGATGCCCGGCTCCTCGTCGTGCTGCGCGCCGTCGAGGCGGGGGAGCGGGGTGTGGGTCACGAGGGCGTAGGTGGGAGTGCGGCCGGTGTCGGTGCCGAGGAACTCGGCGCTAGCACCAGCCTCGACGACGACGAGTAGGCCGATCTCGCGGGCCCAGGCCAGGACACGGGACACGGTGCGTGCGGCGCGGGCTCCGGCCGCTGCGAGGTGTCGGGCGGTCAGGCCGGTGATCAGGCCGGTCTCCCAGTCCATGTGGCAGACCAGGCGGCGCAGGATGGCTGACCAGCTGCGGCGCTTGTCGACGCGCCAGTCCTCGTCGTCGACCAGTCGCGCGAGGTGCTCGAGGGCTTCGGGCTGGGAGGTCAGCACCCGGTAGGAGTGGTCGATGAAGTTCCGCCAACCCGGGTGCGGGGTGAAGCCTCGGTCGTGGCGGGCGCGGGCGCGGGCGATCCCGCGGGCGCGCACCCGCGCACTCGGTGGCAGCGCTCGGCTCGCCCGCCCGGGACCGCTGGTGTGGCACGCGGCGCGGCCTCGGGGTGTGCGCCGCGGCGCAGTCCTGCCGCGGATCCCGAAGGAGTCCGCTTGAGGCTGCTCATCGAGGGGGAGCTGGTGAAGCAGGCAAAGCTGAGAGGGGCCGGAGGCCAGAGTGAACGCGCCGTGCTCGTAGCAGAGCGTGCAGAACCCGGTGCCCGCCGCCGGCGAGCGCCCCGGATCTGGGCACGACGAACTCACCCCGTGTCTGTGGTGGTTGGCTCCCGGCCCAGGATGTATCCTGGACACGCGAAAGCGCCCCTTCTTGGACGGTTGGGGATGGGCCCCGGTTCGCCGGGGCTACGGCGTCACCTCGGGTGTAGGACCGAGCGACGCGAGAACGAACGAAGGCGGCCCCCTGGCCGGGGGGCCGTCTCGTTCTCTTTATGAGGCCTTGGTCAGACGCTGCTCCAGGTGGTCGTACTGCGCTGGGATCTGGCCCAGCAACTCATTGCGGTGACGAAGGCCGAGCTTGACCAGGGCTCCGGCCACGAGGGAAATGCTTCGGTCTCGTTCACTCGCGATCGAGCGCAGCAACGTGTTGTCGCTGAGGGGGATCCGGGCTGTGAAGTCGGTCGACTCCGTGGCCGCGACCCGACGGGGCAGATCGTCGGGAAGCTCGGCGGCATGCTGTAGGCCGACGTTGATCAGCTTCGCGGCGGTCTCGGAGACGTACCAGCCGCGCGCGGCGGCCAGGGCCTTGAGCGCGCGGTCGTCAGCCAGCAGGACCCGTGGAAGAACCACTGCGCGCGGGCCCTTCGATGGGCGCCCCGTTGGTCTTCTAGCCATGCAGGCATCCTTCCCTACTTTCTGAAACGAGGCGGCGCGACACGCCCCAGCTTTCAGAAACTTCTGCGTCCGGTGGTGCCCCCGGCTGAGGAGGACGTCGCCGAGCTGCGTCGAGCGTGGACCGCGGCCGGGCGGCAGGCTGCCTACTCGACGGCGGTCGCCGTGCAGGTCGCGTTCGGTCGGCTTCGTGAAGGGCGCGGAGGGCTTACGGCCCCGGACAGCTTCGACGTGACCCGGCGGCAGCTCGTTGCGGGCCGCCCCGGCTCGTGGGAGGCCTCCCGGCTGTTCGAGCTGCAGCTGTGGGCGAACCGGGACAAGGTGCGCCGCTACGACGCCGCGACCGCGGACGACATCGCCGCGGTCCTGGTGCGGTGGGTGTCCAACCCGGACCGCTACACCGAGGTCGCCGAGACCCTGGCCGGGCTGTTCGGCGACTTCGCCGACGAGCACGGCGGCTGGCCGGCGGTGGCTGACCAGTGGCTCCAGCGCGGTGCGCTGGACCGTGACGGTGTGCTCCTGGCCTACGGCCTGCTGTACGCCACCGGCGAGGAGTTCGATCCCGCCATGCTTGGCTGAGCTGGTACGCCGAGCGCGCCGGCCCCCGCCCCCTGCCGGGACCCGCTGACGATGACCGAGCTGGCGGACGGAGTCGTCGGCAGCCGCCGCGGTCTGACCCACCAGGCCGAGCTGCTGGCGAAGGCCGGGCCTCGTCACCCGCG
The DNA here is from genome assembly GCF_003945385.1 of Pseudonocardia autotrophica. NCBI lineage: Bacteria > Bacillati > Actinomycetota > Actinomycetes > Pseudonocardiales > Pseudonocardiaceae > Pseudonocardia > Pseudonocardia autotrophica. Next base: position 243,836 of record NZ_AP018921.1, read on the forward strand.
GTCCCAGCCCCGCGACGACCAGCGCGCCACGCTCGTCACGATCACCGACGCGGGTCTCGCCCTGGCCGCCAGGGTCATGCCCGGTCACGTCGAGGTCGCGCGCGAGCTGCTGTTCGCCCCGGCGGCCTCAGCTTCTACGACGAGGACCCGCCGCACCATCGACGGCCAGTACCAGCACGCGATCATCATGCTCCGCGACCCCGACAGCGCCGAGCTCCAGCAGCTCTACGGCCGGCTCAGCCGCCTCCAGCAGGAAGGCGTGCGCCAGCCGATGATCACACTGGCCCGCGACAACGACCCCCGCGTTCGTCGAGCCACCGCACCACCACGACGAGCGCAACGACTGAACTCAGTCCTCGTGCGCTGCTCGAGGGTCGAGTATGTCGCGCAGGGCGGGAATGCCACGCAGCAGGACCGACTCGACGTGGTAGTAATCGAGGTCGCTGTCCTCTCCGACCAGGGCCTCAACCCAATCGGGCAGCTCGAATGACTCCAGCACGTGCCAGGGACTGCGGTGGCCGGCCCGTTCGGTGTGCTGGGTGAGCAGCGCGACGGTGTAGGCGACGACGGCGGGCCAGATCCGCTCGATCACCTCCTGCGGTGTCGACTCCGGGCCGATGTCCTCGGCGTCGAGCAGATCCACATCGAGTTCGGCCGCGGCAGCGTGGATGACAGCCCGCAGGTCGGGGTGTGCCTGGTCGAGGGCGGCGATGATGTGGCTCAAGGCCGCTCCGCACCCCAGCCGGGCAAGCGCGGCCGGGCGGCGGGGTGGGGCATGGAGCCAGACCCAGGTCCGTCCCGGATCACCCCATTCGGCGCCCGGCGGGCTGACGATCCCGGACGCCCGCCAGGCGTCGCAGAGCTGGTGGGGCAGCTCTGGGCCGGCCAGGCAGGACACCAGGGCCTGTGGACCAGCCCATCCCGCCGGCAGCACGAGGCTGCGGTCGCCGCCGTGGGTGAGGCTGTAGGCCAGCTGGGCTGGGTGAGGATCGACGAGGTCACCGTCGAAAGCGCAGCACGGACAGACCGCGACCCTGCTCTCGGTCGGTTCGAACAGCCCAGCAGCGGGGTAGTGGTCCCCGCAGATCCCGCACGCGGTGTCGTTCGCGGTAGCGGCGAGGTCGCGCTGGCGGGCCGCGGCAACGACCTGGTCGATCTCGGCGACGAGCTCGGTCACCGACCGCCCGGTCGGGGCGATCTCGTGGGCATCGACGCCGACCACCCGCCCCAGGTCCTCGCAGTAGTCGACGACGAGCGGAGCCCACACCACGACCCGCAACGGTGCACGACGGTCGAACACCGCGCCGTCGTCGGGGTGTTCGTCTCCGGTCCACCCCGCAGCGCCCGTCCTGCCCACGTCGACCGTGGCCGGGCCGGCGTAGGTGCGTAGTGCGTTGCCCAGAGGGTGGTGTTCGAGCTCCACCGGCCAACCGGCCGTGTGCAGCTCGCGGGCCAGCTCGTCACGCAGCCGTCGGGCCGAGACCGCCCCGTCCCCGGGCTCTGTCCCGCGGGCGTAGGTCGTGGCGGCGTCGAGGAAGCTGCGCCCCGTCGCCGCCGCGTGCGCGCGGATGTCCTTCTTACGTCGGTGATCACGGGTCATGCCGTCCTCCTCGTGCGACGCGCTCCACGCCGGGCCGCCGGGGTTCCGGGCATACCTCACCACGTCGGTGCGATCAGCAGACCTTGACCGTGGATAACGCTTCCGGCGACGGCGTGGACGTCGATCCCGGCACGGCGCGGGCCAGCACCGCATGGCCCAGGGCGGACTGTAGCGCCCGGCCTGCGCGCCAGCGGGGTAGCGCCGCGCCCAGCGCTGACGTCGCTGACAACGCTGGTGCTCATCCTCTCCCGGAGCGCGACGACGGCGAGGGACGTGGGCACCTGTGACCGGTCAATGAGCACCAACCCGCGCCACTGCACTGTGCCGCTGCACGCGACGCGTTCACCACCGATGCCCACGCTGGCGGCTGGAGCCCACGTTCTGAGGTCACTGTCCGCACCGAGCCGGCCACCGACGCACTCGCTCAACACAGGGCCGGGAGAAGCGCGGCGCAGACGACCCTCGCGCAACGGCTCGACCCGCGGCTGCGCGCTGATCAGCTGCTCAGCCCTGACCCGGGGTTCTGCTCCTGGCCCGGCCCGGGGACACCGCCGCCGCGACCGGTGTGCCGGTGGTTGTGGCGGGCCCCAAGGCAGGTCCCGCTTGGCGCGTATCCCCGGACAACCACGGCTTCGAACGCGACATCCGCATGATCACGCTGCGGCAGAAAGTATCCGGCTCCTACGCATCCGCTCTTCGGGGCCGACAGTTCTGCGCGGTCCGCAGTTGCCTGTCCACCACGGCTAAGCACGCCGCAACGTCTTCGCCGTCGTCATCCTCGCCGCATCCTCGCCGCGGGCCGACCCTGGCTGTCTTTCCGCCTGTAAGCCAAGCCGCTACAACCTGACCAGTTACTTGCCAGTATCGTTGTGCGGTCAGCCGCTGAACTGCACTGCTGCACCGGGCTGCGGCGGGCAGGAGTTGGTCGCGGACTGGTAGGCAGAGATGACCTCGGCGGGGATACGACCGCGCTCGGACACGGTGTAGCCGTTCTGCCGAGCCCACGCCCGCACGGCCTGGTTGTGCTGGCGCGCTGCCGTGCCGCTCGGGCCGCTGTCAGTGCTCCTGCGGGCGGCGCGGCCCGTACGGGGGCCGGAGGCGGGCGAGACGCTCCGGGCGGCCGCGACGAAGGGCGCCAACGCTTTCCGCAGCGCGGTCGCGTTGCCGGTCGAGAGATCGATCTCGAGCTGCTTCCCGTCGAACGTGAAGGGAATCGTTTCGTCGGCCTTGCCTCCAGTGAGGTCGTCGGTGAGGCGGACGGTCTGAATCTGCGCCACTGTGTCTCTTTCGCCGGGTGTGGGGGAGGGTACCGAGAGTACTGACTGCGCCCGGTCCGGACCGTCGCCGCGATCGGTCTCCCTGACCTCGGTGAAGGTGCGGGTGATGGCGCGAGCGACTGGACTTCCGGCGTGGTAGGCGAGAAAGACAGCGGCCGCTCGCAGCGCGTCCATAGCTTCATGTTCACGAGCTGCCCACTCGGTGGATTCGGCGGATTGCGCGGCGCGAACGGCGGCGCGGAAGCAACGGGACAGGGCGAATCCAGCGGTAATGACCGTATCGGACATTGGCGCTCCCTCACATACGGCGACGGACACCCACACTCTGCCGCAGTACCCCGACAATTGTGGAGGAAACGACGGCGCAGATGCGGATTCGCGGGAAGCGCGACATCGAGCCGACCCCACCCACGTGCAGACAGGGCAGGGCCGGGTAGGTCGCGCTGAGCAGCGGCGTGTCCGGTTGCTGGACGTGAGATCTGACCGCGTTGCCGGACACAGCGTTGACCGGGCCGCGAGCGCCACCTGATCCGGGCGCACCCCGGTCGCGGCGTGCAGGGTCCGGGAGAAGCGCGGAGGAGAAGACCCTCGCGCAACGGCTCTACCCGCGGCTGCGCTGATCAGCTGCTCACCACCTCTGACAGCTTCTGCTCCTGGCCGGCCTGGGACACCGCCGCCGCGCCCGGTGTGCCGGTGGCTGTGGCGGGCTCCAACTCAGCTCACGCTGCTCATCGTGCGGGTTCTGCCCGACGGGCCCTTCCGCACCGCGCTGATCCCCACCATCCGCGGGCGCCGACCTGCGTGCCTCAACCCGGGACCCCCTGGCCGTGATACGGGTACCGGCTCGCGCCGTGGCGGGGCCGCAGCCATGAGCTGCCCGAGACTCTGCATCGGCCGATCCGGTGGCGCGACGCCGGCGAGCTGCTCAGCTCGCAGAAGCTCTCGGCGAACCGAGCACACCTGACGTTCCCGCTCGTCCGGTCGCCAGTGCCGAAACCCGAGCTGAGGCTCGCGCAGTGTTCGCCCGCCGTCGGAGCCGGGGAGCGTTCAGGTGAACACACGCCAGACGTGGGAGAGAGGTCGCGGTGTGCAGGCTCGGCGTGCCCGCTCTGGGAGAGTCGGTGCCGACCAGGAAGATGCTGCACCCTGATGAGCTGGTGCGCGTACCTCGACGAGTCGGAGCCTGACCGCAGGTACGGCCCTGGAACGTATGTGCTCGCGGCAGCGCTCATCGAACGTGAGGACGAAGAGGAAGCACGGGCGGCAGTCGCCGCGTTGCGGCTGAGAGGGCAGCGCAAGCTCCACTGGCACGACGAGGACCGCTCACGGCGCAAGCTGCTCACCGAGGCCATCGCCGCCGCGCGGCGGTCGGGGCGTCGTGGACGGTGATCGGTGCGGCGGCCGGGCTCGCCCGGCGGTCGGCGTATCAGCGGTGGAGCCCGAACAGTGACCGGGCTGCCAAGACCAGGAGTGTTCCGTGACCGAGCCGCTGCATCCCGAACTCGCCGCCGCCGAGCTCGCCCCGCGGGACGCGGTGACGATCAGTTACCGGGCTGCGGCGCAGGTCCTCAACGGCGCCACCCACGCCGCCCGCGACGGCTACCAGCCGCGTCCGGTCGATGAGGACCAGCTCGGCGACCGGGTAGCCGCGCCCTGTACGACACCAGCGACACCCCGCTCATCGCCACGGCCGTCCTCCGCGACGCCATCGCGGTCGAGGACCCGGTCGTGGCCGATCGCCTCCACAACGTGGTGACCGCGCTGAGCGGCGCCAGCACCGCCCCGCACGGGGTGCGTCAGCACCTGGACGGGCCCGGCGCTCCCGACCTGGGAGGCGACGAGTAGCGCAGTAGCGCGCGGGTTCACCGCCACACCAGCCGACTCCTTCACCGCGATCGGCCGGTCAGCGGCCGCGCTCGGGCACAGTCCACGCCCCGGTCGAGCAGGGTCAGAGCCAGGTCACAGCGCGGAGACCGCAAGTACTCCGGGGGCGAACCGATGACCACGACAGTCCAGATCGGGTGGGCGTGGGTGGTGATCTCGAGCCGCTCGGCGACCCGGCCGGCCAGCGGGATCAGCGCGAACCCGAGCCGGTAGGTGCCGCGGTCGCCGACCTGCTCGACCAGCCCGTGCTCGGCCAGCACACCGAGCAGCCGCAACGCGGTCGAGTGGTGCATCCGACCGCCGTGGCCAGCTCGCCACCCCCGGCCTCGCCGCGGTCGGCGATCAACTCCAGGATCGTGATCGCACGGTCCACCGACTGCACCCCGGACACTGTCGGTACCGCCTTTCTGACGCGGACCCGCGCCCGAGGGTCCCGCCTATCGGTCCGGGTCGGGGTCGAAGTCGTCGGGGTCGACGGCGTCGAGGAAGTCACGGAACTTCTGGATCCGGGCGTGGGTATCGGGCTCGACCGGAGTCGAGTCCGCCACCGCGGCGGGTGCGGTGTCCGGGCCGCTGGGCCGGCCGAAGGTGATCGTCATGCCCGGTTTGGTCGCGGCGACGTCGAGGACTGTCTCGTGGGCCAGGATCGGGGCGTCGGTGAGCAGCGCGAGGGTCACGGCGTCGCTGGGGCGGGCCGAGATCCGCACGTCGTTGTCGAGGATGAGTTCAGCGAGGTAGGTGTGGTGATGCAGCGCGGTGATGGCCACGCGGGCCAGCCGCCGGCCGCTGCCGGCCAGCACGGCGAGGATCAGTTCATGGGTGCCCGGGCGTGACCGGGACACGTGCCGCTGGGCCGCGGTGAGTTCGAACGCTTCGGGCTCGGCGATCCAGATCTGCAGGAGCCGGCTGGGCCCTTGGGATTCGACCAGCATCAGCAGGGGCCTTTGCCGGTCGGCGTCGACCCCGATTCCGACTACTCGCATTTCGATCATCGCGTCTCCACCCCGCCGGTGTCATCGGATGCCGGCCCCCATCGGTCCGCCGTCCACCCTCTTGCCTGGGTCGTAGGGATGCTCCTCCTGATTTCACAGGGTTGCCACCCATCGCCGGGACACATGTCGAGCCGCCGGTTCCTCGTGGTGGCGTGCGCCGCGGAGGGGAGCACGCGGGTCGAGCTGCGGAATTCACCTCTGTCCCGTGGGGTGTGCGCGGGTCAACGATGCTGGTGAGGCGGACGGCGGTCTTCTCCTGGAGGTGAGCAGCATGTCCACTCCGCGGAACCCACCCATGGCCGAACACCCCCGATCTCGCCGAGGTGCAGCGGGGCCATGAGCTGCAAGAGGTTCGGATGCGCTATGAGCGCGCGGCCGAGGCGGCTACCGGGCAGCTGCTCGAGGGGGGTGATCCTGCTCGCCGGGCTCTACCTCGCGTTGTCCGGGCCGATCGTCGGATTCACCGGGCCGCTGCAGACCCACAACCTGGTCGTCGACTCGGGCCGGCCCAAACGTCGGCCGGTCACCGGTCACCGGTCACCGGTCACCGGTCACCGGTCGAGTTCCCAGTAGCTGTCCGGGTTCGGGTCGCTGAGGACCCCGATGGCGTCGGTTGTGTCGCGGACCGCGGCGTAGCGGGCCTCGGCGAGTTCGGCGGCCTGGGGCCCGCCGACGACCTCGGCGGTGTAGCCCTGTTCGGGCCAGGTCGCCACAAGCGTCTGGCCGAGCAGCGCCGGCACCCGCACCGAGGACTGCCGAGTCCACCGAAACGCCTCCGGGGCCAACGGATCGGCGCCCACGACGGAGTCCTGCTCGTGGATGGGGATCTCCAGGGCGAGGTCGGGGTGGTGGCGTGGTCGGTGGAATTCCCACTCGTTGGTGGTCGGGTGCTGCCCGGGCAGCACGTACCAGGTGACGCCGTCGGGCCCGACCTCAGTCACCGTCGGCGGCGTCTGGTTACGAGCCCGGCGCGCGCGGCGTCGCTGGCGCCACTGCCACACGCGAGACCGCCGGAGCCGGGTGTCGAACCCGACCTCGCGGATGACCATGGGCGCCGCCGACCACTCAGCAGGCCACGGCGCCGGGTGCGGGAACAGCAGCGCCACCCGCATCAGTTCTCCGGCCGGGAAGAAGCGCGCTTGGGCTGTGGCGGCGGCCTGGGCGATGGAGTGGGCGATCGAGCGTCCACGGTGGTCACCGAACTGGGCCAGCAACGCCACCGGCTCGGCTCCCGGCAGGGTCCCCGTCGTCGCCGTTGTCGGAGCTGTGTCGGCGGCCAGCTCGGGGGTGTAGATGCGGGCGTGCAGCACCGACTCCTGGCCGAGGCGCCCGTAACCGAGCACGGCTTCGTGCTGCAGCGTCCACGTGTACGGGCTTCGGGCCGGCCGACAGCTGCGCGGGCCCGCCCAGCCGGGCTCGTCCTGTTTCGGTGTCGGCACCGGAGCCGGGCCGCCCGGCGTCGTGTAATGCGTTGCGATGATCGGTGCTCGCACCGCCGCCCCTTCCTCGGGCTGCGCCCGTCCGCCAGCCCGCGGGGGCCGCTGCCCTCACAGTCCGCATCTCGCCCGGCCCACACTCCGCCGACCGATTCGGGCCGGCCGTCATGGGGCGATCAATGAGTCCTACACCATCGCGAAGACCTGCGGCACATGCCGTTCGTTCGCGGTGCTTGGCCTCGACAGAGAGGCAGTCGAACTCTCCAGTCCCCGGCGCCGGCCGGGTGGCATCACACCCTCCCTCCCGGCTGTCGGCGATCATGAAATTCCCTAGCTGAGGGGGTGTCGCGATCACGTAATTCCCTACCTCGATCACGGAATTCCCCGCGGGGACGACGTACGCGGCCGTGCGGCGTGTCGTCGGGGGTCCGGTCCTCGCAGTGCCCAGCCTGCGCGTCGACGAAGCAGGTCGACCGCGTGGGGACACCGATGGCGAGGAGAAGTTTCACCGTGATCGACGTGACCGAGATCTTGGTCCATTGGTATGCGGGGCGGCCGAAGACCGAGGTGGCCGCCTCGCTGGGGGTGGACCCGAAGACGGTGCGCAAGTATGTGGCCCCGGCCGAGGCGGCCGGGTTCTGCCCGGGCGGTCCACCCGTGCGGTCTGGGGAGTGGGAGCGGCGGGTGCGGGAGTGGTTCCCGGAGCTGGTCGACGCCCGGTTGCGGCAGGTGTCGTGGCCGGCGATCGAGGCGCACCGCGACTACATCGTCGACCAGCTCGGCCGGCGGGTGACCGTGGCGACGGCCCACCAGCGGCTGCGCGACGAGCACGGGCTGGAGGCCTCGGTAGCCAGCGTGCGGCGCTGGGTGCGGGCCAACCTGCCCGAAGAAGCTCGCCGCGATCAGGTGCGGGTCGGCGAGCCCGAGGCCGGCGCCGCCGAGCAGCGCGCCGGCGAGCGCGAGGGCCACCACTCCTGGGCGTCGCCAGCGTGCTGGGATGCTTTCACGAGTCCTCCTTGAGCGGGTGTGGTTCTGTTGCGTCGAAGGCGCGCGGCGTGGCGGTGCGCCTGGTATCGGTGGATCCGCTGGCGCTGGGGGTGCTGGGTAAGGGGCAGGCGGTGGCGCCGCGCAGCCGGGCCCGTAGTGCGGCGGCGAGCCCGACCACGGCCAGTACGGCCAGGACTGGCTGCACGGGTTCGAACCAGGTGATGGCGCCGGTGTAGCCGAGGACGAGCAGCACGAGCTTGTTGCAGACCGGGCAGCCGACGGCCAGGAAGCCCAGCAGCGCCCCGGCGGACGCCCGGCGTCCGCCCGGCCCGTCGGGGGCGCGGACGTAGGTCGCCGCGACCAGGCCGGACAGCACCGCGACCAGCCCGAGTACCGGGTAGGCCCAGTCCGGCGTGGGAATCTCGCGCCAGAACCACGGGTTCGGCACGACGGCGGTCGGGACCGCGACGAGCACGACCGTGGCGAGGGTGGTCAGCGCCGCGACCGTCCAGTACCGCAGGGTCCAGGCCCGCACGGCGTCGAGGGCGGTCACCGGGCGTCCTCCGGCTCGCGCTCGCCGTCCGGGGTCCGGGTCCCACGGCGGCGCAGCAGCCGCACCGCCATCACCGCCAGGGCGAGCAGCACGATCCCCAGCAGGACCGCCGTATCAGACACCCCGCCGAACAGGTCGGTGATCGCGGTCTGCGCGTCTGCCTGCTGGTCGACCGTGGTTGGCGCGATGATCCCGGCGGTGCCGTCGGTGAGCAGGAACAGCAGCCCGATCCCGATGAACAATACCCCGGAGATCAGGCTGGTGGAGTGGGTGCGCAGCGGACCGAGGTGTACCTTGCGCCCGCGCAGCCACGGCGTGCGTGAGAGGCCGAGGCGGTCCCACAGCAGGGCGAGCACGAACAGCGGGGCGGCCATCCCGACCGCGTAGGCGCCCAGCAGCGCGGCGCCGTACCCGGGGTCTGAGCCGACTGCGGCGACGGTCAGGATGCTGCCCAGCAGCGGCCCCGAGCAGAACCCGGCCAGGCCGTAGACCGTGCCCAGGGCGTAGGTCGACACCGGTCCGGAGATCCGGATCCGCCCGGCGAGCCGGCCTGCGGTGGCGCTGCCGAACCCGATGCCCAGCACGCTGAGGACACCGAACCCGATCAGTAGCAGCCCGCCCGCGGTGGTCACGACACCGCGGTACTGGGTGATCATCGCGCCGACCAGCGCCACCCCGGCGCCGAGCGGCACCAGCACGGTCAGCAGTCCGGCGAGGAAGGTCAGCGTGCGCCCGACCAGGGTGCCGACCCGGTCGAAGGCGTAGGCGAAGAACGAGGGCAGCAGCAGCGCCGCGCACGGGCTGAGCAGCGACAGCAGCCCGCCGAGGAACGCGGTGAGCACACCCGCGCCGGTCACGGCGCGGTCTCCAGTGCCTGGTCGATCTGAGCGCGGAACGCCTCGACCGGCTGCGCACCCATGATCGGGTAGCCGTTCACGACGAACGCCGGGGTGCTCGGCACCCCGATCGCACTGCCCTCGGCCAGATCCCGTTCCACCGCCTGGGCCACCTCGGGTGAGTCCATGTCGGCCCGGAACCGCGCCATGTCGGCGATTCCGGCCTGCTCGGCGTAGGTGAGCAGCTTGTCCTCGGGCAGGTCGGGTTTGGTGCGCTCGGGAGTGTCGGCGTAGACGGCGCGGTTGTACTCCCAGAACTTGCCCTGCAGCGCCGCGGCCCGTCCGGCGTGCGCGGCGACGGTGGATTCCGGCCCGAAGATCGGGTAGTCGCGCCACTCCAACCGCAAACGACCATCGTTCACGTACTCGTCGATCAGCTGCTGCTCGGTCTCCCGGCTGAACTTCGCACAGAACGGGCACCGGTAGTCCGAAAAGATGGTCATGGTGACCGGTGCGTCAGTGCGGCCGAGCGCGAGCGGGTCGCCTTCCTGGCGACGAGCGAGGTCACCCAATGGCCCGATCGCGGCGGCCTCCCCCGCCGACGCCGACGGAGCCCCGGCGGCTTCCCCGTCCCGGCCCGAGCCGACCGCACCGGCGATCAGATACCCGACCAGACCAACGGCCACGACCGCCAAGGCGACGACGATCGCCACGTCCCGGCGCCGACCCCGCCGTTCGAGCGTTCCCGATGTGCGTCCCACCCCAACCCCTTCTACTAATATCATAGTAGTGATCTACGACGACGGTAGTAGACGGGCGTGAAGGGCCGGTCAACCGGGGGGCGGCGCCCGAGGGAAGCGTGTCGCTCAGGCCGACAGGCAGACCGCGAGCACCAGCATGGTTGCGCCGGTCGCGGGCAGCAGCGCGGGCACCAGCGCGATCGCACCGGTCATGGCTCGGGCGAGCACACCGTCGCAGCGCACCAGCGCCGGGCGCGGCGAGCTCAGCCAGGATTGGCGGGCCTGTGGGAACGCGTCGAAGCCGACGGTCCCGCGCGGGGCGCCCTGCCCGGCCGCGATCTCCTGCAGGGCCCGGGTCAGCGCCTCGGGACCGCACCGGCGCACCGCGGTCGCGTCGGCGGCGAGCTCGCACAGCACCCCCACCGCACCCGGTGCCTGCCGGCACAGCGGCACTCGCGGCAGTGCCGCCGCCGCGGCGCGGGCGAACGCGATGACCAGGTGATGGCGCCCGCGCACGTGCGCCCGCTCGTGGGCGATCACCGCCTCGACGGCACGAGGGTCGAGCCCGTGCAGACCTGTGGAGGCGACGACGATCCCGCGCCGGCCTCCGCCGATGGAGAACGCGACCGGCTCGGCGCACGGAATCCACCAGACCCCGTCACGGACCGCGGCGACCGCGCGCAGCGCCCCCACCCGCTCGATCCGGTGCCGACGCTCGGCCCGCAGCGAACCAGTGAACAACACCGCGACCCGGGACAGCAGCACCAGCAACGCGGTCCCCACGACCAGCCGGACCAGCAGCAACCACGGCAGGTCGGTGCCCTCAGACAGGGCACGCCAGCAGACCACCGCGATTCCGATCATGCCATCCGGCACCGAGGGGTCGGGCAGCACGAGCACCGCGGCAGCGGTGACCGCTGCTGCTGCGGCGGCGAGCAGCGTCACCACCCAGGCCGAGAGCGCGAGTGCCGGGTGCACCCCCGGCCTCCCGGCCGGGCGCAGATACGACGGTCCGGCCACCCCCAGGACGACGGCGGCGAACAGCAGCGCGACCGCGACCGTCACTCGCCGTCCCCCGACAGCGCGCGGCGCAGGAACTCGCTCTCGCGCTCGTCCATACCGCGGGCGAAGTGCACCAGCACACCCTCCGGGTCGCCGAGCGAATCGAGAACCTCCCGCAGCATCTCGGCGCCGGCCTCCTCCCGCGCCCGCGCCGGAATGTAGGCCCAGGCCCGGCCCACCCGCTCCCGGTGCACCCACCCCTTGCCGTGCAGGTTGTCCAGCACGGTCATCACGGTGGTGTAGGCCAGCGGCCGCTCCCCGGACAGCGCGCAGAGCACCTCCCGGACCGTCCGCGGGCCGTCCGCGTCCCACAGTGCGGCCATCACACGGCTTTGCAGCTCACCCAGACCCGCCACCGGAACCTCCCCACTGCAGGGTCAGGGTACGCACGGTCAACCAGGCCACCGCCCGACCGCCACGGCGCGGCCCCGCCGCAGTGCCGATCGTGCGACGACACCTCGGGCCACACACTGCCTGCGCTGTCGCCGACATCATGCTGCTTGAGCTTCCCGGTTTCCCGGAGTCTTTGATGACTGGTTCGATCTTGAGGAGCAGGAAGGAGGACTCTGTTGCCAGCGAGATCGACGTGACGCCCCTCCGGGCCGGCCGTGCCCGACGCCGTAGGTCGGCCCGTTATGCGCAAGCGGCCCTGCGTGCGCAGCCGTGGAGCGGGCGACGAGGCCGGCCTCCGGGACGTGGTGGACCGGTAGCCGGGCGTCGAGACGCCCGGCTACGGAAACGGTGGTCGCGGGCCGGGTCAGGCCCTAGCCCCGGGCTAGCCGCGGTTCCTCAACGCGAGGGACCATGATCGTGACGAAGAGCGCGAACACGACAAGCCAGGCCAGGAGGCTCAGGGACCGCGTTGCGATCGTCTCGCCGACGAGGATGGCTAGAACTGCACTGAACATCGGGTGGCGCACGTGTCGATAGGGCTCGTGCACTACCAGGGTGCGCGGTGGGTCCTGTGGCGACAATGTTCCCTCGCCCTCCTGGGCGAAGAGGCTGATCGTCCAGGCGAGCATCGCGACGCCGCCCGCGATCAGCAGGGCGCCGACCGTCAGGGCCAGGTAGCCGAGTCCCGGACCAAGATCGACCGGAGCGGGTCCCAAGATCGTTACGATCAACGCTGGAATGATGATCGTGACGGTTACCGGACCGAGCAGTATCGCCCGCAGGCGCTGTACCAGCATGGCGTTGACCTCCTGGCCGCATGTGCGGAGCCCAAGGGCGGGGCGCGAGGCCCCCGCCCGCTATGACCGAACGCCGATCCAACGCGGAACTCGGCCGCACAGGCGCCCGTAGGCCGTTCCGAACTGTCGCTGCAGGTGCCTTTCCTCGACCGCTGCCCAGGCGCGCACGACTACGGCCAGTTCGATGGCCAGCAGCGCGGCCCGTGGTGAGTCTCGGGCGGCGGCGAGCCCGGCGGTGGCGGCGACGAAGCCCGTGTACTGGGGGTTGCGGCTGTAGTTGTAGATCCCGCCGGTGATCAGCTCACCGGTCTCGCCGCCGTTGAGCTGCTGCGGGCTGGCGAACGGCGTCATGCAGGCTCCTGCGAGAGCCGTCCCGGCTGCGGCGACGGCGTAGCCGGCGACGCGCCGGCCGGTCGGCACGTCGCGGTGGCGGGCGAGGGAGTCGGTGAGCAGGACTCCGAACGTGGCGTAGGCAGCCCACATCATCATCTGGGTTCCCCGTCGCAGGGTTCCGTTGCGGTCCAGGTCATTGCGCATCCGGTGAAGGAGCGGGATTGTGGCGACCGTGAGGACGGTGTTGGCCAGGCGTGCTGCTCGGTCTGCCGTGGTCATGGGTGAGACCTCTGGTGTGCCTGTGTCTCTCGTGCGGCAGCGGGCGGTTCGGGGCTGCAGCATGCGCATCCGTCCGCTCAACCGCTCTGGTGCGGCGGTTGTGCCGGGGCGCCTCCCGGATCGGTGTCGAGCGGCGACGGTCCGGTTGCCACCTTGTGGGGTGTGGCCGGTCGGGGTGCCGGCGCGCAGCAAGGTTCGCCCGGTTCCGGCGCGGGCTCGATCGTGATGTGGTGTCGCCCCGAGGTGGCCGGGGCGGGAGTGAGGCCGGGCATTGTCCGTGTCCGCGCGGCGCGGACGGCGTTGAGGATGACCAGCACTTCGGCGGCCTCGTGGATCACGACGACGGTGGCCAGGCCCAGGACGCCGAATGCGGCGAGTGGGATCAGCGTGCCGATGATCAGCAGTGAGAAGCCGACGTTCTGCAGCATGATCGTGCGGGCGTTGCGGGCGTGGGCGAGGTTCTGCGGGAGGTGGCGCAGGTCTTCGCCCATCAGCGCGACGTCGGCGGTTTCGATGGCGATGTCAGTGCCCATGGCGCCCATGGCGATGCCGATATCGGCGGTGGCCAGGGCGGGGGCGTCGTTGACGCCGTCACCGACCATGGCGATCCGGCGGCCCCGGGCGATTTCGGGCAGCAGGCGGGCCTTGTCCTCGGGGCGCAGTTCGGCGTGCACGACGTCGATCCCGGCCTGCTCAGCGAGCGTCGCCGCGGTGCGGTGGTTGTCGCCGGTGAGCATGGCGACCTCGATCCCGAGCGCGCGCATGCGGCGGACGGCGTCGGCTGCTTCGGGGCGCAGCTCGTCGCGGACGGCGAGGGCGCCGAGCAGCGTGCCGCCGCGCTCGAGGAGTACGACCGTTGCCCCGTGGTCCTGCAGCCGCGCGACGTCGGCGGCCAACGGGCCGGCGTCGATCCAGCCGGGTTTGCCCAGCCGCAGCTCGACCCCGTCGCGGGCGCCGGTCAGGCCGTGTCCGGGCACGGCGGTGACGTCGTCGGCGGGCTCTACCGCGACCGACCACGGTGCCGCCTCGGCGGCGGTGAGGACTGCCCGGGCCAGTGGGTGCTCGCTCCGGGATTCCAGCGCAGCGGCGGTGGCCAGCACGTCGGCGTGGTCCTCGCCGGGTGCAGCGAGAACCTCGACCACCTCGGGCTCGTTGCGGGTCAGGGTGCCGGTCTTGTCCAGCGCGACAGCTCTGATCCGGCCGAGCTCCTCCAGCCCCGCACCACCCTTGACCAGCGCGCCGTGCCGGCTGGACGCGCCGATCGCGGCGACCACGGTGAGCGGTACCGAGATCGCCAGCGCGCACGGTGACGCGGCCACGAGCACGACGAGGGCTCGTTCGAGCCAGAGCATCGGATCGCCGAACAGCGCGCCCAGCCCGGCGATCAGCACGGCCAGGACCATGATCGCGGGAACCAGCGGGCGAGCGATCCGGTCGGCGAGGCACTGACCGGAGCCCTTGCGCTCCTGGGCCTGCTCGACGATGTGCACGATCCGCGCCAGCGAGCTGTCCGAGGCCGGGGCGCTGACCACGACCTCGATCGCGCCACCGCCGTTGATCGTCCCGGCGTAGAGGTCGTCGCCCGGGCCCGCCTCGACCGGGACCGACTCACCGGTGATCGCGGAGGTGTCCAGACTGGTCCGCCCGGTGCGGATGGTGCCGTCGGTCGCGGCTCGCTCACCGGGGCGCAGGATCAGGACGTCACCGACGACCAGGTCGTCAGGGGAGACGGTGACCTCGTCGCCGTCGCGCAGCACCGAGGCGGTCGGTGGGACCAGTCCGAGCAGGGCGCGTAGGCCGCGGCGGGTCCGGGTCACGGCATGGTGTTCGAGCCCTTCGGCGATGGAGAACAGGATCCCGAGCAGCGCGGCCTCGGCGATCTGTCCGAGTGCGACGGCGCCAATAACGGCGATCGTCATCAGGGTGCCGACACCGATCCGGCCGTGGCGCAGGTTGCGCAGCGCGTCGGGCACGAACGTCGACGCCGCGACCGCTGCGGCGGCCAGCTCGACACCGCCGATCAGCAGTGCCGGACCACCGGCGACGAGAGCGAGCACCCAGGCGGCGGCGAGTAGCACCGCAGCGACCGCGGCGAGCTGCAGCTCACGGACCTGCCAGATACGGCCAGGCCCCTCGTCGCCCCCCGCAGCGCTGTCGTTCGCGGATGCGGGCGCAGTGTCGGAATCAGACACGATCTGCTCCTTCCAACACCGCGTCGCCGCCGCCGTCGGTGCCGACCGCAGTGCCGTTGTCGACCCCGACCAGCACCGCCAGGACGGAGCGTCCCCGGTCGGAGAGCTGGTACATCACCATCCGGCCGTCCCGGCGCGAGGTGACGACCCCGGCCGTGCGCAGCTGGCGCAGATGGTGTGACGCCAGTGCCTGCGACGTTCCGACGATCCAGGCGGTGTCGCACACACACAGTTCGGCCCCCTCGAGCAGGGCGGCCGCGATCCGCAGCCGGGTGGCATCCCCGAGTCCGCGGGCCACACCGGCCGCCGGTTCGATACGAGTGGTGTTCGGCAGTGCGGCACGGATCCGTTCAGCGTGCGGAAGATCGAGACAGAGCAGGTCACACGCGTCATCCATGGCCATCCAAATATTCTAACGAACGTCGATATGTTTGGGGTAGTGCTGCCCGAAGGGCAGAGCATCGGAGGGCGGACGTACTCTACGAGCCGTCGAAGATGCAGGCCGGTGGCATGACGTCGGGTCCGTCACGACGGAGGAGCAGGCCCGTTGCCTTCTGAGGAGGGGTGGGTGAGCGTGCGTACTGCGATACGCGGTCCCGCAACCCCATTCGTCGTCCTGCTGCTGGCCGTGCTCGTGCACACCGCGTTCGGCCCCCTCCTGGCCTGCCACGACATGCCGCAGGAACGGTCGGTGGCGATGGTCGCCTCCGTCACGGTGGCTCCGGACCAGGAGCCCGCAGAGTGTCCCGGCTGCGGGCCCGATGAGTCTCCCGATGCGGAGAGCCTCACCAGGAGTCTCGCAGCCGAGGATCTGCTCTCACCGAATGAGGCAGATCCGTGTACCCCGGACCGGCCCTGTCACGGCCCGAGCGGATCGCACGCCGCCGAGGAGGCCGCGCTACGCGGACTCGACAACCCGCGTGACCCGGGCCCCGCGCTCGTCCCCGCGTGCCTGGGGCCGGCCCGGACGGAGCGGCCCGTCCTGCCCGCGCCGATGTCGAGCCCGGTTCCTCCGGCGGCGGTTCGCGCGCCCGTCGCCGTGCTCTGCGTCGATCGGAACTGATTCGCCGGCGCCGTGGTCGACTTCCCATCCGTGATCGGCCGCTGAGGCCGTCTTGCGGGATGGTCGCGTCCGGAACCACCGCAGCGGAATCCGATTCGCGACGCCAGGTCGCCTGGTCTGCCCGGAGGGCCCTTCCATGTCACGCGCTACGCGCAACCGCACATCGTCATCCCACACGCCGCGTCGTCTGTCCAACACGACGCTGTCCCTGCTCATCGCCGGCCTGTTCGTCCTCGTCGTGGCCGCGTTGCTTGGCCTCACACGCCTCGGCAGCGATACCCCGGACAACAGCTCCGAAGCCGCAGCGGTCGCGGTCCGGGACAACAGCCACCGGCTGTCGACCGCGCCCGGCGCCACGGTGAACTTCGTGGAGTTCCTCGACTTCGAATGCGAGGCCTGCGGCGCGGTGTATCCGGCGATCGAACAGCTCCGCCAGCAGTACGGCGACCGCGTCAACTTCGTCATCCGCTACTTCCCCGGGACCGGCCACTTCAACGCCGAGCGTGCTGCCCGCGCGGTGGAGGCGGCCGCCCAGCAGGGCCGGCTCGAGGGGATGTATCGGCTGATGTTCGAGACCCAGGAGGAGTGGGGCGAACAGCAGGTCCCGATGGACGATCGCTTCCGCGGATACGCCGAGCAGCTCGGCCTCGACCTGGCGCGCTACGACGCGACCTATAACGACCCTGCGACTCGCGAACGTGTCCTCGCCGACCGCGAGGATGGCTTGGCCCTCGGTGTGCGGGGCACGCCGACGTTCTTGGTCAACGGCGAGCAGCTCAACCCGAAGTCCTACGACGATCTGACCCGTGCGCTCGACGACGCACTGGCGAAGAGCTGATCAACGATGACCGACATTGTTGACAGGCACCGGTCCTCCCGTGCCGCTCGGGCCGGTCTGGGCATCGCACGCGGCCATGGGAGTCGCAGTGGGGATCCTGAGGATGCTGGCATCGGCGAGTGGGTTGTCCGCCATCGTGTGATGAGGGCTGCCTGAACCGCCCCGGTGTGTCCGGAGAGCCTGGGGCGTCGTTCGTAATACTGCGTCCGCGGCCCGCAACGGTGCTCTTGTGATCGGCCTGTCTGCCTGTCGTGGCTTTTCGTTGTCGCGTTCGTGCTGGCGATCCTGGGGGTGCCGGCGCTGGGCACCGACGCTGGAATCCCGTTCGACGAGTTGGCGCTGCGTTGGGTGTTGTTCTTCGGCGCCGGGCAGGCATCGTCGGCGGGGCGGTCGCGCAAACGATCTTCGCTCGCGCCACGGCGAAAGGCTTCGGCTGGCAGACCAACGGCTTCCAGCGCGAGGTCGGCTTCGCCAGCACCGCGATCGGCCTGGGCGGGATCTATGCCTCCACCCAGGACGCACCGGCGGCCTGGATCGTGGGCGCGCAGGCCGGCGGCCTGTTTCTGCTCCTTGCCGCGGTCAACCACATCGTGGAGATCGTGCGTGATCACAACTACGCGCCCGCTATCACGGTCATCCTGGTCAGTGACCTCGGCGTCCCGATCTCTCTACTGGTCCTGCTGATCAGCACAGGCAGCCTCACCGCGGCCTGAGAACGCTGTGGCCTGCTCGAGCTGGTGCTGGTCGACGGTGTGGTCATGGCCTGGGCTCTGGCTGCCCGGGCTGGTGGCGGTGCTATAGCGCTCCTCGATTCGGCCGAACTTCCAGATCGCCAACGCGACGAGCCAGGTGAGCACGAACAGGGCGACCACGGTGTAGCCGACGTAGTTCAGGTCGAGGGTGCCGATGGCGGCCAGCGGACCGGTGTCGATGTCGAGCTTCTCCACGAGCAGCCCGATCAGCACGATCACGCCGACGACCAGTGCGACGATGACGGAGAGCACGGTGACGGTCAGGTTGTAGAAGACCTTCCGGACGGGTTTGAGGAATGCCCAGCCGTAGGCGCGGGCCATGAAGATGCCGTCGGCGGTGTCGAACAGGCTCATTCCGGCGGCGAAGAGTAGCGGCAGGACGAGGATCGCGTACCAGGGCAGGGTGAGCGCGGAGCCGGCGGCGAGCACGAGCAGGGCGACCTGGGTGGCGGTGTCGAAGCCCAGTCCCATGAGTAGCCCGACCGGGTACATGTGCCAGGGTTTGCTCACCCGGCGCATCACCCGGCCGAGCAGGCGGGCCAGGAAGCCGCGGTTGTGCAGCTGGCGCTCCAGCTCGGCCTCGTCGAGCCCGCCGGCGCGCATCTGGCGGAACACCCGGGCGATGCCGATCACAGCGAACAGGTTCATCAGCCCGATCAGGATTAGGAACACCCCGGCCACGATGGTGCCGATCAGCCCGAGGATCTGCTGGAGCTGGGAGTTCTCGTCCTGAACCGGCCCGACGAGCACGCTGACCCCCAGCGCCAGCAGCAGCGACAGCCCGAACACCACGCTGGAGTGGCCCAGCGAGAACCAGAAGCCGGTGCTGAGGCCGGGCTTGCCTTCGCCGACCAGCTTGCGGGTGGTGTTGTCGATCGCGGCGATGTGGTCGGCGTCAAAGGCATGGCGCACCCCGAGCAGGAACGCGGTGAATCCCAGTCCGACCCCGAACACCCCGGTGCTACCCAGCGCCAGGTTCTGCGGGGCGATCACCAGGACCAGCACCGCCCAGCCCACCACGTTGAGCAGCACGACGAACCCGACCATGCCGAGGATGGATAACTTGTCGGCCCGGTCCCATCGGGCGGCGCCGCGTGTGGCCGCGGCCGGAGCCGAGATCACGTCGCTCATGCGGCAACTATCCGCCATCAACCGGTTGTTGCATAGAGACGGCGGTAAGCCCGTTGTGCTGTGAAGCGTCGCCGGGGCGCTCGCCCTGCGCATGTCGGGACCGCCCGGGTGTCGTGGGGGCGCTGCGTGCGGATCTACTCAGCGATGGCGGTCTTGGTCATGCGAGTGAGTCGAGGGCCGTGCGGAGTCGCCTGCCGGCGTCGGCGGCGGTGTCGGCGAGTTCGGCTTGGTCGCCGGCGGCGATGCCGAGCAGGGAGCCGAGATCGACGGCCTGGACAACGGTGCGGCCCTCGCCGCGGCGCACGGTGACATTGCAGGGCAACAGCAGGCCGACCTCCGGGCTGGCCGAGAGCGCAGCGTGGGCGAGGCTCGGGTTGCAGGCACCGAGGATGGTGTAGTCGTCGACGTGCCCGCCGAGGTTTGCGGCCAGGGTGGCCTTGATGTCGATGGTGGTCAGCACTCCGAATCCCTGCTCGGCGAGGGCGGCGGTGACGGTGTCGATGGCCTGTTGGTGGCCGAGGTCGACCTCGACGGTGTGGGCGATCTGCAGCGCTGCTGGTTCCTTTCGTCAGGGACCCGGCGCGGGTGGCCGGGGTCACGCCGCTCCTGGAATACCCCCCGGGGTACGGTCGTTGTGCGGACGGCGAGCCCGCGGACCCACCGTGGGTGCCCGGAACGGAGTCGGCGATGCAGGTTCAGGCCAATGAACTCAGTGATGTGGTGAGCCGGCTGCGCCGTGTGGAGGGTCAGATCAGCGGGATCATCCGCATGATCGAGGACGGGCGTGAGTGCAAGGACGTGGTCACCCAGCTCGCCGCCGCCGCCCGGGCGCTGGACAAGGCCGGCTTCAAGATCATCGCGACCGGTCTGCGGCACTGCATGACCGAGAACGACGAGGGGGAGCGCGCGGTCGACGTGGCCGAGATGGAGCGACTGTTCCTGTCCCTGGCCTGAGCGCGCCGATCCGTCCGCTCCCGAGGGATTAGCGTCGGGAACCGGCGGGCACGCCACCACGGACTGCTGACCCAGAACGACGACCGATCACGCGGTAGTGAATACCCTACCGGGTAGGGAATCTGATGATCGACATTCGAACGATTGCGACGTCCGGCCTCGGCGACCGCAGCTACCTGATCACCGACGGCGAGGTGGCGGTGGTGATCGACCCGCAGCGTGACATCGACCGGGTTGTGGACCTGGCCGCTGACCTCGGCGTGCGGGTCACCCACGTCGCCGAGACCCACATCCACAACGACTACGTCACCGGCGGGCTCGACCTCGCGCAGCGCACCGGCGCGGCGTATCTGGTCAACGCCGCGGACGAGGTCGGTTTCGATCGCACTCCGATCGCCGACGGCGACGAAGTCTCGACCGGATCGATGCGGCTGCGCGCAATCGCCACGCCGGGACATACCCACCATCACCTGTCCTACGCCGTGCTCGACACCACCGCGGACGCAGGCGGCGAGGTGGTGGCGGTGTTCACCGGCGGATCGATGCTCTACGGCACCACCGGACGCACCGACCTCGTCTCCCCCGAGGACACCGTCGAGCTGACCCACGCCCAGTTCCATTCGGTGCGCCGGCTGGTCGCCGAGCTGCCCGCCGCGGCCGCGGTCTACCCCACCCACGGATTCGGCAGCTTCTGCGCGAGCACCCCGGCCAGCGGCGCCGACGGCTCCACCGTCGGACAGGAGGCCACCACCAACCCGGCACTGACCCAGGACGAGCAGGACTACGTCGACGCGCTGATCGCCGGGCTGGGGGCGTTCCCGACCTACTACGCCCGCATGGGGCCGGCGAACACGGCCGGTCCCGCTCCGGTCGACCTGTCGGCCCCGGAACCGGTCGACCCCGCCGAGCTGCGACGCCGCCTCGAGGCCGGCCAGTGGGTGATCGACCTGCGTGAGCGCACCGCGTTCGCCGCCGGTCACCTGCCCGGCTCGCTGGGCTACGAACTCTCGACACCATTCGTCACCTACTTCGGCTGGACGTTCGACTTCGACGCCGAGCTGACCCTGATCGGCGACGACCCGCAGCAGGTCGCCGACGCCCAACGCGAACTGGTCCGGATCGGCATCGACCGCTTCGCCGGCGCCGCGACCGGCCCGATCGAGTCCCTCGACGCCGGGCAGGGCCTGCGTTCCTACCCGGTCTCGGACTTCGCCGCCCTCGCCGCGGCCCGCGCACAGCATGGCCGGAGCGGGCTGTTCATCGTTGATGCCCGCCGCGACGAGGAACGCGCCGCCGGCGGAGTGCAGGGATCAGTGCACATTCCGCTGCACGAGCTGGCGGCCCGCCGCGACGAGGTCCCCGACGGCCAGGTGTGGGTCTACTGCGGCTCGGGCTATCGCGCCTCGATCGCCGCATCGATGCTCGACCGCCCCGGCCGCGACCTGGTCCTGATCAACGACGACTGGCCCCGGGCCGCCGAAGCCGGGCTGCCCATCACTGACCGGTCCGCCACCAGCGGCCGCTGACCCCGGACCAGCCGCCGCGCCCGGGCGCCCCCCGTGCCGGAACTCACCGGCCAGCTGGCCGTCGCCGCCGACGGGGCGATTCGCCTCGACGCAGAACGAGAGGACACCTTGCCCATGACCACGACCTCCACACCCGAGACCTCCCCCCACGGGGACACCGTCGACGCCGACACCGTCATCGCCTGGCACCAGGCCGCCGGGCGCGAGGGGACCGGTACACCGGTGGTCGTCGACGTCCGCAGCGCGGCCGAATACGGGACCTCCCACATCCGCGGCTCCTACCACGTGCCGCTGGCCACGCTGGCCGAGCACACCCGTGATCTCGCCGCCCACATCGCGGGCCCGGTGGTGCTGGTGTGCCAGTCCGGGGTGCGCGCCGAGCAGGCCCGGCGCTACCTCGCCGCCGCGGGTCTGGAGCGCGCCCACGTCCTCGACGGCGGCTTGCCCGCCTACACCGTCGCCGGCGGTGACATCGTGCGCGGCCGCCAGGTCTGGGCGCTGGAGCGCCAGGTCCGGCTCGTCGCCGGAGCTCTCGTGCTCGCCGGGCTGACCGCGGGGCGGCTCGTCTCGCCGAAGGCTCGGCTGCTGGCCGGCGGGATCGGCGCCGGGCTCACCTTCTCCGCGCTGAGCAACACCTGCGCCATGGGCGCCGCCCTGGCCCGGCTCCCGGCCAACCGCGACGTCACCGAGCCCGAGATCGGCCAGACCCTCGCCGGGCTGCGAGCCCGGCGACACGAACGCCCGCAGGACACGCAGCGGTGATCGTTCTCGCGGCGGGGTTCGGGCTACTCATCGGCGCCCTGCTCGGCCTCGTGGGCGGCGGTGGCGGCATCCTCGCCGTGCCCGCCCTCGTCTACGGGCTCGGGCTCCCCCTGGCCGAGGCGGTCCCGGCATCGCTGGTGGTGATCGGGCTGGCCTCAACGGTCGCGGTCGCCCCGCGAGCCCGCCGCGAGGTCAACTGGCGCCTCGCCGCGATCATCGGCGCCGCGGGCATCCCCACTGCTGTTATCGGTGGGATCGTCCACCAGCAACTCGACGGCCGATGGCTGATGCTGGTCTTCGCCGCGCTCATGGTCGCCGCCGGGCTGCGGATGCTGCGCGACACCGACGAGGCCGGCGGGGTATGTGAGCTTCCCGGCGGCGGCGTCGCCTGGCGCCACTGCCTGCCCCGCGCCGTCGCGACCGGGCTGCTGGTCGGGTTCCTGACCGGATTGCTCGGCGTCGGTGGCGGTTTCCTGCTCGTGCCCGCCCTCGTCGTCGCCCTCGGTCTACGGACCCCGAGTGCGGTGGCCACCTCGCTGGTCGTCATCGTCATCAACTCGATCGCCGCGCTGCTGCCCTACCTCACCGCCGCCAGCGCGGCCGGTACCGCAGGCGGGCTGGACTGGACCATCATCGCCCCGTTCGCCGCCGCCGCGATCCTCGCCTCGCTCCCGGCCGGCCGCCTCGCCCGCCGGTTGCCGGCGAGGACGCTGAGCCGCGGGTTCGCCACGCTGGTCCTACTCGTCGCCGCCGGCGTGACCGCCCAGACCGTCGTCGCCCTCGCCACCACCTGACCTGCAGCGAAACGACACGAAGGAGCACACCGTATGACCGTCCGTGAGATCTCCGTCGACGACCTCGCCGCCGCCCGCGACACCGGCGAGGCGACCGTGATCGACGTCCGTAACCCCGACGAGTACGCCGGGGGCCACATCCCCGGCGCCCGCCTGATTCCGTTGCCCGAACTCGGTGACCGCCTCGCCGAGGTCCCCACCGACCGTCCGGTGCACCTGGTGTGCCAGTCCGGCGGTCGCAGCGCCCAAGGCGCCGAACTGCTCACCGCGGCCGGACTCGACGCGGTATCGGTCACCGGCGGCACCCAGGGCTGGATCGCCTCCGGGCACCCCACCACCACCGGATAGCGCGCCACCCCACCGGGTAGCCGAGCCGGATCACTGCACTGCACGAGAGCGACATCCGACGCCCCCTGCACCGAGGGGGGCGCCGGGCGAGGAGGTCATGACGATGATGGGTGGATCGATGATGGGCTGGGCCTGGGTATGGCCGGTCCTGGTGCTGATCGGGCTGATACTGCTGGGCTATGTCGTGTTCCGGCTCGCCCAGAGCCGCGCACGTGCCGGCGCGGCACCGGGCGAGGGAACCCGGTCGGCGGGACCGCCGCAGGCTCGCCCGTCGGCGCGACAGATCCTCGACGAGCGCTACGCCCGCGGCGAGATCGACGAGGACGAGTACCACCACCGCCGCGACGAGCTGGCATGAGCGCGGCGACCTCGATCAGCCGACGCCGCGCGCTGGGACTGGCAGGGCTCGGCGCCGCCGCCGTTGCGGCCGGTGCCACCGGCTGGCTCGGCGGATTCTCCGGTGCCGGGACCGGCCGGCTACGGCTCCCCGCCGGGGAACCGTTGCAGGACCCAGCCGTAGCGCCCAGCCGCAGCGGGCGACTCGCGGTGGAACTCACCGCCGCCCCGGGGGCGAGACTGGGCGGGCAGGACACCGCCGCGCTCGGCTACAACGGCTCCACGCCCGGCCCGACGCTGCGGGTCCGTCCCGGCGACGAACTCGCCGTGCGGCTGACCAACCGGCTCGACCAGCCCACCAACCTGCACACCCACGGCCTGCGGGTGTCCCCGCAGGCCAACAGCGACAACCCGTTTGTGCGGGTCGACCCCGGCACCTCGTTCGACTACCTGTACCGGATCCCGCCCGATCACCCCGCGGGGACGTTCTGGTATCACCCGCATCACCATGGCGTAGTCGCCGACCAGGTCTTCGCTGGCTTGGCAGGGGTCCTGCTGGTCGACCCGCATCCCGGGCCAGGCGCCCCAGAGCCGGCGGTCTCCACGGACCGGGTGCTGCTGATCACCGACACCACCCTCGACAGCGGCGGACAGATCGTGGACCCGACTGCCATGGACCGGGCCATGGGCCGCCAGGGCGAAATGGTGCTGGTTAACGGCCAGTACCAGCCCACCATCCCCGCCACCCCCGGCGCGACCCAACGCTGGCGGGTCATCAACGGCTGCGTGTCGCGGGCGCTGGCGATCGGCCTGCAAGACCACCAACTCGGGCTCATCGCCTACGACGGCACGTTCCTTCCCGCACCCGCAACCCGCGACCGGGTCGTGCTCGCGCCCGGAAACCGCGCCGACGTCGTTGTCCGTCCCGGCGCCGCCGGGCCCTACGCCCTGCGCACCGACCCGGTCGAGCGCGGCGGCATGGGCGGTATGATGGGCGGCGGCACCGCGACCAGCGGGCCCACGACTCTGGCCACCATGATCGCCGCCGGGACACCGGTCACCGCGCCCCCGCTGCCGGCGGCTCTCCCCGCTGAAACCCCCGCCGCCGGCGGCGCATCCGCTCAGCGGCAGATCACCTTCCAGATGGGCATGGGTGGCATGGCCGCCGCAAGCGGGATGTCGTTCACAGTCGACGGCCGCACCTTCGACCCGCAGCGAGACGACCAAACCGTCGAGCTCGGCGCCATCGAGGACTGGCTCGTCACGAACCCGAGCCCACTAGCGCACCCCTTCCACCTGCACGTATGGCCATTCACCGTGCTCGCCACCAGCGACGGCACCCCACCACTCGGGGTCCCCCAAGACGTCGTACTGGTCCCTGCACAAGGCTGGGCACGGATCCGGATCCCGTTCACCACCCACCCCGGCCGCAGCGTCTACCACTGCCACATCCTCGACCACGAAGACGCCGGCATGATGGCCACGATCAACGTCCGGGCTTGAGGAGCGCGGCGCACCAGTGTCATATCCAGCGGTCGGCGGCGGTGGCGGTACTGCGCCTGAGTCTGCGTCTCGTGATCGGTCGTTGCGGCACGGCGCCACCACTATCGCGCCCCGGCGCCCCAGCGCCGTCGGACCGCTGCCCACGCACGAACTCATCCCTCGAAACGATCAGTGCCGGCATGGGTCGCTTCTCGACACCTGTCGACCGGCGGCCCGTGAGCCCGCTGCGGTACGACGGTATAAGGACAGCGCTCCTGCACCACGAGGGTGGCGTGGATGCTCCGGTTGCGGCGAATTGGCGACCGGCAACTGCTGCCTCTCCCCGGAGCGCTCGGCCGCCGTGATGGTTCCTGGAGGGGTGAGAACAGGCCGTGTCTCGGTGGCGCCGCGTGCGCTGCCAGGGGTCAGGGATCGAGCCGTGTGCTTCGAGCGGTCACGGGCTGGCCCTGGGGCCAGCGACAGTGCGGTCGGTGGGGTCACCGCGTCATCGGTGCCGCCGGGGATGGGGTCCGTTGGTCGTGATGGGGGTGTCGTGAACAAGGTGGCCGGCGAAGCCGAGGGCTTCCTCGATCAGGGCCACCAGGTGGGTGCTGGTCAACCGGTAGATCATGCGTCGGTCCTCCCGGTGGGTGCGGACCAGGCCCACCATGCGGAGCCGAGCGGGGCCAGGTCGACCGGCGCGTCCCCGCGGTTGAACCGGGTCTGGGGCACGTCAATCTCCGAGATATCGACGGCCACCAACTCCTCACACAGTGCTGCCAGTGATTCGGTGAAGAGGCCTTCGGCGCACCCGACCTCAAGACCTCGAGTGACGTGTCGGTCGCCGAGTACTCGGATGATGTCGGCGTACTTCTGCTGCTCGTAGGCATTCGTTTGCTCGATCGTAGGGGTCGATGCCCGAGCTGAACAGGGACTGTTGCATCGACTTACTCCAGCTGGGTTGCCATAGCCACGACCATTCGGCAAACCGTGCGGTGAGCTCCGGCCGGCGTCGCAGCGTCGCAGCGGCGAGGCTGCGTAGCGGTGCAGTTGCCAGATCGGTGCTCCGGTTGATCGCGCGTCGGATGGCCTGACGTAGGTTAGGCATCGAGCTTTCCTTTCGGCACCTGCTGGGGTGCGATCGCGCGCACCCGGGCAGGTTGGGTGCTGAGCAGCGTCGCCGCGGCGACGATATGGACGCCGACGAAGACCCAAGCCGCACTGAGCGCGACATTTCCAGCGACGGTCGGTACGACCGCCAATGAGGCAAGGGTCGTCGCGGCCACAGCAATGTGTGGGCGGGCGAATCCTGTCGCATCCCCGATTGCCTGGCGGACGCCGAGGACATGGACGACGATCAACCGCGCCGCTGCACCGGCGAGCAGAATGCGCAGCGCGCTTGTTAGCTCGACGTACTGTGGCCCGAAGATTCCGAGCAAGGGGCCGGCGAACACGGCTCCGATAGCCAACGCAGGAAGAAAGAGCGCGAGAAGACGACGGAGGGCGCGACGTGCCTGCGTCACAATGCGGCCGGGATTTCTGGCAACGGTGCTCGAGAGCGAGCTGACGAAGTAGGTGGCCACGATGTCGATGACCGCGACGGCCTGCCAGACGATGAAGAACCGGCCGCCGACGTCCGGGCCGAACCGGAAGGTGATCAGTAGCGGGACTTGGTGGTAGAGCAACGCCAGGGCGAGCGAGCCGACCCAGGTGGGGCCGAGGAATCCCACGACCTCGCGGCGTGCGGGGAGGTTCGAGCTCTCTGCTGCGGCACGTCCGTGTCGTACCGTCACGACGACCGCGGCGATTCCGAACACGACAGCGCAGGCCACGATCGGACCCACCCAGGCCCACAGCAGGGCCGTAGCGTCGGCGCCGGCGCCAAGCAGCAGCAGGATGGTGATTCGGCTGCTTCCGAGCAGGAGGTTGCGCGCAACGGACCACCAGGGCTTGTCCACTGCAACCATGATGAAGTCGAGCAGATGCAGGGTACTCCAGCCGACGGCGGCCAGAACGAACACGGCCACGGCGGGCGCTCCACCACCGGCGGCCTGGCGGATCACCTCGGTGCCGGGCAACAGAAGGTAGAGCGGCGCCACAATGGCCGTTGCGATGGTTGCGCCCAGCAGGCTACGACCGACCAAGGCCGCAACGCGGCGCCCACCGGTCGGCACCCAGCGCATGAGCGCGACACCTAGATTGAATTCGGTCAAGCCCGCCACCAGCAGGAATCCTGAAACGAACGCCGAGACTTCTCCCACGGCGGTCGGCGAGACGAACCGGGCTGCGAGTACCCAGCTCAACATCCCCGCGCCAGCGCTAAGCGCCGCGCTGATCGACAGCGCCAGCCCATTGGTCCAGGAACGGTCTGGTCTGGAGGTGCCATCGGCATCCGACGCTAGTCGTGGCATCGGTGCACTCCGCCACACCTCGCCGGTCGACGGTGTCGCCGCTCGGCGAACCGATGTTCTCGGCCAACATGTGCGGCTCGGTCCGGCGCCCGGCTATCGGCCACGTACCTTCTGCGGACGGGATGAGGGAGCCTGCGTGTGGCTCTTCGGCGGAGCTGGACGGCAGTCACGTGTCTGCGTCGCTCACGTGCGAGAAGGCCTGCTGACGCCGGCCGTAGGCATCGGGCTTCAAAGGCCGACTGCGATGAGCGCGGATATAGCTGCGGCGCGCGGGCGCAGGGCCGTCATCGTCCGCGGGGTTGGTTGTGTACAAGATCCCTCCGCGTGATGGGAAACCAAATCGGCGATTGCGCGCGTGGTAGAACCGTGTTCCATTCGCCACGGTTGCTGCTGTCCGGTCGATGAACCACTCCGACGCGTCTGGTGACGATCCGTAATAATGCGGCCGCTTACGGCTCTGCCAGGTATCGCTGTACTGTCCGGGCCACTTCGCCGGGGTCGGTGAAGACCATCGGCGAGGCCACTCGGCGTATTGATCCGTCGGGTCGCAGGACGTAACTGGCTGGGATGGCATTGGGCACCTGGAGGGCCGCCCACAGCGTGCCGCGCGTGTCGACGACCGAGGGGTAGCGGGTGTCGAGATCGGCGAGCAGGCCCAGGGCCGAGGTGGCGTCGTCGCGTACATCGATGCCTACCACGGGCACCGCGTCGGGCAGCTCGGCGTAGGCGTTGAGCACCGGGATCTCCTCGCGGCAGGGCGTGCACCAGGACGCCCACACGTTGAGGAGCGCCGGTCGCCCCGCCAGCGCAGCGGCCAGGTCGACCGTGCCGGGAGCACCGAGACACGGGACCGTGATGCCGGCCAGCGGCCCCCCGGGCGGTGGCCCGACGCCCCCTGGCGTCGGACATGGCGCCAGGTCCGCGCGGGAGCGTAGCGGAGCCAGCTCGGCGTCGGGCGGCATCGCAATGAACGGCTTTTCGCCCGTCACCCGCCACGGCGACGTCTGCGGGTCGTCGGACGCGGAATCGTTGTCCTGCGGCCACAACGCCACGATCCCGACGATTGCCAGCACGACGACGACAATCGTCCACAGTAGCTCCGAGCGCGCGCCGGTCCGCAGCATCTCAGCTCCCGAAACCCAGTGGCGCCCCGGAAGGGGGCTGCACCGGCACCGCTGTCCGCTGCTGTGGGCGCTGGCCGGCGAGTACCGCACGGGCCGGCCGCGGGTAGGTCGTCGGTCCGGCAGTATTCGCGACGACGGTGCCGGCCGGATCGAGCACGAAGGTCTCCGGCACGCCGAAGATCCCGCTGTCGCGGGTGGCGCGCGGGCTGGGGACAGTCACATAGCGGTAGTCGTCCCCGCCGCGCCGCCTCGCATCCAGGAAGGCCACTACCGAGTCCGGGCCGTCCTGGTAGCCGATTCCGACGAGCATGACCCCGGCGTCGCGGTCCTGTTCGGCCACGGTGACCGACGCGGAGTGCTCCCCCTCCCGACAGGCGACGCACCACGAGGCCCAGAAGCTGACGGCGACGACACGACCGCCGCCGCCCAGCTCGCTGTGAGAAGGTGTGCCGTCTTTCTCGATGTCGAGCAGCGTCACCGTTGGTCCCGACCGGCCAGCACGGGCATGGCTCCGGCCTCGCACGGCGCGCCGCGTGCGAGCACGTGAAACGTGCTAGACCGGTGTCCCCCCGACCGGCGGACACGCATGATCGGTCGTCCCGCGCGCAGCGCGGCCAGCGCTTGCTCCACCCGGTCGAGTACGGCCGTCCTGGTCCGATCATCGGTGCCGACAGGTTCGATCGTCACCGTTCCGAGGAACTCGGACGCCGAGCCGTACCACTCGTCCGCCCAGCTCACGACGAGCCGCGGGTTGTGTCCGGTCCGCTCCTCGCCGATTGTCCGGTGGTCGAACCCGAGCATCGCCAGGATGGGGTCGTCGATGAGCGTGTCGATGATCTGCTGGTGCACGGTCTGGGGAGAAGTCGTCACTCCGCGTCTCCGGGTAGTTGTTCCGCAGCGGCTGCTCCGCCACCCTCGGCACCGGAGGCTAGGAGGCGTCGTGCAGAGGAAGTGCAACAGAAGTTAAGGCGACGGTAAAAATTGTCGGGTGGTCGCGAGTGAGTGCGCCGTACCCGGTTGTTCTCGGTAACGTCACGGTTCGATGGGCGATAGTTGTGCCATGAACCCGTCGCCGAGTCCCGCCCCAGACCGCGGCGGGTCCGGAGGATTAGGGAGCTGGCGTGCGCATCCTCAGTGGCCCGGTCGGCCGGTCGATCGCATTGCTGGCGGGGCTGAGGGGTCTTCCGAGCCCTCGGCAGAACCGGCCCTGGACCGGCTCGGTAGCAGCAGGGTCACCGGCGACGAGGTTGTGCCGACGGTGAGCCGCCCGCCCTCGCTCTCGGCGAGGCGGCGTGCCAGTGGCAGACCCATGCCGCGTCCGACGTCCCGATTCGTGAGGGCGGAGCTCGGGACCCCGGGGCCCTGGTCGCCGACGTCGATCGCGATCGCGTTCTCGCCGACCTCACGAGCGGAGATCGACACATCCCCGGCTCCGTGCAGGAGCGCGTTATCGAGCAAGACACCGAGGATCTGCCGGACGGCGGCAGACGAGGCGTCCGGCTCGGGCAGGGAGCCCGGTAGCAGGGAGGAGAACGAGCGGCCGTCCCGCGTCAGGCGCGGGCGCCACTCGTCGTCGAACTCGGAGAACAGGCGTGGGAGGTCGGCCGGCGCCGAGGTCGTCTGCCGTTCGCGCGCCAGGGCGAGGAGCTCGTCGATCGTCCGCTCGAGCCGGTCGATCGACCCCAGCCCGTACTCGATCTGCGGTCTCGTCATGGGCTCCGCCGCGTCGAGTGCGGACTCCAGTCGCAGCCGCAGACCCGTGAGCGGGGTTCGGAGTTGATGGGAGGCCTCCGCCGAGAACGCGCGTTCGCGGGCGAGGAGGTCGTCGAGCCGGCATGCGGTACGGCTCAGGGCTCCGCTCACCCGGTCGGTCTCCGCGATGCCGCTGCGCTTCGGGCGGATGCCGAAGTCCCCGTCGCCCAACCGGTCCGCGTCGTCGACCAGTCGGTCGAGAGGTCGGGACAGGCGCAGCGCCAGGCGGCGAGCGAGCAGCCATGTCGACACCAGCACGACCGCGGCCAGAGCCGCCATCCCCAGCCAGATCGGCATCACGGATGCGTAGACCTGTGACGAGGGCGCGGTGGCGCGGACAACACCGACGATGTCGTGTAGGCCGCTGACCGGGACGGCCACGACAAGGTCGTCGGCAGGCGGCAGCCCGGTGCGCCCACCGAGGACGTAGTCCACCGCGGCGTCACCCTCCGAGGGGCCTGCTCCGAGGAGCAGTGCGCCGTCGGCGTCGTAGAGCGCCACGGCAGCGTCACTGGGGCCGTCCGGAAGCGCGCGCGGCACGCGGTCATGGGCCATGTCGCTCTGCACGCTGCGCGCCGCGAACCCGGCCAGCCGCTGCAGGGACGAGTGTTCCTCGGAAACAGCGAACTCGGCCAGGCCGATGGCCAGAGGTATCCCGAACAGCGCGACGGCGAACGTCGCGGTGATCAGGGCCAGTCCCACGACCCGCGACCTCATCGATCCGTCCCTTCGCCGCCGTTCGGTGGCCACTCCAGGCGGTAGCCATGTCCCCGCAGGGTCGTGATGCGGGGTGCCCGGTGTGCGGAGAAGGACGCCAGGAGCCTGCGCAGATTGCCGACGTGGACGTCGAGTGTCTTGGTCGGGCCGATCCAGTGCTCGTCCCACACGTCCGACATGAGTTGGTCACGGCTCAGCGCCGTGCCGGGTTCCCTCGCCATGCGAGCGAGCAGGTCGAACTCCTTGTTCCGCAGCTCGACACCGGTGTGCCCGATCGACACGCGCCGACCGCTGAGGTCGATCCGCAGGTCACCGAGTTCGATGACCTGGGTCGTGCCCTTCGGTTCCGACCGGCGAAGGTGCGCGCGGACCCGGGCCAGGAGTTCTGCGAGACGGACGGGTTTGGTCAGGTAGTCGTCGGCGCCGGCTTCCAGACCGACGATCACGTCCATCTCCGCGGTTCGGGCGGTGAGGATGACGATGATCGCCTCGGGGAGGACCGTCCGCATCCGGCGGCACACCTCGGTCCCGTCGATATCGGGCAGGCCAAGGTCGAGCAGGATCAGGTCGAAGGGAACCTCGGCCACCGCCCTCAGCGCCGTCGCGCCGTCGGTGCGCCACACGGTGTCGAAGCCGTGGCTCCGCAGGTTGATCTGCAGGAGGTCTCCGATCGTATGGTCGTCCTCCACCACAAGCACCCGTACCGACACGGCATTGGCTCGCACGTTCACGGCGTTGTCCACGGACGGCCCTTCGATAGGTGACCTGCCGCGACGATGAAGACAGCGACGTAGACTCCGACGGCCCCGACGAGGACGAGCGCGGAATGCCACAGGTCGGTGGCCGGGCCGACGCCACTGACCGCGACAACGGCACCTGCCCCGAGCGCCGCGGTCGCCGCAGCGAGAGCCGGTCGGAGCAGCGCTCCGGCGGCTCCTCGGAGCGGTCGCCGTCCCGTGGTTCGCACGATGAGCCGGGCGGTGCAGACCAGCCCGACCGTGTAGGCGAGCGAGAAGGCCGCGCCCAGCCCCACCACGACGTACCCGGCGGGCAGCAGAAGCGATGCCAGCACGGCCAGCAGCGACTGGATCAGGGCGATCACGATCTGCACCATTGCCGGGCCCCGGGTGTTCTCCCACGCGTGCAGGGTCCGGACCAGTACGAACTGGAACGAGTAGATCACGACGGCCGGTGCGAAGGTCGCCAGCACCAGGCCCATGAACCACGTGTCGGGCCCCGGGTTGCCGGGGAACAGCAGTCGAGTGATCAGCGGCGCGGTGATCAGCAGTGCGCACGCCACGGGCAGGAGCAGCCGACCCGACCGCACCAGGGCCTCCGTTGCCGCACGGGCAACGCGGTCGACGTCGTGCTCGACGGCTGCGCGGGCCATGCGCGGGAAGGCTGCCGTGACGACGGAGACCGCGATGATCGCGTGCGGGACCAACATGATCATGTTAGCGTTGGTGTACTGCGCCAGGCCGGCCGCGTGGTCGGCGGTGTCTGCGGCCGCGCCGGCCGCATTCGCGACGATCGCGGTGATCGAGTACGCGATCTGGTTGGCGGCGACGAACAGGACGGTCCAGCCGGCGAGCCGCAGGGAACGGCCGATTCCCGCCGCCCGGAGGTCTCTGCGGGGCCGGACGCGAACACCTGCCGCGCGCAGCGCCGGCAGGAGGACCAGGACCTGGACCAGTACGCCGGCGGTGGCGCCGCCGGCGATGGCGAGGACCTCGCCGGGCGATACCGTCTCCGCGGCGTTCGCGTCCGGCCCAGTGGCGATCCCACCCAGGAACAGGAACGGGACCGCGGCGGCGATCCCGACGACGTTGTTCGCGACCGGGGCCCACATCATCGGCCCGGGCCGGTCCCGGGCCAGGAGCACCTGACTGAGCACCGCGAAGATCCCGTAAAGCGGAATCTGCGGCAGGCACCACGCCAGGAACGCGGCGAGGAGAGCGGTGTCCCGCGGCGGCCAGGCGCCGCCCGTGTAGAGACGGGCGATCCACGGGGCCAGCAGCACCCCGATGACCGTCGCAGGGAGCAGGACGAGCAGGGCAACGCTGAGAAGGCGGCCGGCGAACGCGTCACCCTCCTGCCGCCCGTTCGCGGCGGCCCGGATCAGCTGCGGGACGAACACGCTGCTGATCGCACCGCCGGCCAGCAGGGTGTAGACGATCGAGGGGAGCGTGTTGGCCAGGGTCAGCGCGTTGCCCACCACGTGGAGCCCGAAGGCCGCGGCCCAGACCGACGCACGGATGAAACCCAGGACCCGGGACAGGGCGGTGGCGACCGCGAGCCCCGACACCCGAGCCCCGCGGGTCACAGCCCCACCTGGCCTCGCGACGGAAGCCCTCACCGGGTCACCGCCCGGGCAGCCGGCTTACCCGGAGTGATCCCGACGTGCACGTGGTCGCGGTGGACCGCGTCGGTGAAGTACCCGGGCCCGGCGACACGGATCGGCCCGCCGACCTCGGTCGCCCCGGCCTCGCCGGCGGCCGTCATCACGGCCTCGAGGCGGCCGCCGTCGCGGAGCTCCTCGACCGGCACGCCGTCGATCGCCCTGATGTCGAACGCCCGACCGACCGCATGGTTGGACAACCGGCTGGTCGGATAGACCGTGCCGGGGTGACCGGTGGCCGCGACCTGCACGTCGATCCTGGCACGGGCTCCAAGCCGCTGCAGGACACCCAGGATCGGGTCGCCGACACGACGCTCGACGATGTCGGCCCGCACCGGCTCGGGCAGGACGAGGGCGGGGTCCCCGAGCACAGCGCGTCCGAGAGCGGTCGGCCCACCGGCGCGGGCCGGGGCGAGAGGCGGGCGAGGGGGAGCGACCGACGCCGTGACCTCCCACCGGCCCGCGAGCAGGACGAGCCGGACGTCGAGCACCAGCTGTCGCACACCGTCGTGCCCGGTGTCGCCCCAACTCTGCTCGGCGAGCACGATCACGCTCGCCGTGGTCGCGGTGAGGCCACCCTGTTGCGCGAACACGACCCGTGTCCGTGCGCGGGGGGTGGGGAGATCGACCAGTTGCGGTGCGACGGCGCCAAGGGCTGCGGGGTAGCCGGCCGCGACGACGCGCTCGCTGGCGGCGGTGGGCTCGATCTCCTCCCAGCTGCCGACCGCCTCGACGAAGGCGACGGCGGCCTCCTTCGACAGGTCCCCGCGACTGGTGCGCGGAGCCGTCGCCACGTCGTCGGGGACAGGTGCGCTGGTGACCGGTGCAGGCGTCGGTGCACCCGCATCGAGGCGTGGCGAGGCCGGCGCGGCGCCGGCACATCCGGCGGTGACGAGGACAAGCAGCACGAGCGCCGCGGCCGGGAGCAGCCGGTCGCGGCGCGTCGCGCTCCGTGCAGCGGAAGTCATGCACGATCCGTCGTGGCCAGACAACGCCCGAAGTGCGCGACCGGCACGCCGTCGCGGGTCCGGCTCCGGTGGAGCCAGGTCCAGCCGGTGTGTTCGTAGAACCGCACGGCGGAGTCCGGTTCCGTCGCGGTCACCAGCTCGACCCAGGAAACCCCGAGGCTCGTACAACGGTCGAGGTAGATCTCGACCAGCCCGACGCCGGCTCCACGGGTCCCCGGATCGACGGCGACGGCGGTCAGCTCACCGGTCGGTTCCTCGCGCTCGAGTGGTTGCGCGGTGGGCGTGCCCGAGCGTCCCCGCCAGAGGCGGGCGGCGTAGGTCGTCGCTCGACAGCGCAGGAACGTGGCGAGAAGCCGCGGGCGGGCCACGAGAGCGAAGAGGCCGTGTCGGATGAGTGCTCCCCGGTGGCGCCGCAGCAATTCGCGCCGGAACGCGCGGCGATCCGTGGTACCGACCAGGAACCCGACGACCGTTTCGGCGCTGGCGTCGTCGCTGCGCTTGATCGCAACGAGGCCGATGGCGTGGGGGCTGTCGAGGAAGGCGGCCTGCCAGCGTGCGACGAAACCCGTGCCGAGGCGCGGGAAGAAGCCGATCGGCAGGTGTGCGACATGCAGGCCGGCCATTGCGGACAGGTCGTAGGTCGTCGCGGTACGGACGAACACACGCGGACGGCGTCCGGCGGGCCGGGGAGGGCCGTTCGGTGCGGTGGGAACGGGAAGTGTCGCTGCGGATGCTCGATGCCGACACGTCGAGATGACGCCCATGACAGAACTCCAGGCGGGAAGCTCCGGAACACCGGAGACGGGGGTGATCGGGCCATGGGCCGCCCGAACACCCGTGCGAAATGTCTCGGCGAGGTCAGGCGGCCAGCGCCGACACCGGGGGGCCTCGTCGGGCGACGTCGCGGACGATCGACCACTGGGGCACGGGCAGCGCCGGTTCGTAGCCGACCAGGCGCGGCGAGCGGACCGGCCGCTTGGGCGTCGAGGCGATGCGCCGGATCAGCGCAACCAGCAAGGGACGCAGGGCAGCAACGAGGCTGCCGAGCTGCTGAACCTGGGTGACGGCGACGACGATCAGTGCCCCCAGGACGACGTGCACGACCGAAAGCGACATCTCCCCGGAGTGGTCCGTGACCGGCGGGACCAGCTTGGTCGAGGCGTGCAACGCCGGCTGCGCCACAACAGCGCCGTTGACCATGGCCAGCAGTCCCTCGTACCGACGTGCGGTGACCAGGCGCGCGAGCGCGACCGATGCCGCGACCACGCCGACCGTCGCAGCGTGCACGGGGTGTTCACCGGCCGCCAGGTCCATCCCGATCGCGAGGACGGCGGTCGCGAGGGCGGCCACGAGCAGCGCCCGCGTCGAGGAAGGACGTGCGTCCGCCAGCACGACACTCCTCCCCTCAACCGGACCGAGTGGCATCACTCGGACGTTTTTACGGTAGCGCAGGGCAGCAATTGATCCGGCGCAGGCACAGATCGGCGCTCGACTGTGCCGCTGGACGTACGACCTACCTCTTGTGGACGCGGTCCTCTTGTGGACGCGACCTGGCGATCCTGTGTCAGTCAATGGGTGGCTATGGCTTCTTGGTTCGGCACACGTCGCGTGCCGCCATCCGCTCGTAGTGTGACGGTCCGCAACCAACTGATCACTACAACATCAAGTAGGACGATGAACTAACGAATTGAGCCCGACGCGCAGGCCTGGTTTCAGGAGCTGCAGATCGGCGACAAGGTCCAGGCCACCACCGCCTCGGTCGAAACGGGGAACGGGACGGTCGTTCCATGCTGACTGAGGCGCCGCCGGCTCGTGCGCTGTGACGGGCCGGCGGGGCGAGGGTCTTCAGACGGGGACGGGGCACCACGCGCGTACCGGGCGACTTCACGCCGAGCCACTGGCGAGCTCAATCGGCGGGCGCGGCCGCCTGCACGATCGTGCGAGAGAACGGGGTGCACCGTCGACCTCACACGTCGCGACGCCGCCGTGGTCGGCCACGGTGTGCTCGACCATCACGGGGTGGTCATTCATGCCGCCGAGAACCCGGTGACGGGTCACTGGTCGCGGCTTTTCCACCCGGCCGTGCCACGCAGCACCACTCGCGCGCCGTCGAGTAGGACCGCGCCGAACAACGCCCAGATCAGCGGGGCCAGTGGCGCGAACGCGGTCCGGGTGCGCATCAGCCGCGCGGCGCGGTGGTGCGCCGCCGCAGCAGCGCCCCAGCCGAGCAGCCCGGTCGTGACCAGGCCGATAGCCCGGGCGCTTCGGCCGCGTCCGGATCGGCCCGGCGTCCGCGCCACCCGCCGGACCCGCAGCCCGCACACCACGGCCACCGGCCCGGCCAGCGACATCGCCGCGTGCGTCAGCCCGCCCCCGGCCAGCACGAGCACCGACCGTTCGGTTGCGGCCACCAGCGTCTTGCGGAACGACGCCCAGCCGGCGCCGAAAGGGTCCAGCCCGCTGGTGGTGACCAGGCCGTGGGCGTCGACCAGCCTGGTGCGGCCGCCGTCGTCGCGTACCCGGGTCGCCAGCAGCACGTCCTCGATCCGGCGATCCCGCAGCGCCGTCCAGCCACCGACCGCGTCGAACCGGTCGCGGCGCACCAGTAGGCACTGACCGATCGCCAACGCTCTCCGTGCCCGGCCCTTCGGGTCGGCGTGTTCGCCGATGAACACGATCCCGGTCGGCATCAGCAGCGACCACGCCGCCGACCCGCCCGGCGGCGGGGTGCCGGCCGCGGAGACCAGGTCCGCGTCGTGCTGCACCGCGGTGGCTCGCAGCCGGCCCAGCAGCTCGGGCGCGAGCTGCGTGTCGGCGTCGACGAACAGCAGCCACTCTGGTGGCGCGATCCCGGACCGGTCCCGTGCGACGCGGTCGGTATCCAACCCGATCTGCATCGCCGCGACCTTCCCGGACCAGCCGGCCGGGCGACCCTCGCCGCGCACGACCGTCACCCGTGGGTCGTCGTCTGCGTGCCGGGCCGCGATCTGCCCGGTGCCATCCGATGAGTCGTCGTCGACCACGACTATCCGCACGTCCGGCATGGTCTGCGCGCGCAGCGCATCGACGCAGGCCCCGATCCGGGGCGCCTCGTCCCGGGCCGGGACGACGATCGTCACCGAGCCGTCCTCGTCGCCCGGCGCCTCGGCGAGGGGTGTGATCCGGCGTACTCGCTCGACCGTGCGCGTGCCGCGCCACGCCGTCGCCAGCGAGGCCGCGATCAGGAGGAAATGTCCACACCCACCCAGCACGAGCGTGATCGTCGCGCACCACGGTTGGCGGGCGATGGACGGGCTGTTGGCCACGCCTGGGTGATGGTGGCGGTCCCGGGTCGGCCGAACACGGGTAGAAATTCGGACAAGGCGGACGACGTGATGAGGCGAGGGGTGTCGATGAAGGTTCTGGTCCTCGGCGGCGACGGCTACCTGGGGTGGCCAACAGCACTGCACCTGTCCGACTGCGGCCATGAGGTGGCGGTGCTGGACAACGGGGCACGCCGCGGCTACGACGACGAGCTCGGCGTCACGAGCCTGGTCCCGATCCGCAGGCTCGACGAGCGCGTCACCGCCTGGGAGGAGGTCTCGGGCGCCCAGTTGTCCGTCTATCACGGCGACCTGCTCGACGCGGAGTACGTGAGCGCCACCCTCGCCGAGTTCCGCCCCGACGCGGTCGTGCACTTCGCCGAGCAGCGCTCCGCGCCGTACTCGATGCTGGACCGCGCCCACGCCACCTACACCCAGCACAACAACGTCGTCGGCACCCTGAACCTGCTCTACGGGATCGCCGAGACCGACCCGGACATCCACCTGGTCAAGCTCGGGACGCTGGGTAAGTACGGCACCCCGAACATCGACATCGAGGAGGGGTGGCTGACCGTCGAGCACAACGGGCGCAGCGACCGGGTGCTGTTCCCGAAGCGGCCGGGCAGCTTCTATCACCTGTCCAAGGTCCACGACAGCCACAACATCGAGTTCGCCTGCCGCGCGTGGGACCTGCGGGCCACCGATCTCAACCAGGGCGTGGTCTACGGCCACCACACCGCGCAGACCGGCCGTGACGAGCGGCTGGCGACCCGCTTCGATTACGACGCGGTGTTCGGCACCGTGCTCAACCGGTTCATCGTCCAGGCCGTGCTCGGCGAACCGCTGACCGTCTACGGCTCCGGCGGTCAGACCCGCGGCGTGATCGACATCCGGGACACCGTCGAGTGCGTCCGGCTCGCCGTCGAGAACCCCGCGGCGCGCGGCGAGTTCCGGGTGTTCAACCAGCTCACCGAGTCGTTCTCGGTCGGCGAGCTGGCCAAACTCGTCGCCGATACACACCCCTGCACCGAGATCACGCACCTGGACAACCCACGGGTCGAAGCCGACCAGCACCACTACAACGTCGTCTCCACCGGCCTCGCCGAGCTGGGCCTGCGCCCGCACCTGCTCGCCGACACCCTGATCACCTCGATGTTCGAGCTGGTCGAGCGGCACGCCGGCCGAGTGAACCGCGCCGCGCTGCTGCCGGCCACGCAGTGGCGCCTGCCCGGACGATGACGTCGGGGCGACAGTGCCTGGGCCACAGAACACGCCGGTGAGGCTGTCGGCGATGCACGCACCCGTCGCCGGACCCGCCGTGATCGGGTCCACCACCGCTTCTCACGGACGCCACTGCAGCGACGAGAAATGAACGACAGGCGGTTACCCATCCTGGAGCGGACGTCCCGCGTTGGGGCACTCGCAGTCGAGACGATTGCCGTGCTGGTAGTCGCATCGGCCCGCCCGTGCTGCGGCGCGGTGGCGGAGGCGCCCACCCCAGTGGGCCGCGGATGCCGCCAGACCGGGCCCACCCAGCGGGTGCAGCGTGCACCATCAGGACGAAGCGATAACCATCGGCAGGTATACGCTAAGTGACGATCTTTCGTCGAAACGGGTACCTCATTCACGGGTGGGTGGTCTTCGTCATGAAGCGGCCGGGGTCAGCCATTCACCGTGGTCGTCGACCTGCTGGCGCCTACGCCTGAGACGCCGCACTCTCTAACCGCTCTGACCTGCAGTGTTGGTTGAGACATCGATGGTCGTGTCTATAGCCGCGCCCCGATAGGACGTCGTGCGCGAGTTGTGTGATGACGCACCAACGCTGGGATGCGCGGACGGGCCTGCCGATGACGCTGGTACGGTTCGGCTACTGTGAGCAACCTCGTCGGCGTGCTGGGGACACGGGTGCCAAGATCCGGTGCCCGCCGCGCCGTGGTACTCCTCGCCCTGTCGATGGTCTTGCTGATCTGTGGGCTGCACCTGCTCTTGCCGGTCCACGGCCCTGAGCTCGTCGCCGGAAAGTCCTCGACGCAGCTGACAGGGTCGCCGGCGGCCGCGGGCGTCGCGGCTGACCAGTCGGCCGACCACCGAGACCAGATCGGTGCCGAGCGCCCCGCCGCTCCGCATTCGCATCCTGATGCTCCTGTGTGTCATCAGGACGGAGCCCACGACGAGTCGACTCTCACGGCTCGCGCTGACCGTCCCGCCCCACCGGACGTCTTCGCCGGAGCGGGCGTCGAGATCCGCGTAGCGGCCGCGATGCGGGCACCGCCGCGGATACACCGCGCAGTCAAGACCACGCCCGCTCGAGCAGAAGGTGGGCGTCACCACTTAGTCCTGGCACAGATCTCGCGGACATAGAGGCCTCGGCGACCACGGATCCGATCCCGGTCGTCGCTTCTCGCGCCCCTACATCGCTCCCTGGCGGTGCGGCACATGCCCGCGCCCGAATGAGGTCTGTCATGTCCACTCCTTTCACGACTCTTCCCGCCGATGCCCCCGGCGTCGCTGCGCGACGTTGCTTCCAGTTGACCGACGTCGTCGGCTCCACACCGACGGTGTGGATCGACACACCCTTCAGCTCCGCCGGACGGGGGTTCTGGGCCAAGCTGGAAGGCACCAATCCCGGCGGGATCAAGGACCGCCCTGCCCTGCATATGGTCGAGCAGGCCCGGCAACGCGGTGATCTCGAGCCGGGCGGGCGGATCGTCGAGTCCACCAGCGGCACCCTCGGTCTCGGCCTCGCCCTGGCCGGGATCGCGTTCGGGCACCCCGTCACGCTGGTGTCCGACCCGGGGATGGAACCGCTGATGTATCGGCTCCTGTGTGCCTACGGTGCCGAGGTGGTGACCGTGCAGAGCCCGGCAGCGTGCGGTGGGTGGCAGCAGGCCCGCCGCGATCGCGTCGCCGAGGTGCTCGACCAGCATCCCGGCTCGTGGTGCCCGGACCAGTACAACAACCCCGACAACGTCAGCGCCTACGCCCCGCTCGCCGACGAACTGCACGCTCAGCTCGGAGACATCGATGTGCTCGTCTGCTCGGTCGGCACCGGAGGCCACTCGGCGGGCATCTCCCGCGCGCTACACCAGCATCTGCCCGACCTGGAGGTCGTCGGGGTCGACACGGTCGGGTCCACGATCTTCGGCCAGCCCGCGCGACCGCGCCTGATGCGGGGGCTCGGCTCGAGCATCCATCCCCGCAACGTCGACCACAGCATCTTTAGCGAGGTGCACTGGGTCGGCGCGGATGAGGCAGTCTCGGCGTGCCGTGCGATGGCCAGCGCCAGCTACTCCAGCGGAGGCTGGAGCGTCGGCGCCGTCGGCACGGTGGCCGGTTGGCTGGCCCGGACCCGGCCGGAGGGCACCCGGATCGCTGCGGTCTTCCCCGACGGCCCGCAGCGCTACTTCGACACCGTCTACAACGACGAGTTCTGCGCGGCGAAGGGGATCACCGTCGGTGCCCCTCCGCTGCACGACCCGGACGAGATCGACCGGCCCGACGCCGTCGAGGTCCACCGCTGGACCCGCTGTGCCACCGTGCTCCGGCCTACAGGACGCGAGAGCTGATGCGGGTACTCGACAGATACCGGTCGTTCGACCGGCCGGTCCAGCTGCTGCTGCTCAACCAGCTGACCATCAACCTCGGCTTCTACATGCTCATCCCGTACCTAGCCGACCACCTATCCCAGGGGCTCGGGCTCTCGGTGCTGATGGTCGGCTTGATCCTCGGGGTACGGAACTTCTCCCAGCAGGGCATGTTCCTGGTCGGGGGCAGCCTGGCCGACCGGTTCGGCTACAAGCCGATGATCGTGGCCGGCTGCGCCTTGCGCACCGGCGGATTCGCGCTGATCGGCCTGGTCGACAACGTCCCGGCCCTGGTTGTGGCCTCGGCCGCGACCGGATTCGCCGGGGCGCTGTTCAACCCGGCCGTGCGCGCCTACATCGCCCATGACACCGGTGAGCGACGCGTCGAGGCGTTCGCGCTGTTCAGCATCTTCTACCAGGCGGGCATCCTGATCGGCCCGATCGTCGGACTGGCACTGACCGGCATCGGCTTCGCCGTCACCTGCCTGGTCGCCGCCGCCGTGTTCGCCGTGCTCACGGTGCTGCAGATCCGAGCCCTGCCGGCCCGCCGCGGTGACGGCGGCGGCGACGCCGAGCGGCGCCCGGTCCTCGCGCAGTGGCGCGACGTCGCCACGACCCGGGGCTTCCTGCCCTTCTCGGTCGCGATGATCGGCACCTACGTCTTGTCCTATCAGGTGTATCTGGCGCTGCCGTTGCACGCCCGAACCCTGGCCGGCGACGGGAACCTGGGCACGGCGTTGGTGACAGCGTTGTACGTCGTGTCCGGCGGGGTCACCATCGCGGCCCAGATGAAGGTCACCGCCTGGTGTCGTGCGCGGTGGGGGCCGGCGGGCTCGCTGAGCCGGGGCCTCGTCATGCTCGGTGTCGCCTTCGTGCCGCTGCTCGCCGCCGACGGGTTGCTGGTCGCGCTGCCCGACGTCAGCGCGGTGATCGCGACGGTGCTGGGTGTGGCGGCGTTGCTGTCGACCGCGGCGCTGCTCGCGATCGGGACCGCCGTGGTCCTGCCGTTCGAGATGGACACCATCGTCGGGCTCGCTCGCAACCGGCTCGTCGCCACCCACTACGGCTTCTACAACACCGTGTGCGGGGTGGGGATCCTGCTCGGTAACGCGGGGACGGGCTGGGCGATCGACCTGGCCCGCTCCGCCGGGGCGCCGTATGCGCCGTGGTTGGTGTTGCTGGTGATCGGGCTGCTGTGCGGGTTCGCCCTCGCGGTGCTGTATCGGCGAGGACTGCTCACCGCACCCGCCGAGGACACCCAAGCAGCGCAGAGCGAACCGGATGGCGACCCCCCGACCACCCAACTGAGAGCGGTCGGCCAGCACGACGACAGCCCGACCCGTCCGCTACCCGCCATCCGTCCTGCCCAGCAGCAGCCAACTCCCACGCCGGTGGAGACGACGCGGCCGCTGGCCGACCTGCCTGGAGCCGCCCGACGATGGTGACCCCCGCACGAGCGGACAAGCCCAGCCGTCCGCGACGACCACCGAGCGGCGCGTCCGCCATGGGGCCGTGAACGGCGTCGAACACGCCGCCGTGGCGTTGCGGCGACTGGGTGTGCGGCTGCTCGCCGTCGGTGTGGTCGTGGGGGTCCTCGCCGCGGGGCTGGTGTTGGCCCGGATCGCGATGGGGCACTTCCTCACCCCGGTAGCGGTCGGACCGGGATGCCTGCCCCCGGCAGCGGCCGTGCCCATCTCCGCGACCGGCCCCAGCGGACTCGGCGCCGAGCAACTGGCCAACGCCGCAACCATCGTCGCGGTGGGCCGGGACCGCGCGGTCCCGGAGCGGGCTGTGTGGATCGCCGTGGCCACCGCGCTGCAGGAGTCCGGCCTGCGCAACCTCGACTACGGCGACCGTGACTCGCTCGGGCTGTTCCAGCAACGCCCGTCGATGGGCTGGGGCTCGGCCGAGCAGGTCACCGATCCCCGGTACTCGGCCGCGATCTTCTACGACCGACTGCTGCAGATCACCGGATGGGCCGACATGGAGCTGTGGGAGGCCGCCCAGGCGGTCCAACGCTCGGCGTTCCCGACTGCCTACGCCAAATGGGAGGACACCGCCGCGAACGTGCTCACCGAGGTCGGTGACGGGGCGGCGCGAACCACCGGGGCACGCACGACCGCGGACGGCGGCAGCTGCGCCGACCCCTCGAGTGCGGTGATCGGCGACGACCCGCGGCCGCGCCCAGCCGGCTGCACCGAGGACGACCCCACCACCCGGGGCTGTGTGACCCCCACGACGCGGTTCGCACTGGAGCAGGTGCGGACCGCCTTCGGCGCGCTCAGCAAGACCACGTACCTGACCTCGACGCGCTGCTTCGCCGACCGCCCGGCGAACCCGACCAGCGATCACCCCCTCGGGAAGGGGTGCGACCTGTTCCCCGGACCCGCCGGCAGCTTCGCCTCCGGCCGCGACGTCGACGACGGCTGGGTGATCGCCGAGTGGTTCCGGCGCAACGCCGTCGCCCTCGACGTCTCCTACGTCATCTGGCAGGGCCAGATCTGGCTACGGCCCCAGGCAGGTCCCGGTCGGTGGAGCGACTACACCGGCGGCGGGGTCTACGACCCCGCCGACCCGGTGGGCGGGCACTACGATCACATTCACGTGTCGTTCCGCCGCTAGCCGACCCACTGGTCAGGCGATGCGCGCCAGCGTGGCGCCGCCGTCGGTCGACCGGTGGATGCCGTCGTTGGTCACGATCGTCAACCGGCCCCCGGGCTCGGCGGTGATGGCCTGCGGCGGGCTCTCGGTACCGGCACGCCGCTGCCAGGTCGCGCCCCGGTCGGTGCTGGCGTGCACCGTTCCGTCCGGCCCGATCCCGTACACGGCGCCGTCGCCCGCCCACGACACGAAGGCCAACAGCGGGCTACCGGTGACGCCGCGGAAGGTGGAGCCACCATCCTGGCTGGCGGCCACCCCGTTCTCGGTCGTGG
This sequence comes from Pseudonocardia autotrophica, assembly GCF_003945385.1. NCBI lineage: Bacteria > Bacillati > Actinomycetota > Actinomycetes > Pseudonocardiales > Pseudonocardiaceae > Pseudonocardia > Pseudonocardia autotrophica. Next base: position 288,372 of record NZ_AP018921.1, read on the forward strand.
CCAGCACCCGGGCCCCGTCGGAGGGGTCCACGGCGATGTCGAGAGCATCCAGCGCGGCGCGCTCCTGCCACGTGCGACCGCCGTCGCTACTGACCATCAGCAGGCCGCGGGTGGCGTCGAGCCCGACAACCGAGGTGCCGCCGACGTCGAGAGAGTGGAAGTCGACCTGGCCCTGCAGGCTCACGGGCTCCCACGTCGTGCCCGCATCGGTGCTGCGGACGAGCCCGACCGGGTTCGGGGTGCCGGCGTCGTCGGGGGCGGGGTGTCCGCTGGCGAGAAAGGTGCGGGGCCCGGCGACGGTGAACCCCATCAGGTCCGGCCCCGCGGTCTCCGGCGGGTCCTGGCGAGGAACCAGTGTCCCGTCAGGGGCGAGGGCGAACAGCCCGTAGTGGCCGGCAACGACCACGCTGCCGCCCGCAGGGTCGACGCCCACTCCGTGTACGTGTCCGACCGGGGCGAAAAGATCTGCAGTGGTGGTGTTGGCGGCGGTGTTCGAGGTGTCGGACGCACTCTCTGCGCCACAGCCGGCCAGCACGAGGGCGGTGCCGGCGGCGAGGAGGGCGTGGGCCTGGCGCGGTCGGACTCTGCGCTGGGGGAGACCTGTGCGGTGTGCGGGCGATCTGTTGACCATGGGACGGAGGATTACCTTTCTGCGGGGCGCGGTGACCCGACGATGCGTCCGTGACGGCGGGCTGCGGACAGCCAAGCGACGGCGACGGCGGCGGCCGCGAGGATGATGTAGGGGCCGTCGCCGAGACGGGTGTACGGGGTGAGGCCGGTGCGC